>NZ_CP019285.1:2560976-2881098 GCF_000226975.2 Halobiforma lacisalsi AJ5 | reverse complement strand
GATATTCTCACGGAGCGATCGGCGTTCGAGCAGGTCCTCGACGCGCTCGTGGCCGAGGGGATGGAGAAACACGAGGCCGTCGGCGCGATCAACGGACTCCAGGACGAACTCGGGCTGACGATCGAGGCCGCGGCGGTCGTCTACGCCCGTCGCGAGGGGATCGACGTCTCGGAACTCGCGCCGATCGCGAAGGCGGCGCTGGGGGAGGACGACTCGGACGCGGAAGCCTGACGCACTCGGGAAAAGCCGAAGACGAGTACTCTTAATCCCCGCCCGACCGACCGACGCACATGGTCGAAGATCGGATCACCGACGGGACGCGGATCGCCCAGTTGCTCTCCTCCGAACTCGACGGCCGCGAAGACGGAGCTTTTGCGGCCGTTGCGGTAACCAACGCGGATACCGACGTCGAGCCGACCGCCGACGGAGCGCGCGCGTACGATGTCGAAATAGTCGGTGACGCTCGAGACGACGGAGGTACCGAGAGTGACGAAGACGAGACGGCGGGCCGACGCATCGCTCGAACGTTCGTCCACGAGGATCGCGCCCATCTCGAGTTCGAACTGCAACAGGACCGCGCGGCCGAGGAAGCCGAGGCCGCGGACCTTCGGGTGCGACCCAAGGCGACGCAGCCGCCCCGGACGCTCGTGTTCGTCGAGAGCGGCGCGGCGGTCAAGCGGGCGACGGACGTGGTGAGTGCGGTCGTTCGCGGCCTCGAGGGGGAGCAGGGGCAGGAGCAGGAGCAGGAGAACCTCGAGTCCGACGCCGACACCTAATTACGGTTCGTGTCCAGATTCGCGACGACCTCCGGTATCGCCGTCGCGACCGCTTTCTGGTCGACGTGAGCCGCGGCTCGCGGGTCCGGGTCGGGGCCGTCCTCGAGGAGCACTTGCACGACCGCCATCCCTGCGTTCGTCGCCCCGTAGACGTCCGCTTCGACGTCGTCACCGACGTAGACCGTCTCGCCGGGCGCGACGTCGAGTTCGGCCGCGATCGCCTCGAACGCGCGCGGATCGGGTTTACCAGCCTCGAGTTCCCCGGTGACCAGCGCAGCGTCGAAGGCGTCCTCCCAGCCAAGGGTCTCGAGTTTGTCCCGCTGGGCGCGGACGGGGCCGTTTGTGAGCAGGCCGACGCGGTACTCCCCTCTGAGGTCCGCGATCATGGCTTCGACGCCCGGGAGGGGCTCGAGGGCGTCGGCGATCGTCTCGCGATAGGCGGCGGCGAGCCGTTCGGGGACGACTCCGACCTCGGTCTCGTCCTTGTCCTCGTCCCCGTCTTCGTTCCCGTCTCCACCTCCGTCCTCGTCGACTCTCCCCTCGAGTAAGTCCGCGAAGATCGGTTCACGGCTCTCGCGGGTGAGGTGCTGGCCGTGGACCTCGAGGTACTCCTCGCGCGTGATCTCCGGTGCGCCGGTGGCGTCGACGGCCTCCCGCAGGATCGTCTCGCGATCCCGGGTCGGTACCGCGAGCGTGTAATCGAGGTCGAAGACGACCGCCCGTATCATAGGGAGGACGGAGGGCTCGAGGCGGTTGAAGTTATCCCTTCGGATCGGCTCCGGCGGCGGAGCGAACCGGGACGACAACCCGAGTCCCACTCAGTCGTCGCTCGGCTGGGCCGTCGTCTCGCGGCGGGCCTCGAGGCGGGGCACGACGACGGACTCGATCCGGCCCGAGTACTGCATGAGCGTCGTCCCGAGGATGCTCATGACGAGCACGTAGCCGACGGTGAAGGCGTACAGCGCCTCGGCAGTCCCCTCGGCGAGGCCGATGCCGGCCCCGCCGATCGCGATGCTTGCGATGATCAGGGAGAACTCGCCGCGGGTCGTCATCCCGAGCCCGACCCGGAGCGAGCGGCGTTCGCTCAGCTCGTAGATCCGGCCGCCGAGGTAGCCGCTCACGAGCTTCGACGGGGCCGTCAGCACGACTGCGGCGGCGATCGCGGCCAGGACGAACGCGTCGAGAAACACTCCGGGGTCGGTGAGCAGTCCGATCCAGAAGAAAAACACCGCGGCGAAGGTGTCCCGGACCGGCTCGAGTAAGTTCTCGAGGTCGTGGACGTGGCCGGTCGAGGAAAACGCCATCCCGACGAAGAAGGCCGCGACAGCTTCGCTAACGCCCAGGGCGAGTGCGGCACCCGAGATCAGCGTCGTGATCCCGAGCGCCCGCAGGACGAGGAATTCGTGGGTGTCCGTTTCCAGGCTGCGCTGGAACCACGCGGTGCCGAAAGAGACGAGAGCGAGCAATACGAGGATGAATCCGACTGCGACGCCGATCTGTCCCAGCGCCTCGCCGACGTCGCCGCCGCCCATGACGAGTGCCGTGGCGATCGCCAGATAGACCGCGATGAACAGGTCCTCGTAGACGAGCGTCCCGAGCATCGGGTCGGCCTCGTTGTTGGCGATCCAGCCCAGATCGATCAGTGACTTCGTAATGATCGCACTCGAGGAGATGTAGACGACGCCGGCGGTGAGAAAGGCGGGCAGGAACGCGCGAAACAGCAGCCACCCGAGGACCAGTCCGACGCCGAAGTTGACTGCGAGGTCGACGGTGCCGGCCTTGCCGATCCGCTCTCTGGCCGCGATCAGTCGATCGAGGTTGAACTCCAGGCCGAGGAAGAAAAGCAGGAGGACGATCCCGAGTTCGGCGCCGAGGTGAATGAAGTCAGTTTCGGTCAACGCGATGGCGCCTGCCGCCTCGAGGAGGTCGTAGCCGAAGACCGAGGGATCGAATCCCTGCCCGACGGCGTTCGCGACGACCGACGGCAGTTCTCCCAGGACGTACGGGTTCAGGGCCATTCCCGCGAAGATGTAAAACGGGATCACCGACTGATTGATCCGGTTCGCGATCACGCCTGCGAAGCCGACTGCAGCGAAGAGGACGCCAACGTCGATCAGTGCGGTCGATTCAGCAGCCACTATCGATCCCCTCCAACGAGAGCCATCATCGGTCGCTTAGACCTCGGATTCGCGGAGCAGTCGTTCGAACTCCTGACAGTCCTCCCGGTCGCCGATGACGACGACGGTGTCGTCGGGTTCGATGACGGTCTCCGGCGTGGGCGGGGTGATCAGTTCGTCATCGCGCTGGATCGCGATGACCGAGACGCCGGTCCGCTCCCGGACCTCCGCGTCCCCGATCGAGACGCCCGCCAGCTGGGCGTCGTCGTCGACCCCGTACCACTCGATGAACGTCTCGTCCGACAGCATCGTCTCGACTCGGTCGGTCCGGACCGGCTGGAAGTACGCCCCCTCGAGGATCGTCCCGATCTTGCGCGCGAGCCGATCCGACGCCTCGAACACCTTCTCGCTGTCGGCGTCCTCGTCGGCTTTCGTGAAGACCTCCCGTTTCCCCGTATTGTGGGTCACGATGACCAGTCGTTCCCCGTTTTCGAGTTCGACCTCGTATTTCTTCCCGACGCCGGGGAGGTCGCTCTCGTAGATGGTCATGGTGATACGAGGTGGTGCCACGATCATAAAAGACGCGACGGAACCGACTGCGGGCTTGGGCGGGATCCCTGGCCGGCCACTGCCCGGGGCCGCTCACTCGGCGAGCCCCTCGACGAGGTACTCGGCAGACGCGAGGTTGGTCGCGAGCGGGGTCTCGTGGACGTCACAGATCCGCAACAGCGCGGAGATATCCGGCTCGTGGGGCTGGGCCTGGAGCGGGTCCCGGAGGAAGACGATACCATCGAGGATACCCTCGGCGACCTCCGCGCCGATCATCAGGTCGCCGCCGAGCGGTCCGGACGCCTTGCGCTCGATGTCGAGGTCCGTCTCCTCGAGCAGCCGCTTTCCGGTGGTACCGGTCGCGATCAGTTCGCACTCGTCGAGCAGGTCCTCGTTGTCCTGGACGAACTCGATCAGATCCGGTTTCTTCTCGTCGTGGGCGATGAGAGCCACGCGGGGCATACCGGACGGTCGTACGCCAGGGAGATAACGGTACGGACCGGAGCGAACGCCCCGGCTGACTCGGACCCGCGGACTCGAGGGGGAGGTATCGGGGACGAACGCGGGCCCGGAGTCGAACGTTTTTCGTAGCTACTCGCCCCACGATCGGGCATGGCACGCCAGGCCCCTGCCGCCCACCACGTCGGTATCACCGTCAGTGACCTCGAGACCGTCCTCCCGTTCTACCGCGATACGCTCGGTCTCGAGGTCGTCGACCGGTTCGAGGTCGCGGGCGAGGAGTTCTCCGTGGCCGTCGACGTCGAGGACGCGAGCGCCCGGTTCGCCCACCTCGCGGCCGACGGCTCCCGGATCGAACTCGTCGAGTACGACCCCGAGGCCCGCGGTTCGCCGGCCGCCGGTCTCAACCAGCCCGGCGCGGTCCACGTCGGCCTCTCGGTCGACGACCTCGAGTCGTTCTACCGCGAGTTGCCCGACGACGTCCGAACGATCAGCGAACCCCGGACGACCGAGAGCGGGACGACGATCTGTTTCCTCCGTGATCCGGAGGACAACCTGATCGAACTGCTCGAGGCCTGATACTGTCGGACAGAAGTCAATACGAAGTCGATCGTGAATTCGGCGTCGTCGCCACCGGTGACGACTTCAGGGGAACGATCGGCTTCACGTAGTTCTGTCCAACAGTATGAGTCTGCACCGATCGGTAGCTCGCGCGGCCGCCGGCGTTGGACCTCCGGCAGGATAGCAACCTTTTCGACGGTTGGGGCTCCACTCGAGTCCAACATCGCATGAACTTCTTCGATCGCCTCCACGACCGGATCCGGACGGTCGACAGCGTCGTCAGCGTCGGCCTCGACCCCGACCTCGACCGGATTCCGGACCACCTCCACGAGTACGACCTGCCCCGCTGGGCGTTCAACCGACGGATCATCGACGCCACCCACGAACACGCCGCCGTCTTCAAGCCAAACGCCGCGTTCTACGAGGATCCGGACGGCTGGGCCGCCCTGGAGGAGACCGTCGCGTACGCACACGGGAAAGGTGTCCCAGTCCTGCTCGACGCCAAACGCGCCGACATCGGGAACACGACCCGCCAGTACGCACGGATCCTCGAGACGGTCGACGCGATCACGGTCAATCCCTACATGGGCCGGGACTCGCTGCAGCCGTTCCTGGCCGACGAGGAGGCCGGCGTCTTCGTCCTCTGTCGGACCTCGAACCCCGGCGGCGAGGACCTCCAGGACCTGGAACTCGAGACCGGCGAACCGGTCTACGAACGGGTCGCCGCGCTCGCCGACCTGTGGAACGAAAACGACAACGTCGGGCTCGTGGTGGGCGCGACCAAACCCGAGGAACTCGAGGAACTGCGCGAGCAGGTGCCCGACCTCCCGTTCCTCGTGCCGGGCATCGGCGCACAGGGCGGCGACGCCGAGGCGGCCGTCGAGTACGGCCTCGCGGGCGGCGTCGGGTTGGTCAACTCCTCGCGGGGGATCATTTTCGCCGGGGAGGATCGGGGCGAGGAGTTCGCGAAGGCGAGCGAACGGGCTGCAAAACGGCTCAAGAAGCGGTTGAACCGGCACCGGTAGCAGCGATCAGGACCCGTCGGCCGTATCGACGATCCGCCCCACGACGCGGCCGTCGACGATCCGTTCCTGGATTTCGACGTCGACTTCGCCACCGGTCTCGAGCGGTTCATCTGCGGACTGTGCTGCCAGTCGCTCCCCGTCTTCGACGACGATGTCGAGCGGGCTCTCCTCCCGCGGGTGGTCGGCCACCAGCCGACCGTCCCGCTCCTCGAGGACGACCCGGAGGGTCTCGCCGACGCCGAGCGACTCCGCGAGATGGTCACGTATCGACGTCACGTTAGAACCGATGGACGTCGACGTCGTCCCGGTCCTGGCCGGGTCCGGGATCCGCCCGGGCCGCACAGTCGGCACACAGCCCTTTCTCCGGTTCGAAGTGGGGATCGCAGGCGAGCGTCCCGCAGTTATCGCACCGGTGTTCGGCGGGTCGCGACTCGCAGATCTGGCAGAGGCCGCTGACGCTCATGGCCGTGATAGGTTCTCGAGCGTCTTGAAACCGGGCCCGGAACGATCCGTGCCAGGCCGCCGAGTGGACTCGTCTCCCCCTGTGTCCCCATCTCTCGAGATCGAAACTGGCTGATACACGGCGTTAGTGTGACATTAGGTACCAATGGACGGGAAGGCTTTTGCCGTGTGGGCCGTTACCGGCCCCTATGAGCCGTGACCGGGCCCTCCTCGAGCGGGCCCTGGAACGTGGCGAACAGGACGGTGGCAGCGTCGAATTCAAGGAACGACTCTCACGGGACGTCCACCTCGAGGGTGGACGACGGGAAAGTCTGGCGGCGCAGTTGCGACACCGACTGCTCTCCGGCGACGGCGAGGCGACCTACGTCGTCGGCGTCACCGACGACGGCGGCCTGGCCGGGGTCGATCCGGATACCTTCTCGGAGACGATGGACGTCCTCTCCTTGCTCGCCGAGGAGGCCGACGCCCACATCGACGACGTCCAGACGTGGGGAATCGAGGACGGACTGGTCGGGGTCGCACTGATCCAGGAAGGCGGCGTCCTCGAGACCGACGACGAACACGTCGTGATCGGCACCGCAGGCCACGTCGACCACGGGAAGAGCACGCTCGTCGGCTCGCTCGTAACGGGGAAGCCGGACGACGGCGACGGCGCGACGCGAGCGTACCTCGACGTCCAGCCCCACGAGGTCGAACGCGGACTGTCGGCCGACCTCTCGTACGCGGTCTACGGCTTCGACGACGACGGGCCAGTCCGGGTCCGCAACCCCAACCGCAAGTCCGATCGTGCGGCAGTCGTCGAGGAGGCCGACCGCCTGGTCTCGTTCGTCGACACCGTCGGCCACGAGCCCTGGCTCCGGACGACGATCCGCGGGCTCGTCGGGCAGAAACTCGACTACGGGCTGTTGGTCGTCGCCGCCGACGACGGTCCTACGCGGACCACGCGGGAACACCTCGGCGTCCTGCTCGCGACCGACCTCCCGACCATCGTCGCGATCACCAAGACCGACGCCGTCTCCGACGAGCGCGTCGAGGAGGTCGAACGCGAGGTCGAGAGCCTGCTTCGGGACGTCGAGAAGTCGCCCCTGCGGGTCTCGCGCCACGGCGTCGACGCCGCCGTCGAGGAAATCAGCGAGCGCGTCGTCCCCATCGTCGAGACCAGCGCGATCACGATGGACGGCCTCGAGACGCTCGACGAACTGTTCGATCGGCTGCCCAAGACCGCCCACGACGACGGCGAGTTCCGGATGTACGTCGACCGCAGCTACTCCGTCACGGGGGTCGGTGCGGTCGCCTCGGGGACGGTGATGTCCGGCGAGGTCGAGGCCGGCGACGAACTACTGATCGGGCCGATGTCCGACGGCCGGTTCCATGAAGTCGAGGTGCGCTCCATCGAGATGCACTACCACCGCGTCGATGAGGCCCAGGCGGGCCGCATCGTCGGCATCGCGCTGAAAGGGATCAAGGAGAGCGCCATCGAGCGGGGGATGGTCCTGCTCCCGCGCGAGGCCGACCCCGACCCCGTCCGCGAGTTCGAGGCCGAGGTGATGGTGCTCAACCACCCGACCCGGATCGGGGACGGCTACGAACCGGTCGTCCACCTCGAGACGATCGGCGAAGCGGCGGCCTTCTACCCGGAGAACGGCCGCCTGCTCCCCGGCGACACCGGCGAGACCACCGTCCGGTTCAAGTTCCGTCCGTATCTCGTCGAGGAGGGACAGAAGTTCGTCTTCCGGGAGGGTCGGAGCAAGGGCGTCGGAACGGTGACCGACGTCCACCCGATGGAGTGAGGCCGACCCCTTATAGCCGACACTCGCGCCCGATCTCCCCTTCGTAGGCCGACCTGATCCGCTCGAACAGCCGCTCGCCGAACGTCGTCTGCAATCGCGGCGCCGCCGTCGCGAAGAACTCGTCCAGGTCGTCGTACTCGTCGAAGTGCTCGTTGTCCTCGTCGGCGTCGTAACGCCCCTCGCGTTCGTACGTGAGCGCCTGCAGACAGTTCTCGATGAGGTCCATTTCCTTGACGAACCGGGCGGTCGGCGTCTCCCGCCGCTCGTACTCCTCCCAGAGGTGAAAGAGGTCCGTCCCCGCGTTTTCGCTCGCGGGGTTGGCCCCATCGTCCTCGAGTTCGAGTCCGAACGGGGCGAGCATTGCGGTCATCGCCTCCCGTTCCGCCCGTTCCTTCTCGGTGTCGGAGATCCGTTCCCGCCCCTGCTCGGCGCGAGTCGGAACATCGCCGGTGCGCGCCTCCGCGAGGTCGTGAACCAGTGCCATCTCTACCGCTCGGCTGCGGTCTACGTCGTCGTCGACCGCCTCGTGGTCGGCGTACAGCAGACAGAGCGTCGCCGTCCCCCAGGTGTGGGCCGCCACCGACTCCGGCTCCTCGACGCCCCGGAGCACCCAGCCGGTGCGGCGCTCGTCTTTGAGCTCCAGGAACTCGAGCAGGGACGACAACTCGCCGTCGACCGCGTCGCCTCGATCGAACTCGACCATCGCGACTACAGACCGAACGACTCCACCAGCACGTCCTCGCTCGTCTCGCCGTAGACGTAGGTCGGGCCGCCGATCACGTCGACCGTCACCTTCGCGGGGGCGAACAGGTCGGAGGGAACCTCGTCGAACTCCCACTCGAGGTCGTCGAAGACCTCCTCGAACGGGCGGCCGTGGTCCTCGGCTGCCGTCGACGGGATCGAGTCGAAGACGTCGGCGTCCTCCCGGACGGTGAGGTGGGCGACCCCGCCGTAGGCGATCGCGTCGTTCGTGCGCGCGATGGCCGTCGCCTCGTCGTCGGCCACGGGCGCGACGGGCGCGCGGCCGGTCGCGGAGACGATATCTAGCGGGTCGTATCCGAGTTCGGACAGCCGGAAGGTCGCGAGTTCGGCCGCCCGAGCGGCGTTGGTGATGCTCCCGACGGTGCTGGCGGTCGGATAGGCGAGCAGGAAGACGCTGCTTTCCTCGACCTCCGCGAGGTCCGCGACCTGCGCGGCGGCCGATTCGGTCGGCAACTCGTCGGTTTCGACGGCCAGCGCCGTCAGGTCGAACGCGTCGGTGTAGCCGATCCGGCGGAACTCGTCCTCCTCGGCGACCAGCGCTCGCGCGGGGCCGCTGCCCAGCCCCTCGAAGTCCTCGGTGGTCAGCTCCCAGCCGGCCTTCTGGGAACACAGCAGCGAGAGGGCTGGCTGGTCGGTCGTCAGTTCCACGTACGGGATCGGCGCGCCACCGAGTTCGTCGAGTTCGTGGCTCGGCGTCGCCATCCCGGCCGTCTGGATCTCGGTCAACAGCAGTCCGGCCTCGACGCCGCCGTCGAACTCGATCCCGAAGTCCAGTACGGTCGCTTCGTTCTCGAGGTCGTAGCCGCCGACGTTCAGCTCCTCGGCGTACTCGAGGGCCTCGTCGACGAGTTCGATCGCCATCCGGTTCAGACTCTCCATGGCCGTCCTTCAGCCTCCGGCGTAAAACAGTTTGTCAGTTCTCGCGAGGGCCCTATCGCTCGACACTCGTCCCCGTTCTCGTTCCCGTTCTCTCGTCGGCAGCGCGCCCTCGTCTCAAACTGCGGGCTCGTACCCCGCGTCCTCGATCGTGTTGCCGATCGTCGCCTCGTCGACCGCGTCGCCGTCGTGTTCGACCCGTACCTCGCCGGCTTCGTGGTCGGCCGTCGCGGAGGAGACCCCCGACAGCGCCTCGAGCGCGTCGACGACGTTCTCCTCGCAGCCGCTACAGGACATTCCGCTGACGTCGATGGTGGTACGTTCCATACGCGAGAGCAGGGCCGGCCGGGAGTTGAGTGTTTTCCCTCCGGCGGGTTCGTCCGCTGAAACCACCCTAGCTGCCCTCCCCGTCCCTGTTCGTCGGCGGCCGGCCGAGCGCCTCCTCGACCGCGTCGACCTTCTCGGACGCGGTAGTCCCGCGGTCGCGCTTGTCGTCGATCTTCAACACGGTACTGACCCGGTCGGCGTCGACCGCCTCGTGGGCCGCCTGGGCCGCCGCGAACAGTTCCCCGACGTCGTCGGCCTCGATCACCGTCCCCATCGGGTTCGTCTCGTACTCGACGTCGTATCCCTCGAGGGCCGCGACGGCGTCCGCGACGTCGTCGGCCATGCTCTCCTCGATCACCGGGGCGACGCTCAACAGTGCGATGACGGTCATACGTCCACGAAGGACCGCCACGGTTCTAAATGGGCGGGGAGGGGCAATGCGACTCACGCGGACACGTGGAACGATGAAGATGGAAGAAAGGACCGCCCTCAGTTCGATGGCGGATAGATAATCACGTCGCCGTTCGCGTAGACGTAGACCTCGTGATCGAGCGCCGTGAACGCGACGTGGCCGCTCGTACGCTCGGTGCCGTCGGCCTTGGGTCGGAACAGGCGGTCGAGCGCGTCGGGATCGATGCTGTCGTAGAGGGAAAACTCACCCTGGGAGACGTCGGTCTCGGTGATCGACGTCAGGGCGTGGACGATCGTCGTCGTGATCGTCGCGGGGCCGTCGGTGTCGTGGTGGAAGACGTACCTGTCGTTGCGCTGGTCGTACTGCAGGTCGTCCGCGTCATCGGGGAGTGGGGTTTCAGTCTGCATTGCTATCTGGTGGTCAATCGTCTATTGATCCATAGTTAGCTCTGGCATAAAAGCCAACCGCCTGCTACATTAGTACTCATTCGTGAACTACTCGGCCGGCTAGGAGTCGGTGGCGCCGGCCGGACGAACGGTGGGAACAGCAGGCACAGTCGGGTGCTCGAACCCTGTCCCACCCTCGAGTCGGCCGAGCGGTCTTCTGATAGGACTCGAGACACGGTCTTCGCTCGCGACTACGGAGGATCATCTCACTCCGTTCGGCGCTGCGACCGCTCCCGTTCAACTCCAAGAGTGATTTCCGGTGTTCGGGTTCGGGCGTACTCGCGACACGCTATCGCGATCGCTCGTGAGTTTGAATGCAGAGAAATGCGCTGGCTGGGATTTGAACCACAGTCAGACGCTTGCCTCGCTTCGCTCGTCACTGCGACTGACCTGATTCAAATCCAGGACGATTTTTGGGTGAACGGACTCCTCGCTTCGCTCGTCGTCGTTGTTCTCCCAAAAATGCGCTGGCTGGGATTTGAACCCAGGTTGTGACCATGGCAAGGTCACGTGATACCACTACACTACCAGCGCCCTGCTGCACTTACACCTACTGTCGGAGGGATGTATAAGGGTTGCGAATCGATCGGAGTTAGACACAGTGGAACACGATACCGTGGGGCGGTTAGGGGACGAGAGCGATGGCCGGAGCGCGGGCATACTGCGGTCTTTTCACTTGCGACACTTCCCCCGCAGTCAGAGTCAATACTGGATAGAGACAGCGGATGTCGGTCGACCGTGATCGAGACCGTCGACCGTTGCTGAGCCGGGTGGACTCCTCGATCCGTGATCTTGCTCTCGCAAGCACAAGCGAAACACGTGTTTAGGAAATTGACAACAGAGTGTTACTTCGGGGCCCCGGATCGAAATTCGGTGTTTCCGTGACAACGAAAATGGTAGTTTATTCCGGTTGCCGGGCGACCCCAAGCAAGCCATGGTAAAACATACCAATGGCGATAACGGGAGCGTACGAGAGGTATATCGGCGGCGGTTCATGCAGACGGCAGCCAGTGCGGGAGCCGCGATGGGTGTAAGCGGGACAGCGTTCGGGCAGGACGGCGAGATTCGCCTCGGCGGGGAAACGAGCGGCTGGGTCGGGCGAGCGCCGGCCGAGATCGAGGGCGAAACGAACCCGACGCTCGTGCTCGAGCCGGGTGCGGAGTACACCCTCACGTGGACGAACGTCGACGGCGTCGCGCACAATTTCGCCATCGAGGACGAGGCCGGCAACGACCTCGTCGGTCCGACCGACCTCGTCTCGACTGAAGAGGAGAGTCAGACGGTCGAGTTCGTCGCGAGCGAGGAGATGAGCGAGTACTACTGCGAGCCACACAGCCAATCGATGCGGGGACGGATCGATGTGGCCGGCGACGAGACCGAGGCGGAAAGCGGCGGAACGGAGTCGCTCGACGCTCGGCGGCTGTCGGTACGGGACCTCGACAACTCGAACTACGAGATGCTGTACACCTACCGTAAGCGACGGGCGCTCGAGGTCCTGCTGTCCGACCCGGACGTAAACGAGGTCGTCGGGAACTTCCTGTCGGGGTTCGAAGCCTACGACGCGCTCACGGAACGGCTCGACGCGATCAGCGTGCAGGGGAGCCCGGCCGTCGAGATCGAGGGCGGAATCGATGAAGGGGCGTTCGACGTCACCGTCCGCGATCGGCAGGTCGCCTACGGGCTCGTCGATCGGGAACGGGACGAACTCGTCGGGGCGACGGTGACCGAACCGCACGACGTCTCCTGGACGGCCTGGGAGGCCGACGAGCTCGGCGAAGCGCGCCTGCGGACGGCGCTCGAGGATTCGCGGGTCCGCGACCAGATCGAGGGCAACGACTGGTATCCGCTGTTCAAGGTCGCCGAAGAGATCACGTCCGCACGCGGGATCGAACACGCGGGGGTCAGCCCCATCGTCCTGTTCGTCGTCGGGGACGACGGACTCACAGCAGTTGCGGCCTACCTCGACGTTCGCGACGACGAGGCCGGCGAAGTGGTCGACGTCGTCCGGATGGATCGGTTCGTCGAGTACCCGCCGAACGAACTGGCCGACCGCGTCGCCACGGCGGATCGATCGGTCGTCGGGGAGCTCCCCGACGTTCCGTTCGAGCAGCGGCCGTGGTACACTGCAAACGACGGTTTCCACCGGATCGAGGAACCCGAAGACTCGTTCGACCGAGCGGGGTGGAACATCGACTGGGAACCGCCCGGGGTTCACGGGATCGAAGTGACGGCCTCCTACCGCGGTCGGCCGGTGTTCGAGACCCTGGATACCCCGGTGACCTACACCGGGTACATGCTTCCGCCGCGGGGGGACGAAAACACGCGCGAGTGGTTCTTCCCGGACGACGAACCCGTCTTCAACGGCGATCTGCTGTTCTGGGACATCCACAGCGTCGACTTCGGCGGCCCAGGCCCGATCGGCGTCATCGAGTACCCCGAGGAGCCGGGTCGCCCCGCCGGCTTCCGGTTCCGGTCGCACTATCACACGGGCGCGCACGGGCGCTCGAGTCAGGACTTCCACTCCGGTCACCGCTTCGGCCCCTACAACTACGACATCTCCTACGACTTCTACGACGACGGCGTCTTCATGCCGGTCTGGCGTCGACAGGGACCCGGCTTCGTCACCGAATACGTCGGGGAGGACGACGACAGCGTCGTCCAGCACTACATCTCCTGTATCGCGATGGACGTAACGCCGGGGACGACGGAGGGAGTCGACGTCCAGGTCTTCGACGGCGACGAGTGGGTCAGACCGGACGGGGAGTTCTACGTCGAGGGCGAACCCGGCATGATCGCGCGATTCACGAACCCGAACGGCTCGGAGACGATCGACGTTCCCCTCGATCACGACAAGGAACTCGTCGTGGTCAGGCGCAAGGAAGGCGAAATCGGCGTCGAACAGCGTATCGACGACATGGACGTCGAATCGTCGTTCTACCACCCGGCACAGTACGTCGACGGCGACCCGATCCAGGGCGAACGCGTGATCGCGTGGCTGCTGATGGAAGCCGCGACCGACCAGTTGCCCCATCCGGCGGGCACCACGTCGTTCGTCACCTTCGGCGAGGTGACCCTGTCCGGGTACGAGACGTGAACTGACCTCGAGCGAGCGAAACGCGGCTGTCCGGCCGCGAGACGCGGCCGCTCCTCGAGCCGCCTCGGGGAGTTCCGGCGGCCCCGAAACGGTTCGCCGGAACCCGGCTTTCTTTCCGTGACTGGTATGTGTCCGTTCCCCACGAATTCAGGCCTGTGAGGAGTTCACAGCCGTATTCGAATCCGCTATCCTTTTAAGACCCTATCCGCAATACATCGCTACAGTCTAGTGACGCGGCGCCGAAGCGTCACGGCATGACCGTCAGCGTACTCGTGCCGTCGTCGCTCACCCGGGAAGCCGAGGACAAACGCGAGGCAACTCGCAAGCTCGGATACGTCGCCCGCGCGGCGACGATCTACCGGGTCGATCGCCTGATCGTCTATCCCGATCGGGATGGCGAAACAGGGCGGTTCGGCGACGGGTTCGTCAGTACCGTCCTGCGGTACGCCGCAACGCCCCCCTACCTCCGAAACGAGGCCTGGGGGATGCGAGACGAACTGGAGTACGTCGGCGTCTTGCCGCCGCTCCGCGCCGTGTCACGGACCGGCTCCGAATCGAACGATTCGGGGTCGTTAAGACAAGGGATCGTGACCGAGGTCGGACCTGAAGGGCGCGTCCGGGTCAATTGCGGAATGCAACACCCGATCTCCCTCAACACCCCTCCTGACATGGAGGTCGAAGAGGGGGAGCGCGTGACCGTCAGGATCTCTTCGCGACGACCGGTCCGGGCGAAGCTCGTCGATCGCCCCCTTCCGGGGCTTTCAGTCGAGCGGACGGACCTATCGGCAGCACTCGGCCGTGAGGACGCCGGCGTCCGCATCGCCGCCTCCCGACACGGTGAGGAACTCACCGTGGGGCGGCTCGAGACGCTGGCCGGACGCATCGAGGACGACGGTCTGACCGTCGCCTTCGGCGCGCCCGAGAGAGGGCTGCCGGATATCCTCGGAATCGAGGCGTCCGCCGTCGCCGTCGATCCGGATCCATCGGATCGAGGGGATTCCGACGCGGACGACGGAGTCGAACCCACACCGGCCGATCCGGGGTTCGACCTCTGGCTAAACACGGTTCCGGATCAGGGAAGCGACGTGGTGCGCACCGAAGAAGCGGTGTTCGCCACGCTCGCTCCCCTCTCACTGAGAGAGTGATAGAATGCCACAATCAAACGCACCACGGAAAGGCTCACTCGGGTTCGGCCCACGGAAGCGCGCCTCCTCGGAGGTTCCGCGCTTTAACTCGTGGCCGGACACTGACGGACAGCCGACGCTCCAGGGCTTCGCGGGCTACAAGGCCGGCATGACCCACGTCGTCATGGTCGACGATAAAGCGAACTCGCCGACCGAGGGGATGGAACAGACCGTCCCCGTGACGATCGTGGAGACGCCGCCGATGCGCGCCGTCGCCCTGCGTGCGTACGAAGACACGCCGTACGGAATGAACCCCGTAACCGAGGTCTGGACCGACGAGTTCGCACCCGAACTCGATCGCGTCCTGGACCTCCCCGGCGACGACTACGACAGCGACGCCGCCGCAGACGAGCTTCGCGGACTGCTCGAGAACGGGCGCGTCGACGACGTTCGTGCCATCACGCACACGGTACCGAGCGAGGTACCGTCCGTGCCCAAGAAGAAGCCGGACGTCATGGAGACCCGCATCGGCGGGGGCTCCGTCGACGAACGCGTCGACTTCGGCCTCGAGCTGCTCGGGGACGGTGGCGAACACGTCATGAACGACGTGTTCCGCGCCGGCGAGTACGTCGACGCAAGCGGCGTCACGAAAGGGAAAGGGACCCAGGGTCCCGTCAAGCGCTGGGGCGTCCAGAAGCGCAAGGGCAAACACGCCCGGCAGGGATGGCGCCGCCGCATCGGGAACCTCGGTCCCTGGAATCCGTCCCGCGTCCGGTCGACGGTCCCACAGCAGGGCCAGACCGGCTACCACCAGCGGACGGAACTCAACAAGCGCCTCGTCGACATGGGCGAGGGCGCAGACGCGACGGTCGACGGCGGCTTCGTCAACTACGGCGAAGTCGACGGGCCGCACGCGTTGATCAAGGGCTCGCTCCCCGGGCCGGAGAAGCGTCTCGTACGCTTCCGCCCGGCGATCCGACCCGGAGACCAGCCGCGCCTCGATCCCGAGGTCCGGTACGTCTCCACCGCATCCAACCAGGGATAACATATGGAAGCAACAGTATACGACCTGGACGGCTCGGACGCGGATTCGGTCGATCTTCCGGCGGTCTTCGAGACGCAGTACCGCCCGGACCTGATCGCCCGCGCCGTACAGGCCGCCCAGGCCAACCGGAAACAGGACTACGGTGCCGACGAGTTCGCCGGCCTCCGAACGCCGGCCGAATCGTTCGGCAGCGGCCGAGGGATGGCCCACGTCCCACGACAGGACGGACGCGCCCGACGCGTTCCCCAGTCCGTCAAGGGACGCAAGGCCCACCCGCCGAAGGCCGAGAAGGACTGGACCGAATCGATGAACACCAAAGAGCGGAAGTTGGCCGTCCGCAGCGCGATCGCTGCGACGACCGACGCCGAACTCGTCGCCGAGCGCGGCCACGAGTTCGACGAGGACCTCGAGTTGCCCGTCGTCGTCGACGACGAGTTCGAGGACCTCGTGAAAACCCGCGAAGTCGTCGAGTTCCTCGAGGCCGCCGGTCTCGAGGCCGACATCGAACGCGCCGACGAGGGTCGGGGCGTCCGTTCCGGACGTGGGAAGACCCGCGGACGGAAGTACCAGGAGCCCACGTCGATCCTCTTCGTCACCTCGAGCGAGACGGGTCCGTCCCGTGCCGCTCGAAACCTGGCCGGCGCCGACGTCGCGACGGCTGCGGAGGTCAACGCCGAGGACCTCGCGCCCGGCGCACAGCCGGGTCGACTGACGGTCTGGACCGAAAGCGCTCTCGAGGAGGTGGCAGAACGATGAGTACGGTCATCGAGCACCCGCTCGTCACGGAGAAGGCGATGAACGACATGGACTTCGAGAACAAGCTCCAGTTCGTCGTCTCTCCCGACGCCGCCAAGCCCGAAATTCGGGACGAAGTCGAGGAGCGCTTCGAGGTCTCCGTCGACGACATCAACACCCAGGTAACGATGAACGGCAAGAAGAAAGCGACAGTTCGACTCTCCGAGGACGACGACGCACAGGAAGTCGCCTCGCGAATCGGGGTGTTCTGACGATGGGACGACGCATTCTCGGACAACGACGCGGTCGCGGTACCTCCACGTTCCGTGCCCCGTCGCACCGATACAAGGCAAAGCTCGATCACAAGAAAGAGGAAGACGACGACCTCGTCCGCGGGACGGTCGTCGACATCGAACACGACCCCGCCCGCTCGGCGCCGGTTGCGGCCGTCGAGTTCGAGGACGGCGATCAGCGTCTGATCCTCGTCCCGGAAGGCATCAGCGTCGGCGAGGAGATCCAGGTCGGCGTCTCCGCGGAGATCAAGCCGGGCAACACGCTCCCGCTCGCGGAGATTCCGGAAGGGGTCCCCGTCTGTAACGTCGAGGCGAACCAGGGCGACGGCGGCAAGTTCGCCCGCGCCTCGGGTGTCAACGCGGACCTGATCACCCACGACCGCAACGCCGCGGTCGTCCAGCTGCCAAGCGGCGAGGTCAAGCGCCTCGATCCGCAGTGCCGAGCCACCATCGGCGTCGTCGCCGGTGGGGGTCGCACGGAGAAGCCGATGGTCAAGGCAGGGAACAAGTACCACAAGATGAAAGCGCGAGGCACGAAGTGGCCCCGCGTCCGCGGTGTCGCGATGAACGCCGTCGACCACCCGTTCGGTGGCGGCGGTCGCCAGCACCCCGGGAAACCGAAGTCCGTCTCGCGGGACGCCCCGCCGGGACGGAAGGTCGGTGACATCTCCTCGCGCCGTACCGGTCGAGGTGGAAACAAATGAGCCAGGAGTACCGAACCGGCCGTGAAGGTGAGTTCACCTACCGCGGTCACACGCTCGACGAGCTGCAGGACATGGAGCTCGAGGAAGTCGCGGAACTGCTACCCGCACGAAAGCGGCGAAGTATCGAACGCGGTCTCTCCGTCGAGAAGCAGAAGCTTCTCGAGGAGGCCCGCGAGAAAGGCGAGGAGGAGACCGCCAACGCGCCGATCCGAACTCATCTGCGGGACATGCCGATCCTGCCGGAGTTCGTCGGACTGACCTTCGAAGTCCACAACGGCCAGTCCTTCGAGCGCGTTTACGTCGAACCCGAGATGATCGGACACTATCTCGGCGAGTTCCAGCTGACCCGCACGTCCGTCGAACACGGACAGGCCGGGATCGGCGCGACTCGCTCCTCGAAGTTCGTCCCACTGAAGTGATCATCGTATGGGAATCAACTACTCAGTCGACGCGGATCCGGACGCGACCGCGAAAGCGATGCTCCGGGAGCGTCACATGAGCCACAAGCACAGCAAGGAGGTCGCCCGCGAAATCAAGGGCCGAACCGTCGGCGAGGCCCGGGCCTACCTCCAGGACGTGATCGACGAGGAACAGTCGGTCCCGTTCAAGTCCCACAACGCCGGTGCCGGACACCGTTCCGACATCGACGGGTGGGACGCAGGCAAGTACCCCGAGAAGGTCTCGAACGAGTTCCTCGACCTGCTCGAGAACGTCGAGGCCAACGCCGACCACCAGGGCTTCGACGGCGAGTCGATGGAAATCGTCCACGTCGCCGCCCACAAGGTCGGCGAGTCGGTCGGCCGCAAGCCCCGCGCGATGGGGCGTGCCTCCGCGTGGAACACGCCGGAGGTCGACGTCGAGATCGTCGTCGAAGAGGCCGACACCGACACCGAATCCGAGGACGAGGAGGGTGACAACTAATGGCTGACGAACAACAGTTCATCGAAAACGGCCTGCAGCGGTCCCAGATCGACGAGTTCTTCCAGGAAGAACTCGGCCGCGCGGGCTACGGTGGCATGGACGTCGCCAAGACGCCGATGGGAACCCAGATCGTCCTCAAGGCCGAGAAGCCGGGGATGGTCATCGGCAAAGGCGGCGAGAACATCCGAAAGGTCACGACCGCCCTCGAGGAGAAGTTCGACCTCGAGGATCCCCAGGTCGACGTACAGGAGGTCGACGAACCCGACCTGAACGCACGGATCGTCGCCGACCGCCTGGCCAACGCCCTAGAGCGTGGCTGGTACTTCCGGAAGGCCGGTCACACGACGATCGACCGGATCATGGAAGCCGGTGCCCTGGGTGCCGAGATCGTCCTCTCCGGGAAGGTCACGGGTGCCCGCTCGCGCGTCGAGAAGTTCAACCGCGGCTACATCAAGCACAACGGCCAGCCCGCCGAGGAGATCGTCGACGAAGGGCAGGCGACGGCCGTCATGAAGCTGGGCACGATCGGCGTCACGGTGAAGATCATCCCGCCGGACGCGCAGTTGCCCGACGACTTCGAGATCCACGAGGACCTCGATCCCGAGGAAGTCGTTCCCGAAGCCGTCGAGGCCAACGAGGCCGAAGGCGTCGAGGAACTCCTCGAGGGTGAGCCCGAAGGGGCCGAGGCCGCGGAGGCCGACTCCGGGGCCGAAGCCGAACCCGAGGCGCCGGCCGACGAGGCCGACCTCGACGAAGAGGTCGTCGAGGAAGTCATCGAAGAGGAAGTCGACGCCGACGACGCCGACGAGGAGTTCGAAGAGGTCGAAGTCCCCGGCGGCGACGAGGACGTCGAGGAAGAACTCGAGGAACTCGAGGAAGACGTCGAAGCCGAAGCCGAGGAACTCGTCGCCGAGATGGAGGACGAGGAAGACGAGTCCGAGGGAGGTGACGACTAATGGCGATCCTGCACGTCGAAGAGATCCGCGACATGACGCCTGCCGAACGGCAGGAAGAACTCGAGGAGCTCGAGACCGAACTGCTCAACCAGAAATCCGTTCTCGCGGCCGGTGGGGCCCCGGAAAACCCGGGCCGCATCGGCGAGCTTCGCCGGACCATCGCGCGGATCAAGACGATCCAGACCGAGGAAGGCGACCTCGAGGACGAAGACGAAGACGAACAGTAATACACAAATGGCACTGACACCCGAGACCCTGCCACAACACGAACTCAACGGGCTCCCCGTCCGCGTCGTCGAGAGCGACGACGAGTCGCGGGTCGGCCTCGAGGGGCGGGTCGTCATCGAGACGACCAACACCCTCTCGATCGAGGTTTGCGTTCCGCCGGAGGCGGAACGGTGGAAAGGCGGCATCGCCGCCGATCGTGACGATGGCGAGTCTCGGGTAGTGATGGTGCCGAAATCGGGCTCGACGTTCGAGTTCGCGATCACAGATGACGCCGCCGACCTCGAGAAGGGGTTGGGGACCGCGTCCAAACTGGCCGACACTCAACCTGCGGCGACCGTGCGATCGGACACCGCAGACCGAGCTGACGGCGATGCCGCCAGCTGCCGCGGCGACGGTTCGACGAACCGCCGCCGCGGTGCCGGCGAGGGCGTGGCCTACGTTACGGTCGATGGATCGCGCTTGCTCTCACGACCCGCCCGACGCACGGAAACGAATGGTGATTCACCATGGCAATAGGACTAGACGTTGAAACCCCTCCGGAACCCGAAAACCCGGAGGAATACGACTACGAGAAGTGTCCGTTCTACGGCGAGCTGTCCGTTCGAGGTCAGATCCTCGAGGGGCAGGTCGTCTCGACGGACATGGACAAGACCGTGGTCGTCGAGCGAGAGTACGACGTAGCGGTTCCGAAATACGACCGCTACATGAAGCGACGCTCGCGCATCCCGGCCCATGTGCCGGGCGTGCTCGAGCCGCTCTCGGTCGGTGACACGGTCAAGATCGCAGAGACCCGACCACTGTCGAAGACCAAATCGCACGTGGTCGTCGAAGTAACTGAAGAAGCGACCGCCGAGGACGTCGCGGAGCTGACCGGCGAGACCGAACCCGAGCCGGGCCTCTCCGACGAGGACCTCGCTGCGGGCGAAACGGGTGATCAGTGATGGAGGCGATGAAAGCCGACGTCACGCAGGGCCTGAAGAAGGGCTCGCTGGTCACCTGTGCCGACAACACCGGCGCACGCGAACTGAAAGTCGTCAGCGTCTCGGGCTACCACGGCACCAAGAACCGCCAGCCGAAGGCGGGGATCGGTGACAAGGTCACGGTCTCCGTGACCAAGGGTACCCCCGAGATGCGCCGCCAGGTCCTCGAGGCCGTCATCGTCCGCCAGCGGAAGTCGATCCGCCGGCCCGATGGCACCCGACTCAAGTTCGAGGACAACGCGGCGGTCATCATCGACGAGAACGAGGAGCCCCGCGGGACGGAGATCAAGGGGCCGATCGCTCGAGAAGTCGCCGAACGCTTCGGCGCGATCGCCTCCACCGCGACGATGATCGTATAGAACCATGACGGAGCAACCCCACAAACAGCGAACGCAGACCGAGCGTGCACCGCTGCACAAGCGACAGAAGCAGCTGCACGCGACGCTCTCCGACGAGCTCCGCGAGGAGTACGACACTCGACGCACCCGCGTCAACGCGGGCGATATGGTCGAGGTCATGCGCGGCGACCACGCCGGCGATGAAGGCGAAGTCGTCCGTGCGATCCTCGAGGACGGCGTCATCCACGTCGAAGACGTCACCGTCGAGACGGCGGACGGCGAGGAAGTGCCGCGACCGCTGGACCCGTCGAACGTCCGTATCACGGAGCTCGACCTCGAAGACGAGCGTCGCGAAGCACGCCTCGAAGGCGAAACCGAAGGTGATAGCGAATGACGAAACACCAGAAACGACTGTCGGTCCCGAAGACCTGGCCGGTCGAGCGGAAGACCGACGTGTTCACGGTCAAGGCCGGTGCCGGTCCCCATGGCGAGGAGGGCGTGCCGCTCGTCGTCCTCCTGCGGGACGTGCTCGGCTACGTGGACTCGACGAAGGAAGCACGGTACGCCCTCTCCGAGGACTCGATCCTCGTCAACGGGGAGCCGATCAACGACGAGCAGCGTCCGATCGGCATCTTCGACATCATCGCGTTCCCCGGTCGAGAGGAGTATTACCGCGTCTTCCCCGACGAGGGCGGTCGGCTCGCGCTGACCGAAATCGACGCGGACGCCGCCGAGAGCCGTCTCGGCAAGATCGAGGGCAAACAGCAGGTGTCGGGCGGCGACACCCAGCTGACGCTGCACGACGGGACGAACGTCCTCGTCGAGGGCGACGGCGGCGAGTACAGCACCAAGGACTCGATCGTCGTCGACAACGAGGACAAGTCGATCGTCGCGCACTTCCCGTACGAGGAGGGCGCCCTCGTGACGGCCGTTCGTGGCAACCACGGCGGCAAGATCGGCGAGATCGAGGACATCGACGTGACCCTCGGTAGCGGCTCGAACACCGTCACCGTCTCGACGGACGAGGGCGGGTTCGAGACCGTCGAGGAGTACGTCGTCGTCATCGACGAGAACTTCACGGGCGAGGACTCGTCCTCTGAAAACGCGAACGGTGAAACCGTGAGCACGGGTGATGACGAATGAGCGAAGCCGACACCGGATTCCACGAGATGCGCGAGCCACGCGTCGAGAAGGTCGTCGTCCACATGGGCGTCGGTCAGGGTGGCCGTGAACTCGGCAAAGCCGAGGACATCATCGAGGAGATCACGGGTCAGGAGAGCGTCCGCACCCAGGCGAAAGAGACCGAACCCGACTTCGGCATTCGCCAGGGCGACCCGATCGGTACGAAGGTCACCCTTCGTGGCGAGGACGCTCACGAGTTCCTCGAGAAGGCTCTGCCGCTCGCGGAGATCTCCGAGTCGCAGTTCGACGACACGGGCAACTTCAGCTTCGGGATCGAGGAACATACCGAGTTCCCGAGCCAGGAGTACGACCCGAACGTCGGGATCTACGGGCTGGACGTGACCGTCAACCTGGTCCGTCCGGGTTACCGCATCGCCAAGCGCGACAAGGCGACCCGCTCGATCCCGTCGAGTCACCGACTCACGACCGAGGACGCGGTCGCGTTCCTCGAGTCGACTTTCGACGCAACCGTGGAGGAGTCCGCAGATGAGTGAAAGCGAATCAGAACCAGAGACGGAATCCGAACCGGAAGCCGACGCGGCCGACCGGACCGGCGAGCACGCCGCAAAGCGTACCGGCCAGATCGAGGAGTGCCAGCGCTGTGGCCGCAAGCAGGGTCTGGTCGGCAAGTACGACATCAACCTGTGCCGCCAGTGCTTCCGAGAAATCGCCCGCGACATGGGATTCAGGAAGTACCGATAATATGACAGGCAACGACCCACTCAGCAACGCGCTCTCGGGGCTCGACAACGCCGAGAGCGTGGGGCATCTCACGCACGAGGTAACGCCCGCCTCGAACGAGATCGGCAGCGTGCTCGAGGTCTTCTACGACCGCGGGTACATCGACGGCTTCGAGTACGTCGACGACGGCAAAGCCGGTCAGTTCGAGGTCGAACTGAAAGGAGCGATCAACGAGTGTGGCCCCGTCAAGCCCCGCTATAGTGTCGGCGCCGACGAGTTCGAGAAGTGGGAGAAGCGATACCTCCCCGCTCGGGACTTCGGCGCGCTCGTCGTTACGACGAGCAACGGCATCATGAGCCACTACGAGGCTCGCCAGCAGGGCATTGGGGGCCAGGTGATCGCATACGTCTACTAATCATGCGAGTCGAACTGGAAATCCCCGACAACGTAACCGTCGAGAAAGACCACCTCGACGTGACCGTCGACGGACCGGAGGGCAGCGTTACGCGACGCCTCTGGTACCCCGACGTGAGCGTCGACGTGGAAGACGACAGCGTGGTAATCGAAAGCGACGCCGAGGACGCGAAGACGAACGCGACCGTCGGCACCTTCGAGAGCCACATCGAGAACGCGTTCCACGGCGTGACCGAGGGCTGGGAGTACGAGATGGAAGTCTTCTACTCCCACTTCCCGATGCAGGTCCGCGTGGAGGGCGACGACGTCGTCATCGAGAACTTCCTCGGCGAAAAGGCACCGCGACGCACGACTATTCACGGTGACACCGAGGTCACCGTCGACGACGAGCAGCTCGTCCTCTCGGGCCCCGACAAGGAAGACGTCGGCCAGACCGCGGCCGACATCGAGCAGCTGACGCGTGTCAGCGGCAAGGACACGCGTGTCTTCCAGGATGGGGTCTACATCACCCAGAAACCCGCGAAGGGGGGTGTCTAATAGATGGCAGACGAACAATCGGAACCGGACGCTGAAGCCGAAGACGAACCGCAGGAACTCGAGGACATCAGCGGCGTCGGCGAGAGCAAGGCCGAGGCCCTGCGCGAGGCCGGCTACGAGTCCATCGAGGACGTCAAGGAGGCCGACCAGGACGACCTGGCCGAGGCCGACGGGATCGGCAACGCGCTGGCGGCCCGTATCAAGGCCGACGTCGGCGACCTCGAGGTCTCCGAAGAGACCGAAGCCGAGATCGAAGACGAGGCTCCCGAGGAAGAGGAAGCGGAGGCCGCCGAAGACGTCGAGACCGAACTGCAGCCCCGCGGGCTCGTCGACAAGACGCCCGACCTCTCCGAAGAGGAGGAACGGCTCCTCGAGCGGCGCAAAAGCGAGGGCAAGCCGCAGTTCAACCGTCAGGACTACCACATGAAAAAGCGGACGCCCGAATCCTGGCGTCGACCCCGCGGTCAGCTCTCGAAGCAGCGCCGCGGCGTCAAGGGCAAGGGCCCGACGGTCGAAGCCGGCTTCCGTACGCCCGAAGCCGTTCGTGGCAAACACCCAAGCGGCTTCGAAGAAGTGTACGTCGAAAACCTCGACGACCTCGAGGGAGTCGACGGCTCCCGCGAGGCAGTCCGGATCGCCTCCTCGGTCGGTGCTCGCAAACGCGAGCGCATCGAAGAACAGGCCGAGGAACAGGGCGTCCGCGTTCTGAACCCGACCTACGAAGAAGTGGAAGTGGAGGTGGAAACGGATGACTGATCTCTCCGCACAGAAGCGACTCGCAGCCGACGTCTTGGACGTCGGCGAGAACCGCGTCTGGTTCGACCCCGACGCCCAGGCCGACATCGCCGAAGCGATCACCCGCGACGAGATCCGCGAACTCGTCGAGGACGGTCGCATCCAGGCCGAAGACGCCACGGGCAACTCCCGCGGTCGCGCCCGAGAGCGCAACGAGAAGCGTGCCTACGGCCACCAGAAGGGCCCGGGCAAGCGCAAGGGCAAGAAGGGCGCACGCCAGAACGAGAAAGAGGAGTGGCAGAACAAGATCCGCGCACAGCGCCGGAAACTGCGTGAACTCCGCGACAAGGGCGAGATCACGCCCACGCAGTACCGCGAGCTCTACAAGAAGGCTGGCGGTGGGGAGTTCCGTAGCGTCCGGTACCTGTTGAACTACATCGACGAAAACTACGGTGACCAATAATGGCGACAGGACCACGATACAACGTTCCGATGCGGCGTCGCCGTGAGGTCCGGACGGACTACCATCAGAGGTTGCGCCTGCTGAAGTCGGGTAAGCCCCGCCTCGTCGCTCGAAAGAGCAACAAGCACACCACGGCGCAGCTGATCGTCCCCGGACCACAGGGCGACGAGACGCTCGCGAGCGCACACTCGAGCGATCTCGAGGAGTACGGCTGGGACGCACCCACGAGTAACATTTCTGCGGCGTACCTGACCGGTCTGCTGGCCGGTACGCGCGCCGTCGAAGCGGGCCTCGAGGAAGCAGTCCTCGACATCGGCCTCAACACGGCGACGCCCGGCAACAAGGTGTTCGCCGTCCAGGAAGGTGCGATCGACGCTGGCCTCGAGATCCCGCACAACGACGAGGTGCTCGCGGACTGGTCGCGTACCCGCGGCGAACATATCGCCGAGTACGCCGAACAGCTCGACGAGCCGCTGTACAGCGGCGAGTTCGACGCAACCGAACTCCCTGAACACTTCGACGAGGTACGAGAGGCGATCCTAGAATGAGCGCAAACGACTACAACGACGACGGTTGGCAGCCCGTCACCCGTCTCGGCCGGAAGGTCCAGGAGGGCGACATCGACACGATGGAGGCCGCCCTCAACTCGGGCCTGCCGCTGAAAGAGCCCGAACTCGTCGACCAGCTCCTCCCGGGGCTGGAAGACGAGGTGCTGGACATCAACATGGTCCAGCGCATGACCGACTCCGGGCGCCGCGTCAAGTTCCGCTGCGTCGTCGTCGTGGGTAACCGCGACGGCTACGTCGGCTACGCGGAGGGCCGGGACGATCAGGTCGGCTCTGCCATCCAGAAGGCGATCGGTATCGCGAAGCTGAACATGATCAAGGTTCCGCGCGGCTCCGGTTCCTGGGAGGACCGCTCGGACCGGCCCCACTCGCTGACCCGACGCACGAAGGGGAAAGCCGGCTCCGTCGAGGTCGAGGTCATCCCCGCCCCCGAAGGGCTGGGGCTTGCCGCCAGCGACACCGTCCGACACGTCCTCGAGCTGGCCGGCATCGAGAACGCCTGGACCAAGAGCCACGGCAACACCCGCACCACGGTGAACCTCGCGAAAGCGACGTTCAACGCCCTGGAGAACGCGTCCCAGTCGCGTCACCCGGGCGGTCTCCGTGAGGGGAGCGAGCGAGCCGAATCCGACATGGAAGCCGAGGTGAGCGAACAATGAAGGCAGTCGTGCAGGTTCGTGGCGAAGTGAACCGTCAGCAGAAGGTCCAGGACACCCTGGAGATGCTGAACATTCACGGCGTCAACCACTGCGCGCTCGTCCCCGAGACGGACACGTACGAGGGGATGGTGACGAAGGTCAACGACTACGTCGCCCACGGCGAACCGAGCGCCGACGTGCTCGCGACGCTGCTCGAGCGCCGCTCCGAGCCTCTCGAGGGTCGGCAGGCCGACGTCGACGAGGAGTGGCTCGCCGAGAACACGGAGTACGACGACTTCGATGCGCTCGCCGAGGCACTGCTCGCCGAGGAGACGACGCTTCGTGACGAGGGGCTGTCGCCGACGCTGCGACTGCACCCGCCGCGTGGCGGCCACGACGGGATCAAGAAGCCGACCGTCGAGGGCGGCCAACTCGGAAAGCATACAACCGAGGAAATCAACGACCTCTTAGAATCGATGCGATAACCATGACGAGCAAAAAACGACGCCAGCGCGGATCGCGCACGCACAGTGGTGGCTCCCACAAGAACCGACGCGGAGCGGGCCACCGCGGTGGCCGCGGTCGCGCCGGCCGTAGCAAACACGAGTTCCACAACTACGAACCGAAGGGCAAACACGGCTTCAAGCGCCCCCAGGGCATCCGCGAAGACGTCGCGGAGATCGACGTCCAGAAGCTCGACGAGGACGCGATCCTCTACGCTGCCGAGGGGCAGGCCGAAGAGCTCGACGACGGTGGCTACCGTCTCGACGCTCGTGACATCGTCGAGGACGGCCACGAGGTCGACGTCGTGAAGGTCCTCGGTTCCGGACAGGTCCGCAACCAGCTCGAGGTCACGGCAGACGCGTTCTCCGCGGCCGCACAGGA
Organism: Halobiforma lacisalsi AJ5; assembly: GCF_000226975.2. NCBI lineage: Archaea > Methanobacteriati > Methanobacteriota > Halobacteria > Halobacteriales > Natrialbaceae > Natronobacterium > Natronobacterium lacisalsi. Next base: position 2,854,017 of record NZ_CP019285.1, on the reverse strand, counting down.
GAAACTCGAGGAGGCCGGCGGTGACGCCGTCCTCTCCGAGCGCGGAAAGCAACGCGCCGAGGAGCAAGCGGCCGACGCCGAAGACGACGAAGACGAACAGAACGAGGACTAACGTATGGGATGGAAGGAAGCCGCTGAACCGGTCCTGACGCGGATGCCCGCAGTGAAGCGTCCCGAAGGGCACGTTCCCTTCAAGCGCAAGCTGGCGTGGACGGCGGGGATCCTCGTGTTGTACTTCTTCCTGACGAACATCGACATCCTCGGCGCGGCCGGGGGTCAAGACCTCTTCGGCGAGTTCCGTGCGATCCTTGCAGGTGAGCAGGGCTCGCTGTTGCAGGTCGGTATCGGACCGATCGTCACGGCAAGCATCGTCATGCAGTTGCTCGGGGGCGCAAACCTGCTCGGGCTCGACACCGACGACCCCCGGGACCAGGTCCTCTACCAGGGCCTCCAGAAGCTGCTGGTCGTCGTCATGACGGCGCTGACCGCCCTTCCGATGGTGTTCGCCGGCGGCTTCCTGCCAGCCCAGGATCAGTTAGTCCTCGGTGGGCTCGAGTTCGTCGGCTCGCAGGTCCAGGTGCTGATGTTCCTCCAGATCTTCGCTGGCGGTATCCTCCTCCTGTACATGGACGAGGTCGTCAGCAAGTGGGGGGTCGGCAGCGGTATCGGCCTGTTCATCGTCGCCGGCGTGAGCCAGCGGCTCGTCTCAGGCCTGATCTCTCCGACGGCGGAGGGGTTCTTCTACAGCTGGTACCAGATCCTCTTCACCGACGAAGTCGCCGTCGGGTCGGTGCTCACCGGTGATGGACTGTTCGTGCTGCTCTCGCAGGACGGCGGACAGCTCCTCGCGCTGTTCACGACGGTCCTGATCTTCGGGATCGTCGTCTACGCGGAGTCGGTCCGCGTCGAGATCCCGCTCAGCCACGCCAGGGTCAAGGGTGCCCGCGGTCGCTTCCCCGTGAAGCTCATCTACGCGAGCGTCCTGCCGATGATCCTCGTTCGCGCGCTGCAGGCGAACGTCCAGTTCATCGGACAGATCCTGTTCACCCTCGGTCCGGACCGCCAGGCGGGCCCGATCATCCTGTTCGGCCAGGAACTGTCGTGGCTCGGGGTCTACGACCAGAGCCAGCCCGTCAGTGGGCTGTTCTACTACGTCTCCCCGATCTACAGCCCCGACGACTGGATGTGGTGGACCGGCGAGATCACGGCCGAGGTCTGGATGGTGCTGATCCGCGTCGCCGTCGACCTGACGTTCATGATCGTCGGTGGCGCGGTCTTCGCCATCTTCTGGGTCGAGACGACGGACATGGGTCCGGAAGCGACAGCAAAGCAGATCCAGAACTCCGGGATGCAGATCCCCGGCTTCCGACAGAACGTCGGCGTCATCGAGAAGGTCATGGAGCGGTACATCCCGCAGGTGACCGTTATCGGCGGCGCACTGGTCGGCCTGCTGGCCGTCATGGCGAACATGCTCGGCACCATCGGCTCGGTCACCGGGACCGGGCTCCTGCTGGCAGTCTCCATCACCTACAAGCTCTACGAGGAGATCGCGGAAGAGCAGATGATGGAGATGCATCCGATGATGCGCCAGATGTTCGGCAAGGAGTAACCGCGCCGACCGTCTCGGTTCGGTTCCCGTCGTTTTCTTCTCGTTCTCTTCGTCTTTCACGCCCGGAACGGAATCACAGCCGTGACCGGTGGATCGTTCAACGTTCTGTATCGTTTCCGTCCGGCAACCATGCCATATCGTGGTCGAGAACGTCGGATTAGCTGCTGAAACGGTTTCCGTCCGGCGGTCGAACTCGTGATTGTTTCGCGTCGTTCGATCGACTGTTTCGGTGTACAGCGTTCTTGAGTCGGTTTCGCTCGAGATAGTGTCCGATTTTCGCACGTTAATACCCGAGTTGCGTTTGCAACGATAATTCGATTATACTTCCCTCGTTGGTGGTAGTCGTTCTCGAGGGGTATCCGTTCCCCGGGGAGAGGACCCCTCTCAGAGCCGATTGCGACAGGAGTGATAACTATGACAAAGGATTCATCCACGGTATCACGGCGTAGCGTATTGAAAGCAAGCGCGGCGACAGTCGTTGGAGGGGGTGCGTTTGCGACGACCGCTGCCGCCCAACAGCAAGGAAATTTAATAGCCATAAAACAGGAGAATATTTGTTCTGATGGCACATTTCAGGTCTGCCGTGTGGATGATGAAGAACCAGCAGTTTTTATAGACGTCTCAGTCTCTCCATCTGTTGGAGTTTCTAAGTCTAGACCTAATCTTCCGACTCCTCCCAATCTTCCCGGTCCAAGTTGTCTCACTGTTTCTCTTACCGGGATTGAGAGTGATCAGAAGTATACCGTTGAGGTCAACGCAGAGCGGGTAGGAAATAATAGCACAGAGGAAACCCTCGAATTTGACATCCAGTGTGAAGCACCGCCCAATGGTGGCGGACAAAAACCGCCAGAAGACCCGGTAGCTAGGGATCAACTCGACATCAACGTCGAGGTCGGCGACCAGGACCTCGAGTCCGGTGACGCCACCACGTCGACAGATATCAACCAGTCGAACACGAACGTCCAGCAGGGGACGACGATAAGCAGTGCGGACAGCGGCGACAGTGGAGCCGATAGCTCGGGAGGCCTGTTCTCGTTTGACTTCTAACGGGAACCGCTGATTTTTCTCTCCCGTTCGTCGCTTCGGCCCGCGCCGGTCGCGCTTAGGCGATGTCCCGACTCGTGTCGATGGCCACTTCCTCGGTCAACTCGAGTTTGATCGACTCGACGGGTTGCCCGCCGTGGCGGAACTTCGGGATTGTGAGGTGGTTCTCGATCTCGGTTCCCGAGAGGTCGGTCTGCAAATCGAACACGGCGTCGGCGGCGTGGTACGTGTGCGACCGGTTGTCGGGGGTGTCCCGTTCCTGCAGGCAGTGTAACATCGCGATGCTGCCCGTCTCGGTCATCTTCTCTTTGAGTTCGTTGAGGAAGGTGACGTACTCCTCGCGGTCGCTTCGCTCGAGGACGTTCATCGTGTCGACGACGAGATTCGCCCCGTCCGGGAGCGCGTCGACGAGGCGCGTCGCCTCCTCGAGCGGGGCGTCGCTCGAGACGTGTCTGACCGTCGGGCTTCCGACGGCAGACGGCGAGCACTCGAGCGTGTGGCGGACGACGCCGTCGGAACGCTCGGTGGTCAGGTAGAGGGTCCCGCGGGCGGCCGTCAGTTCGTACAGGAGCAGTTCCGACTGGCTCGCCGGGTCGGCAGTGTACGCGACGATATACCCCGGGGGCAACCCGCCGTCGAGTTTCCGATCCAACACGTCGATCCCGGTTTCCAGCCGATCCACCATACGATTGTGACTGTTTGCTGGACTGTCTGCATAATTCTTTGCCTTCGGTTCGGCGCCCAATTATCGCAGTCACCGCGGTGGGGAGGTCACCGCGTCCGACCGGTCGCTGCGGTCTCTCGAGTGTGGATCGGATCGGGGATTCGGAAACGGAGAACGAGGGGATTCAAGAATCGAGGTGCTCGAGGACGGCGTGCGCTGTGTGTACTGCGGAACCATCGTTCGTGACGAGATTGCATCGCTGATCGACGCGACCTGACGCGGGGGAGGGCCCCTGGCGACACCGTGGACGTTCTCGTCCTGAGAACTATCCAGAATAGCTAAGTACGTCTCGACCGTTCGTTCACACGTACATGTCACGTACTATCAAAATCCTGCTCGCCCTGGTCGCCGTCGTCGTCCTCTGGAAAGTCGTCTTCAGCGGCTCGGACGCCGACGTCGAGGAGATCGAGTACGAACCGACCGAATAGTTCACGAACCGTCGTTCCGCTCTGATCGGTCCCCCGTCCGGCCCCGACCCGCTTCGCTTGGACCACCGGGGCCGGACTCGGGATTCCGAACCCGAACGGCTTACGGCGACCGCGCCGTACTCTGAGCTATGTACGGCGTCGTCACCCGCAACGCTGAGGAGGTCCGGTGGCCGGAGTTCGACCGCGGCTTCTACGAAGTCAAAGACGTGACCGGTAGGTCCGCCGAACCGATCGAGGACGGGGTCAACATGGTCTCCTGTTTCGGGGACAACGCGGCGTCCGACGCGGACCCTTCGCTGGTACCCGTCGACGATCTGGGCCGGCCCGCGACACGGGATCGGACGTACTTCGACTGGGACTACATTTGCCCCTCGAGGGAGGACTACCGGGACGGGCTGTTCGACGTCATCGACGATTGCGTCGACGCGAACGAGGACGTCCGCCTCGACGACGTCGGCTTCCCGCGGGCGGAGTACTGCCGGTGTGGCGTCTGCGAGCAGCGGTTCGAGGAGAGCGACCACGACGACCGCTTCGACTGGCGGGCCGAGGTCATCACGGAGTTCGTCGAAGCGGCCGCCGACAGGATTCCCGGCCGGGTCTACCTGACGCTGTACCCCGACCCGTATCCGGGCCACCTCTACGAACGGGCCGGTCTCGACCTCGAGGCCCTGGAGGAGTACGTCGACGAGTTCGTCGTCCCGCTGTACGATACTGCCTACGAGACGACCTACTGGCTCGAGACGATCGCGCGCGGCTTCGACAGCGCCCTCGAGACGCCGTTCAGCATCGAACTGTACGCAGTCAACGTCGACGTCGATAACCTGATCCACGCCCTCGAGGTCGCCGAGGAGTACGGGGAGAGCGTCCTGTTCGGGTACGAGGCTTCGAACGCGCGGGCGGCGCTGCGTCGACGCCGGGCCGACCAGCGGGAGGGTGAGTCGTTCGGCGAACCGGGATCGACGGAGTGAACGGTGGGTGACGGCTCGCCTCGGACACTGGCCGCCGCGATAGCCGTAATCGCGTCTTTCCGGACGGGTGGCTCCGACGCCGACGGGTAGTATCGCGTATTACTCCGGCTGGCGGGGTCGAAACGGCCCGCTCCTGTCACCGTGTTTTTCCGTTGATCCGCTCGAGTCGTCGTATACCTCGTTCTAAAGCGGTCGCTCGAGGGAGAAGTCGGGCTCCCGTACTGGGTCCGTGGTCGCGACCGGCGACTATCGGGACGAGGAGTAGAGGGTCGGGAGCGAACGGAGCGACTCGAGGGTGACGTGGAGCGACACGTGACCCACTGACGATTCAGATAGTGTCGTCGTCGCGGGTCCGGTCGTCGTCGTCGCTCATTAGCCCGTCGTCGTCATCATCGTCGCCGATGAGGTCGTCGTCATCGTCATCGCTCATTAGCCCGTCATCGTCGTCGTCGCCGATGAGTTCGTCGTCGTCATCATCGCGAATCATGCCTTCGTTATCGTCGTCGCCGATGAGGTCGTCGTCATCGTCCCGGATCATGCCTTCGTTATCGTCATCGCCGATGAGGTCGTCGTCATCGTCGTCCATCAGGCCCTGGTCGTCGCCGACGTCGGTCCCTCGATCGGTACCCATGTCTCGCCCCGAGCCGGTTCCCGGGGTCCCGGATCCGGTTCCGGTGTCGGTCCCCGTCCCGGCTCCCGTCGTTTCCCGGCCGCTCGTTCCTGTTCCAGTCCCCGAGAGATCGCTCTCGAGGTGGACCGCGTCCGACGTCACCTGTGACACCGCCTGCTCCTGGAGCGGGTAGGCGTGCTCGTCGGTCCCGCCCCAGCCGAGTTTCGCCTTGATCGTGTCCGTGATCCCCGGATCAGGTTCCACGTGTGCTGTCCCGTGCTCGACGTCCGCGACGATACCGACCTCGTCTCCGTTCGCGTTGACGACGGTCTTGCCGATGTCGTCGTCAGTGAACTGTGGTGACATTGCGCTCCCACTAACGGCAACCGCGCCAAAGACGGTGGTGCTTGCTGTGGCTGGCGGTTCCGCCGCGTGTTTCGGGCTCAGCCGACTTTCGGGTAAAGCGAACTATCGCCGGCCCCTCCGTTCGAGCGTCTCCACTCGCGGTTCGAGTCCCGGGCGGCCGACACTCGCGCCCGCTCCCATACGGATTGCTGTCCCGATGCACCGGCGCACCCACCTCCCGGGTCGCGGGTACGCCGGAACCGACGAACAGTAACCCGTATCAGTCGTCGTACTCGTTGAACGCCGGCTCCCTCCCCTCGAGGAACGCGGCCACACCCTCCTCGTGGGACTCCGTCGCCCGCGCCTGGACCTGCAGCATGTTCTCGTAGTCGAGCGCCTCGTCCCAGCGTCGCCCCAGGTTCTCGTGCATCGCCTGTTTCATCATGCCGATCACGTCAGTGGGGCGGCGGCCGAGTCGATCGACAGTCTCGGTTACCCGCTTCTCGAGTTCGTCGGCCGGGACTGCCTCGTTGACGAGGTCGAGGTCTGCCGCACGCTCGGCGTCGAAGAACTCCCCGGTGAACGCGAGTTTCTTTGCCGTCCGCAGGCCGACGATCTCGGGGAGCATGAAGGTCCCGCCGGTGTCGGGAATCAACCCGACCTTGACGAAGGCACAGGAGAAGGTCGCGTCCTCGGCGGCGTAGGCGATGTCCGACAGCGCGACGATCGCCAGTCCCGCTCCAACGGCGTCGCCGTTTACCTTCGCGACGATCGGCACGGGACACTCGAGCATCGCCTCGACGACGCGACCGAAGGTTTCCTCGACCTCCTCGTATTCCGCCCGGGGCGCGACGGGTTCTTCGGCCATCGCTTCGACGTCGCCGCCAGCGCTGAATGCGTCGCCCTCTCCCGAGAGGACGATCGCGTGATACTCCTCGGGCGAGGCATCTTCGATCGTCTCCGCGAGGGTAACGGCGGTCTCGCGCGTGATCGCGTTGAGGACCCCCGGTCGATCGAACGTGATCTCGAGTACGCCGTCGTCCGTGTCGACGTGCATGCCTCGAGGGTCGCATGGACGGCTCTTAATTGTAGGTGTCGCACGGGTGACGATCGGCGAAAACGGTGCGCGTCGGCGGACAAACGGTCGAGGCCGGGGGTGGGGAAGGGCGGGTAGCCCCGTCGACGCCGGACTGCGGCTGGATCGGCATTAGAACCCGGATTCGGCTGCCGGGTCGATCAGTCCGAGTTCATCGAGGCCATCGGCGGCGGATTTGCCTCCTCTTCGGTGACGTTGAGTTCCGAGGTGACGAGCGCCCGGTAGGCACGGCGGAGTCGCTCGGACAGCGCCTGATGCGAGATGTCGAGCTCGTCCGAGAGTTCCTGCATCGAGACCTCGCGCGGGATCTCGAAGTAGCCGTGGTCGATCGCCGCGACGAGCGTCTCGTACTGGCGGGCGGTGAGTCCACACTGGGAGTGGGTCTCTTCCTCCAGGTCGTACAGACGGACGATCGTCGGAGAAACGTCGTGATCGACGAAGCGGTCGTACAGTGAACTCACGTGTTCGCGCTCGACGACGCGGATGCTCAGCAGCCAGGTCCCGTTGGACGCGGACGCACTGAGGACCGTCCCGTTCTCCTCGAGGACGGCCTCGAACGGGTCGACGGTATCCGGATCGAACTCGATGTCGTACAGCCAGCGGTCGTCCTCGCCGTTGATGAGCGAGTAACCGCTGATCGCCGACACCTCGGAGAGTGCGCCCTCGACCTCCTCGCGGGAGGGGCCGGAGAGCCAGAGTCCGTGGCCGCTCGAGGCGATCACGCGCTCCATTTCACAGGTTAGCGACGGTACCGCCTCGAACAGCTCCGCCAGTCCGGTCCCCTCGGCCGGAAGCTCGATGTCTGCGATGGATGTCATATGTCTCACTCACCGATACGACGGGGACCGCATTAACCTCACTTCCAAAGAAATTAGCACCGATAGACCTGATAGTCCACGTTTTGGGATATTTGGCCGCCGCAAAATGACGGGAAATATGATCGGAACGATCGGATACGTTTCGGGATTCGAATAGGTATCTGTACGGCGCGACCCGATGGGAACGACCGTCTCGAATCACGGGTCGACGTCGTCGAAGCCGACCGTCGCGGTGACGAGAACCAGCGCAGCGACGACCGTCAGGGTGAGGACGACACCGAGGCGGCTATCCGTCAATGGCCCGCCTGCGGCGGGCGCAGCCGACCCGAGAGGGATGAATCGCCCGAGGACAAGCAGCAACACCGCGCCGGCGGCCGAGACGAACTCCCGACGCGGTCGCCCACAGCAGCAGGGATGGTAGCGCTTGGGGCTGGGTCCTGTGATTTCTCTCGGTTACGGTGTCGGAGTGGAAGCACGGTTTCCCCTTCCAAACCCGCACGTCACTGCGTTTTCGGAATGCAGGGATTACTCCCGGCGGTCGGTGTTCGCCGACGGGCCTGCGTCGTCGCTATCGTGGTCGGACCCCTCTCCCTCGGTGCGAAACGAAATCGGCTCGAGCGATCCGATCGTCTCGACGAGCGCCGCCGGGTCGTCGTCCCCGTGACCGATGATCTCGCCGGTCACGGCGTCTGGCTCCCGGTTGCCGACGAGGACCGTCGGGAGCGGCGCGGCCGAAAACCCCTCGACCAGGACGACGTCGTACCCACGCCGCTCGAGGCGGGCGAGGGTGCTGGCGAGGGCCAGACGCTCGCGACGGTCGCGGTCGGCTCTATCGTCGCTGTCGCCCGCCTCGAGCGGGCCGGGGCTCGACCCCGCGGGTAGCTCCGGCGGCTCCCGCTTTCCTCGAGCGGTGATATCGAAGGTGAGTTCGGGCGTAATGCCGACGACGGTCTCGGCGCCGGCGGTTCGATGCCGGTGGGTGTCCGCGCCCGGGGTGTCGATCTCGATATCGTGGTGGATCGATTTGATCGTCGCGACGCGGTCACCGCGATCGGCAAGTCGCGGGACCAGCTGCTCGACGAGGGTGGTCTTCCCCGAGTCGCTCGGTCCGGCGAGACAGACGACGCGGATCCCGCTCGGTGTCGGATTCGACGAGGCTCCCATAGCCGTCGTCTTTCGTCCGGAACACCAAGATCGGTTCGACCGGCACCTCTCGAACCGTCGACCGATAGCCGGATCGGCGTCGGTTACAACCGCGCCGAAAAGAACCCCCAGTGCTCCTCGTGGTCCGCGAACTGCATGTCGATGCCGCGCTCGTCGGTGATCGTAAAGCCCGCGTTTCGCAACTGCTTCCGGGTCCGTTCCGCGCCCGCGATGTGCCACTGCATCTCGACGTCTGTCTCGAGCCAGTCCGGGTTCGTCCCGCTCCACTCCTCTGCCCCCTCGGAGACGAGCAGTCGGCCGCCCGGGCGCAGCACGCGCGCGAACTCGTCGATAACGGTCTGGTGGTCCTCGAGCGGGACGTGGATTAGCGAGTGAAACGCCGCGACGCCGTCGCAGGTCCCGTCGGCTATCGGTAACCGCGTCATGTCCCCCTGTACGCGGTCTGCCCCCGGTGCGTTCTCCCCGGCGAGGCCGAGCTGTTCGCGGGAGAAGTCGACGCCGAGTCCGTTCAGACCGGCTTCGTCGGCCCGTCGGAGAACCGGCGTTCCCTGGCCACATCCGGCGTCCAGGATCCGCGCCGAGTCACCCAGCTCCGCCAGGAACCTCTCGAGCATCTCCACCCCGTGGTCCGAGACGACACGCTCCGACGCGTAGACGTCGGCGATCTCGTCGTACCCTCGACGGACGACGTCTTTCTCGACCATTGGGTCGAATGAACGGCGGCGGTCACATAAAACGTCAGGAGAGCTGTCACGATCGTCGGCGGGGCTCTCGAGGGTAACGACTCGAGGGAGCCGTCGCTTACCGAATCGTCGTCGCAAAAGCGGGCCGGGCGCGATTGTGAACTACGCCGAGACGTTCCAGTTCGCTCGCTGCGCTCGTTCACGGGCTGGGACTCGTCTCGTTCAAATCCCGCCGGATCCGTTACCTGTCGCTCACGAATTTGCTCGCGGCAAGAAGCGGGCCGGGCGCGATTTGAACACGCGACCGTCTGATTAAGAGTCAGACGCTCTGCCGGACTGAGCTACCGGCCCTACACCTCCGAGTTTTCGTCGGGCATTAAAATACGTTTCCCTTGGAAGGCGTCGTGACAGTCAAGGACACGCGACCGGTCCCGCCGTCGGCCCCTGACGGCGGCTCGAGACGGTCCCCGGGAGACCCGCACTTCCGCGCTCGGCCGGCACGAGTCGCAAAACGTACCAATCTTCGGGAGGGTTAAGTGCGGTCGGTCCGACCACACGCTCAATGAGTACGGGGGTTACGATCTCGTCGATCTCTGACTACGCTATCTTGGGCTGTGGGAGCGTCGGCTACGCCGTCGCCGAGGAACTGGTCGAACAGGGGAAAGACGTCCTCATCATCGACCGCGACGAGAGTCGCGTCGAGTCGCTGCGCGACCAGGACCTCGACGCGCGAACCGCCGACATCCGCGAACCCGAGGCCGCGGACCTCGTCGCCGAGCGCGACGTCGTCCTCATCCTGGCATCGGACGTCGAGTCCAACAAACGGGCCGTCGAACATATCCGCGAGCAAAACGACGGCCAGTTCGTCGTCGCGCGAGCAAGCGACCCGGTCTCGGGCGACGAACTCGAGGAACTCGGCGCGGACGTCGTCATCAACCCGTCCTCGGTGATCGCCGAGTCGGCCCTGCGGGCGCTCGAATCGGGCGAACTCGAGTACAACGCCAGCAAACTCGCCGACCTGATCGAGGAGACCGACGAACGGCTCGCGATCATCACCCAGGACAGCCCGGATCCGGACTCGATCGCGTCCGCGGCGGCAATGCAGGCGGTCGCCGACCACCTCGGCGTCGACTCCGACATCATCTACCTCGGAGACGTCGGCCACCAGGAGAACCGCGCGTTCGTCAACCTGCTCGGGATCGACCTCGTTCAGTGGGACGAGATCGAGGACTACTCGGTCTACGACACGGTGACGCTGGTCGATTCCGCGACCTCGGAGGAGTTGGACCTCGAGGTCGACATCCTCATCGACCACCACGAACCCGAGCAGGAGTACGAACCCGAGTTCGTCGACATCCGCCCGAACATGTCCTCGTCTTCGACGATCATGACGAAGTACATCCAGGAATTCGACATGAACGTCTCCGAGGAGGTCGCCACCGCCTTGCTCTACGGCATCCGCGCGGAGACCCTTGATTTCAAACGCGACACTACCCCCGCCGACCTCACCGCGGCAGCCTACCTCTACCCGTTCGCGAACCACGACACCCTGGAGCAGGTCGAGTCGCCGTCGATGTCCCCCGAAACGCTCGACGTCCTCGCGGAGGCGATCGCCAACCGCGACGTCCAGGGAAGCCACCTGGTCTCGAACGCGGGGTTCGTCCGCGACCGCGAGGCCCTCGCTCAAGCGGCAAGCCACCTGCTGAACCTCGAGGGGGTCACGACGACGGCCGTCTTCGGCATCGCCGACGAGACGATCTTCCTCGCCGGCCGCTCGAAGGACATCCGCATCAACATCGGCAAGGTGTTAGACGACGCCTACGGCGAGATCGGCGAGACCGCAGGCCACTCGACGCAGGCCAGCGCGGAGATCCCGCTGGGCATTTTCACCGGGATCGAGATCTCGGAGGACACGCGCGAGACGCTGCTCGAGTTGACCGAGGAGGCGGTCAAGCGAACGCTGTTCGATGCGATGGGCGTGGAAGGAACGGAAGGTTCGAACGGGAACTAGGTATCGGTTCGCGCCTGAACTGTCGTGTCGAATCCGGCGGTGCGGTTCGTTTCGGCTCCGCAGTCGACGCTTGAAACGGTACTGAGAACTCAGGCGACCAGCTCGCTTTCCTGCTCGTCCGGATCCCGGACGCGCTCGACGACGTCGTTGACGAGAATAACGTCACCGACGGCCCGAACCCACCGGTAGGGCACGATGACGCCCTGCCCAGTTTCGGCTTCCGCCTGGAACAGTTCGGCGTTCAGGCTGCCGAGCGCGAGCCCGGTGACGGCTTCGCCGTCGACGTTTAGCTGCAGATCCTCGACTTCCCCGACGAAGACGCCGCTGTTCGAGTACACTTCGCGGCCGACGAGGGAGGTGATCTCCTGTGGAGTGTCGTCCAGCTCTACCATGTCTGGCTCCATGTGTGGCTGGCTCTTAACTCTTGGTCACGGGACAGTCAGGAACCGCGACACGTGGTGTCCGAAGCGAACGAAGAACAGTGGGAACGATGACAGCTGGTACCGGGAACCGAGAACCATGAACCGAGAACCAGGAACCGAGAACCAAAAGCCAGGAACCGGGGATGACTCAGTCGCCGCCCTGGCTCTCGCCCTCGAGGATCGCGTCGACGGCCGCGTGGTCGGTCAGCAACTCGCCCATCCGTTCGACCGTCTCGAGGTCACGGGTCCGCCCGGTGCGGACGACGTCCTCGGCGCGTTCGACGGTCGTTAGCGTATCCGTCTGTACCGAGAGGATCGGGACGCCCTTCTCGGCGGCCTGACCCAGGATCGCACCCGAAGGCCGATGGCCGCCGGTCAGGATGAGACACCGGACGCCCGGCGCCTCGAGGGCCGCGGTGTGGATTTCCGCGCGGTCGCCGCCGGTGATGACGGCGGCGTCCTTGGTTCGCCGGAAGTGTCGCAGGGCGCTGTCGGCACCCATCGCGCCGACCATGAACCGTTCGACGTATGCGTCGGTACCCTCGTCGACGAGGACGGACGCACCGACCTCCTCCGCGAGGTCGGCGACGGTCACGCCTGACAGGTCCCGCTCGTTGGGGACGACGCCGTGGACGGGCAGGCCCCGGCCCTCGAGGAACGGGACGACGTCGGTCTCGAGCTGGTCGTAGGCGGCGTCGGGGACGTCGTTGAAGACGACGCCGGCGAACCGGTCGCCGAAGGCCCGCGCTGCGGTCAGCAGGTCGTCGACGTCGGCCGGCCGTTCGTAGGGGGCGACGACGATGACGCGGGCGTCGAGCAGTTCGGCGAGGTCGGCGTCGGTGAGTTCGACGATGCCGCCGATGTCGTACTGGCCGCCGCCCTCGATGAACATCCGGTCGTGCTCCGCAGCGAGGGTCTCGTACGCTTCACGGACCCGCTCGCGGAGGTCGTCGGGGTCCTCGCGGCCGCGGATGGCCTGCTCGATGAACGTCGGCGAGTAGACGACCGGCTCGAGGTCGTGCATCTCCGCGTCGAGGTCGAGCAGATCCCGGGCGAGCATCGGGTCCTCGTCCAGGGTCTTGCCGACGTTGCTCTGGAGCCGGGTCCCCTTGGGTTTCATGTAGCCGACGCTGTCGCCCTCCTCGGCGGCGAGCCGACCCAGTGCGAGCGTGATGGCGGTCTTGCCGGTGCTCTCCTCGAGTGAAGCGACGAGGATGGCGTCCGTGTCGGCCCCGCCGTCCGGTTTGGCCCGGCGGTCGGTGTCGCTCTCGGGGGAGTCGAGTTCTGGTTCGGGTTCGGTTTCGGGTTCCAGTTCGGTCTCGGGTTCCGGTTCGGTGTCAGTGGCAGTGTCTGTCTCGGTATCGGTGTCGGTGTCGCTCATAGTTCCTCCGTGTCCACGGTGAGTCGCAGGTCGATCGCCTGTACGCCGTCCGGCCCCGCGACGAGCGGGTTCACGTCGAGTTCGAGGATCGACGGGAAGTCAGTCACCAGCTGTGAGAGCCGCTGGATCGTCTCGACGATCCCGTCGATGTCGGCCGGCTCGCGGCCGCGAGCCCCGCGCAACAGCGGTGCCGACTGGATCTCGTCGATCATCTCCCGGGCCTCGCCCTCGCCGATCGGGGCGACCCGGACGGAGGTGTCCTCGAGGATCTCGACGAAGATGCCACCCAGCCCGAACAAAAGTAGCGGGCCGAACTGGGGATCGCGGTTCATCCCGACGATCGTCTCCGTTCCGGCGTCGAGGTCGAGCATCTCCTGGACCTGGACGCCGACGATCGTCGCGTCGGGCTGGTAGTTGCGCGCCCGGGTGATGATCTCCTCGTAGGCGTCGTAGACCTCGTCGTCCGAGACGCCGACCTTGACCCCGCCGATGTCGGACTTGTGGGAGATCTCGGGGCTGACGATCTTCATGACGACGTCGCCCTCGATCGACTCGGCGACCTCCCGCGCCCGGTCGGGGTCGTCGACGATCTCCCCCGTTGGCGTCGGGATGCCGTAGGCCTCGAGCAGGTCCATCGACTCGACGCCGAGACGGTTGTCGTCGCGTTCTTTCGTCCGTTCCAGGATCTCGCGGGCCCGTTCCCGGTCGACGTCGAACTCGGTGGGGTCGTCGACCACTCGCTGGCGGACGTCGCGGTACCGCGCGAGCGCGTCGAGCCCCTGGACGGCCCGCGAGGGGTCGAAGTAGTTCGGGATGCCGGACTCCCGCAGGACCGCCTCGGCGTCGCGGGCCCGGTCACCGCCCATCAGGCAGGTGACGACCGGCTTGTCGTGGGTCTCGCTTTTCTCGATGACGACCTCCGAGAGTTCGTCGTAGGGCAACACCGCCGTCGGCGCGCTGACGACCACCGCGCTCCCGACGTTCGGATCGGCGAGTGCGATCTCCAGGGCCTCCGCGAACCGATCGACGTCCGCGTCGCCGATCGCGTCGATCGGGTTGTAGACGTTGGCCTCGTCGGGCATCGCCTCGTTCAGTCGCTCGATCGTCTCGTCGGTGAAGCCGGCCATCTGCAGCGTCGAATCGCCGACGGCGTCGGTCGTCAGCACGCCGGGGCCGCCGGCGTTCGTGACGATGGCGACGCCGTCGGACTCGGGTTCCGGCAGTCCCGAGAGGGCCCGCGCGGAGTCGAACAGCTCCTGGACCGACTCGGCGCGGATCACGCCGGCCTGGTCGAGGCCGGCCTCGTAGGCGCGTTCGCTGCCGGCGATCGCCCCCGTATGCGAGGAGGCGGCCTGCGCGCCCGCGTCCGTTCGCCCGGACTTGACGAGGACGATCGGCGTGTCCTCGGTCACCTCGCGGGCCGTCTCGACGAACTCGCGGCCGTCGTCGATGTCCTCGAGGTAGCCGATGACGACGTCGGTGTCGGGGTCGTCCCCCCACTCCTGGACGAAGTCGGTCTCGTCGAGGACGGACTTGTTGCCCAGCGAGACGACGTCACGGAAGCCGATCCCCTGTTCGTTCGCCCAGTCGAGGACGGCGGTAATGAACGCGCCCGACTGGCTCATAAAGGAGATCGAGCCCTCCTCGGCGTTCTCCGGGCCGAACGTGGCGTTCATGCCGACGGGCGTCGACATGATCCCGAGGCTGTTGGGGCCGACGACGTTGAGGTCGTACTCCTCGGCGAGTTCCCGGAGCTTCCGCTCGCGTTCGGCCCCCTCGCCGCCGGTCTCGGAGAAGCCGGCGGTGATAACGACCACGTTCTTCGTCCCCGCTTTGCCCAACTCTCGCACCGAGTCGAGAACGATCGGCGGCGGTACGACGACCACCGCCAGATCGATCGACGGCGCGCTCTCCACGTCTTCGTAACACTCGAGCCCGAGTACCTCGTCGCGTTTCGGATTGACCGGGACGATCTCGCCCGCGAAGTCGTCTCGCAGGTTCTCGACGATCGCCCGACCGACTGCGCCTTCGCGATCGGTCGCACCGATCACGCCGACGGTCTCGGGTCTGAATAGTTCGGCTAGCCGTCCCATCGTTCGGGAGGTCGTTCCGGAACGGGTTAAAACCGCTACTCTGCTCCCAGCGGCTGGGTCTCAGTGAACCGAAATCGCGGTCCCGGAGCGGCCCGAGAGTGCGACCGCGGTCAGGTAGATCGCGATCGCGACGACGATGATCGAGCCGCCGGAGGGGAGGCTCTGGCTGATCGCGAAGGTGAACCCGCCGAGGATCGATGCCTGGCCGAACAGGACCGAGAGGTACAGCGTTTCCCGGAAGCTGCGAGCGATCTGTGAGGCGGCCGCAACGGGGATCACGAGCATCCCGGCGACGAGGATCACGCCGAGTACCTGCATCGCACCGACGACCACTACGGCAGTCATCACGATCAACAGGGTGTTGTACGCCGTGACGTTGAGGCGAGCGACGCGGGCCGCCTGCTCGTCGAAGGTGATGAACAGCAACTGCTTGTAGGTGAGCGCGACGATAGCGACGACCGCGACGCTGAGAAGCGCCATCAGTCGCGCGCCGCCGGCGGTGACGACCGAGAGGCTCCCAAAGAGAAAGCCCTCGATGTCCACTGCGATCGACATCGAACCCCGGCCCCAGCTGATCAGCAGCGTCGCGACCGCGAAGCTCCCACTCAGCATGATCGCGATCGGCACGTCGCCGAAGGTTCGCGTCCGCTCCGTGAGCCACTGGACGGCGAGCGCGCCGACGATGCTGACGAGCAACGCGACGATCAGCAGCGAACCCTCCCACCCGGTCGCGGCATTGAACAGCAGTCCGATCGCGACGCCCGCGAAGGCCGTGTGCGCGAGCGTCTCGCCGATCAGCGCCATCTGCCTGTGGACGAGGTAGGTGCCGACCAGCGGCGCGACGACACCGATGAGCACGCCGGTCGCGATCGAGCGCCACATGAACGCGTACCGGAACACTTCGGTTCCCAGGAAGTAATCGAGCCACGCGCCGGCGATCAGGAACTGGTCGAACGCCACGCCGGCCGCCGGATCGATCCCCGTCACCGTATAGAGCGTCTCGAGCAGCGGCGAGGCGTCGGCGTAGGGGTACCGGCGGAGCCAGTCGAGCGCGATGAACGCGACCATCCCGGCCGCCAGTAGTCCGACCACTGCGACGCCGACGCGCTCGAGTTGTCGGCGTCGGTCGACCGGCCTCGCGTCGGCTTGCGTCCCGTCGACGTTTCCGCCGACCTCGACGTCCGCGTCGCCGTCGACGGTGCCGCCGTCGGCCGCCGTCTGCTCCTCGTCCGCCGTCGTCCCCGTCGCGTCCGTATCAGTTCCCGTCATCGTCAGTGGTGGTGGTGAACGACCTCGCCCGTCTTACCGTAGGCCTCGCTCAGGGCGTCGCTCTCGACGAACGACTCGGTGTCTCCGTGGTGGTACAGTTCCGTGTTGATACACGCGATGCGGTTCGCCCGGTCCGTGACGACGCCGATGTCGTGTTCGATCAGGATGATCGTGATCCCCGACTGGTTCAGCGACTCGAGCAGCCGATAGAACTCGTCGCGCGACTCGGCGTCGACGCCGACGGTCGGCTCGTCGAGCGCGAGCAGGTCGGCCTCCGACGCAAGCGCCCGCGCGATGTAGGCACGCTGGCGCTGGCCACCCGACAACTGGTTCATCTGCTGGTCCGCGATGTCGCCGATGCCGACCGTCTCGAGGGCCTCGTCGGCGATCCGGCGGTCGTCGTCGGTCAGTCGGCTATGGCCGACGTGGGCGAACCGACCCATTCGCACGCACTCCCGGACGGTGACGGGCATCGTTCCGCCCCGGTCGGTCGCCTTCTGGGAAACGTAGCCGATCCGTTCGCCCGCCTCGAACTCCGAGACCGGCTGGCCGAAGAGTTCGACCGAGCCGCTGTCCGGGGACAACAGCCCGAGCATGACGTGCAATAGCGTCGTCTTGCCGGAGCCGTTCGGGCCGACTAGCCCGAGGAAGTCGCCCTGCTCGACGGTCAGGCTCACGTCGTCGAGCGCGAGCGAGTCCCCGTAGGCGAACGATACGTTTCGAACGTCGACGACCGGCGTCACTATAGACACACGTCCGTTACTGAGCCGTTTAGTTCTTCCATTTCGTCGGTCCCGGTTAGTCGGCTCCGAGCGCCTGCCGGAGTCCGGCGATGGTCACTTCTTCCATCTGCTCGACCCAGCCCCAGCCGCGGTCGTTCCACTCGGCGGTGGTCCCCTCTGTGGAAGTGAGCGGCGCGTAGTCGTCGGCCTCGGTGTTCTCGAGCAGCAACTCGACCATCTGCGGGAGTTCGTCCTCGCTCGGCGCTTCGAAGGGGTCGTAGAGGATCGTGTCGATGTCGTGTTCCTCGACGATCGCGATCGACTCGGAGATGTCCGACTGCGTCTCCGCGGCGTTCGGCGAGACGCCGACCGGCGTGTGGAGTTCGAACCCGTACCGCTCCTCGAGGTAGCGGAACGAGTCGTGGCCGGCGAAGACCGCCACGTCGCGGTCGGCGTCCGCGACGAGGTTCTCGAACTGCTCGTGGACGCCCTCGAGTCGCTCGACGTACGCCGCGGCGTTGTCCTCGTAGACCTCGGCGTTGTCGGGATCGATTTCGCCGAGTTCGGCGGCGATGGTTTCGACCATCTCCTCGGCCAGGAGGGGGTCGGTCCAGACGTGGGGGTCGTAGAACTCGGGTGCGGTGTCGTCGTCCTCGTGGTCGTGATCGTGATCGTGATCGTCGTCTTCCTCCTCGTGGTCGTCCTCTTCGTCTTCTTCGTGGTCGTGCTCGTCTTCTCCTTCGTGGTCGTGATCGTGATTACCGCCCGGCGGAAGCAACTGCCCCTCGACCCCCTCGAGCGCGTCGATCAGCGCGACGTCCGTGTTGTCCGCCGCGAGGTCGTCGGCGATGTTCTGCGCCCAGGAGAACTCCGGCGTGTCCAGGTAGACGAAGGCATCCGTGCCGGCGACGTTTCGCTGGAGGTCCGCGGGCGGCTCCCACCCGTGTCCCATTTCGCCGGCATCGACCGGGTTCGTAAACGCCATCGCGTCGCCGGAGACCTCCGCTGCCCAGTCCCAGAGCGCGAAGAACGCGGCGTATCCTTCCCGCTCACCGGCGGTTCCGTCGTCACCTGGCTCGATCAGACACCCAGCGGCGGCTCCGAGGGCCAGCGCACCGGCCCCGGAACGGAGCAGCGAACGGCGTGGTAGTTCCATGTGTGAGCATACGCGCTCCCGGTTAAAAGTGTTATTATATTATTGGAGCTAGTTAATAACTCGTGGCACTCGAGATCGAATTGTTAGCAACATGGGTCCGGACGAGGGCAGCGACGACCAGACGGCACAGCGGAGAAGTGACGTTGGGAGTACTCGCCGGTGTCGCGCTCGAGGGTACTCCCGACTCCCGGTCGACCGCTCACTCCGCGATCGACGCGGGTTCCGCGTCGGCGTACTCGAGGATCGTCTCCGGTGAGACGGGAAAAACTGCGTTCGGCGTCCCGGCGGCCGCCCAGACCGTCTCGAACGACTGCAGCGTTTCGTCGAGGACGACCGGAACCGCCCGATCGTGACAGAACGGGGGGACGCCGCCGATCGACCAGCCGAGGTCGTCCCTGACGCGCTCCGCGTCGGCCATCGACACCGCGCGTTCCGGCACGCCGACCGTATCGCCCAGTGCGGCCTCGTCAACCCGGTTCGCCCCGCTGGTCACCGCGACGACGAGCGATCCGTCGGCGTCGAACGCGAGCGAACTGGCGATCTGGGCCACCTCACAACCGATCGCGTCGGCCGCCGCTTCCGCAGTCTTCGTTCCTTCGGGAAACTCACGGACCTCCGGGTCGAAGTCGTACCGCTCGCGTGCTCGCCGTGCGAAGGCGGCTGCTCGAGGGTGCATATCGAGCGGTTCCACGGCCGCCGACAAAACGTTCACTCGAGACCGATCGCCAGTTCGACGCCGTCCCGCCGCCGGTACGTGACCCGCCGCCCCGGCTCGGCGTTGCGGATCACGTCAAAGACGTCGAACCGGATCACCAGTCGCCCGGGGTCGATCGTCGCACGGAGTAGCGGGCCGCGGCTCGTCACGACGACGTAGGGCGGCCCGGCGACCGGTCGCGCCTGCAGGTCGTGGCCGGTCGCGTCGACGGTGTCGGCGAGTACGGTCGGCAGCCGCTCGAGAACGCCCTCGCTCTCGAGGGCCGTACGGAGGCCGTCGACGAGCGCCGCCCGGTCCGCGGTTCGAGCGGTGTCCCAGGGATCGGCCACGGCGTCGGCACAGCGGTCGATCTCGGCGACGATCGGCCCGTGGTCCGCGAGCAGCCGGCGGCGCACGTCCCGTATCGGGTGCGACACGACCGGCGATGTGCGCGCGAGCTACTACAACCCCGCGCTTCCGGGTGCATGCGTCCGGCCGTGATTCGTCGCTCGGCGCTCGGCGCTCGGCGCTCGTCACTCGTGAGCCCCCTCATCCTCGCTCCCGTGACTCGTGACACCCCTCATCTCCGCTCGAGGACGCCGATCCGAACGTCGCCGACGCGTTCCAGAGCCTGCTGCAGGGCTTGCTTCCAGGTTGGGTCACGTTGTGCCTCGAGTTCCCGGCGCAACCGTCCGTTCTCGGCCTCGAGTTCGCGGGTCCGTTCCGCCAGGTCGTCGACCCGGTCCTCGAGCCGGTAACGGCGTCGTCGCTGGGCCGCGAGATCGTTGCGCAACTGATCGCGTTCGCGCTCGAGTTTCGCCGCGCGGTCGGCGAGTCGTTCGCGTTCGCGTGCGCGGTCGTCGACGAACGGGTCGCGATCGGAGTCGGCGATCGACTCCCCAACGGCCGGTGTATTGGTCTCGTCCTCGTCGGTCTCCGTTTCGGCTTCTTCGTCGACCCCCGGCTCGAGGTACCCCGTACCGATCGCGTTGACGACCGCGCCGGAGAGCAACACCAGGCCGCCGAAGTAGAGCCAGGTCAACAAGAGGAGGATCGCCCCGAGCGGCCCTGCGCCTTCGGAGTCGGCGGCAACGGAGACGTACACCCGGAACAGCGACTGCAGGGCCATCCACCCGACGGCGGCGAGGACGACCCCGGGGATCACTTCCCGCCGCGAAACGTCGACGTCCGGAAAGTAGTAGTACATCGGGTAGAACGCGAGGACGAGCACGATGACCAGCAACAGCGACTGCAACAGGCCGAAACCCGGTACGTTCGGCAGGAACGCGAACACGATCCCCATCGCGGCGGCCGCGAACAGTGCCCCGCCGAGCGCACCGAAGACCAGCACCGCGTCCCGCAACTGGCTGACGAACGAGTTCGACTCCGAGGTGCCGTAGATCTCCGAAAACGCCGTATCGAGTCCGCGGAAGATCTTCAACGACCCCCACAGGAGCACGACGAGGCCAATCAACGTCGACCCCGCCGTCGCGGGCGAGTCCTCGAGCGCGTCCTCGACGAGCAACTGGCCGCTCTCGGGGAGGAAGCCCTCAGTCGTCTCGGTGACCTGCGTCGCGAACGTCTCGTCCCCGACCAGCGTGACGAGGAAAAACAGGAGCACGAGCAGTGGCAACAGTGAGATAAACGCCTGGTACGCGATGCTCGCGGCCATGAACGGGACGTTCCGGTCCTGGATCCCGTTGACGACGGTCCTGGCGAACGAGAGCCCGTCGCGGACGTCGGTCGACATACGCAGAACCGAGGACCGGACGACGTTATGTGGTTTGCTTGCGATTACCGCTCGCGTGTGAACGCCCGGATCGACATCGCGGGAGGCGATCCTCGGGGTGGAGCAGGGACTTGCGGAAGGTGGTCCTCGAGGTGGAGTACAGGGAGAAACGACTCTGACGACGCTTACAGAGCAATGCTCTTCTGGGCTATCTCGTGGGTCTCGGGGTCTCGCCCGCGGACTCGAACGCTACGCCGTCGCCCGCGGCGAGCGCAGGGACAATCCGTAATGGCGTCGTGGCCGACGGAGTCGTACGAACGGAAGCGTATCGGCCCTTCCGGAGATATGCTCCACCTGGCCATTTCCCATTCCGGAACAGAAATAGCCCGAACCACCATTCGATATTTTCTAAATGGGAAAAATTGTTTTGTGACGGGAAACACTTAAGTTGGATGCGGGTGTATCGTTTGAATACGATGAGCACTCAGAAGACCGTCCGTCAATCGGCCGACACCGTCGAGGAGAACGAACTCCGCCTCGACCAGGAAAAAGCCGAGCAGATCGTCGACGCACTGAACACGGAACTGGCCAACGCGTACGTACTGTACCACCAGCTCAAGAAACACCACTGGGTCGTCGAGGGTGCGGAGTTCCTCCCGCTCCACGAGTTCCTCGAGGAAGCATACGAGCACGTCGAGGAAGGCGCAGACGAGGTCGCCGAGCGCGCCCAGGCGCTGGGCGGCGTTCCCGTTTCGGGCCCGACGAACCTCGAGGAGCGTGCCACCGTCGAGTTCGAGGGTGAGGACGTCTACGACGTCCGCACGATGTTCCGCAACGACCTCGAGATGTACGGCGACATCATCGAATCGATGCGCGACAGCATCGAACTCGCGGAGAACCTCGGCGACCACGCCACCGCCGAACTCCTGCGTCAGATCCTCGTCACGCTCGAGGAGGACGGTCACCACTTCGAGCACTACCTCGAGGACGACACGCTGGTGCTCGAAGAAGCGACGAAGGAACGGTAACGTCGACGACGTTCGGCGCTCCCGCGTCGGTCGGTGTCGTCCCGGTCGGTCGGGACGGGATCGGACTAGTTTTTTGCCGCTGTTACACCGAGAGAGCGCCCCGTCGATTCGATACTCGATCGGTTCGGGTCCAGAGCCCATCGTATCCCCCTGCAGGACCGACTGGTCTCGACTATCACGACTGGTCGGAGACGGAAAACGGAGCATTGGTGACGGCGGTACGCAGACGGGATGAGGGGAAAGTGGGGGATGGAGGTACGGAGACGGATGAGGCGAAGGCTGGCGAAGGGAGTCAGCGGGGAACGGGAGGACCGCCGCTACCGCTCGAGGTCGACGGTGAGATCGGTCGCGATCCAGCCGTCGGCGTTGTCGCGCTCGGTGAACACGATCTTGCCGGGGCGCGTCTCGTGGCTGGTCACGATCGTTGCCGGCTCCTCGAGTTCTTCGTCGGCATCGGTGTCCTGCCTGCGGGCGGGTACGTCCATCACGTGGAGTTAGGCGGGCCTAAATCTAAAAGGGTTTTGGTCGACCTAACTCTCTGGGAACCGAACCGGTCCCGCGGTAGTGATCGGAGAGCACCCGCCAGCGTCCCGGTGCGTTCGAACGTGGGGAGAGGCTACTTTCAAACTGGTCGCGGTCGTACATACGCGTATGAAGTACGACGTCGTCCAGGGCGACATCGCCGCACAGTCTGCCGACGCGCTCGTCAATGCCGCCGGCACCAGCCTCCGGATGGGGTCGGGCGTCGCCGGCGCGCTCCGACGCGGCGCGGGTGAAGGGATCAACGAGGAGGCCATGGAGCAGGGGCCGGTCGAACTGGGTGAGGTCGCCGTCACCGACGCCTACGACCTGGACGCCGATCACGTGATCCACGCGGCCGCGATGCCCCACTACGGGGACGGAGAAGCCACCGAAGCGAGCATTCGGGATGCCACCTGGAACGCGCTCGAGACGGCGGACGAACTCGGCTGCGAGTCGCTCGTGCTCCCGGCGCTTGGCTGTGGCGTCGCCGGGTTCGACCTGCGCGAGGGGGCGGAGATCATCGGCGAAGAGATCGATGAATACGACCCTGAGACGCTCGAGGACGTGCGCTTTATCGCCTACAGCGACGAGGAGTTCGACGCGATACGGTCGGCGACGGGGAAAGCGGCGGCGTCCGACGCCGAAGCCGATCGGTAGAACGGAGTTAGGCGAACATCCGGGGCGTCTTCGTCCAGTCGTAGTCACGAAACCGCAGCGACGGCCTCGCACCCTCCGGAAGCCGGTCGAACTCCCGGAGGAACTCGTACAGCCCCGAGCGACCGCCGAAGTCGCCGAGGAACCACAGGCAGTATCGCGGCACCCGCACGCGGTCGCGCTCGGGATCGTAATCGACCGTCGTCTCGAGGTGGGTCCGCGTCGCCCGGTCGAGCGCAGCGTCGACCGTCTCGGGATCGTAGGGTCGAATTAGGGGACAGCTCGCGGCCCCGCAGTTGAGCGCGAAGTGGATTCGGGGGTCGGGCTCGAGCCGGTACGCCTTCGGGAGGCCCGACCGGGACAGTCGCGGCAGATAGCCCAGCCCGTACTTCGATCGCGCGCCCCGGAGGATGCCGTGTTCGACGTCGTCCAGGCTCAACCCGACGCCGGCGACCGCAAGCGCCTCCGCGCGGAAGAACCGCCAGCGGGAGTCGAACAGCTCCGGGTTCCGCTCGAGCAGCAACTGCGCGGCCGCGTTGTACGCGTTCAGCCAGAACGCGAGCGCCGCCCGCGGGTCGTTCCGGAGCGGTTCGAGGTCCGCCCTCGAGAGGTCGGCCAGCGCCCGCAGGTGGCCGTCCGCCGACTCCCCTCGCCTGACGCGCTCGAGGAGGTCTCGAGCCAGCGTCGTCGGATCGGTCGACGGCGGTCGGCCCCCTGTCGAGGCCTCTCCAACCTCGTCGTCGCGGCCGTCGAACGGATCTGCCATCGGTCGGTCCTTCGGCCGCTCGAAGTAAAAACCGTCCGCGGTCGGATGCGATCCGTACGGAACCGGGTCTCGCTTTCGCCTTCCATCACGAAAAGACGCCGACCCACCACCACGCGGCGGTCGACCCTGCGGCGACGCCGACCATCGCGAGCACCGAGGGAAACGGGCTTCGCTGACGTGTCAGTACCCACCAGCCTCGACCGAGCAGGGCCAGAGGCCCAAGTGTGGCAAGCGCCACGGTCGTCGGCAGGACGTCGACTCCCCACAGTCCGACGGTAACCGCCGTGGCCGCCCCGGCCAGTACGGCGTAGACGCGCCGGACCCGGTCGGGCGACCACCGCACGACGAGGGTCCGTTTGCCGACCGCGGCGTCGGCCTCCCGGTCCGGCCAGTGGGTCGCGAGCAGGTTACAGCCGACCGCGAGCGCGAAGGGGACGACCGCGAGGGCGGCGATTTCGGTCGGTCGTGAGACGGCCGCAACGCTGTACAGCGGGAGCAACAGTCCGCCGAGCGCCACGTTGACGAACTCGCCGACACCCCGGCGAATCAACGTCAGCGGCCGTAGGGAGTAAGCCAGCCCCGGAATCAAAATGGCGACCAACAGCCCAACGGTCTCGAGCGGCAACGCCCCCGCGACGAGACCGGCGACGATCGCGGCCGCCGAGAGGCCGACTGCGACGATCGTCGCCCGCCGGAGGAAAGCGGGCGGGAGGCCGGTCGCCTCGAGCGCGCCGCTCCCGCCCGAAAACGGCGTCCGGTCCGTCAGGGCGTCCGTCTCGACGTCGGCGTACTCGTTGGCGTAGTGGATCGCGACCGTGACGGGGAGCAACGCGAGTGCGCCGTCAACTACCGGTCCGAGGAACGGCTCGGCGGTCACCTCGCTCGGCCCCGTCGCGGTCTCCGCAGCGGCTACCGGCGGCCCCGCAGTCGAGAGGCCGACGCCGAGGAGATAGACGAGCAACACGAGCGCGACCTGGCTCGGTCGACTCGCGGCCCACAGACACCAGAGTCGCGGCGTGCGATCGACGGCCGCCGAGCGAAGTCTCGCGACGGACACGAGTCGGTGCGAGGTTGGAGCGGCAAAAGGTATGTCTGTCGGTCGACATTCCACGAAGCTTCAATACGGTCCCGTCCTGAGAACCGCCCACATGACTCGAACGGCCGCAAGGAACGGGTTCGAGCGGTTCCTCGACGACACGATCGAGGCGACCAGACGGGAGTTCAGCGTCGCCCGCGCGCTCCGGGGGTCGGGACTCGGCCCCGGCGGAGCCGTCGTCGACAAACTCCGGACAAACGCGGACGCGCTCGAGCGGGCCGTCGTCGAACCGGAACTGAACGCCTACCGACGGGGCTCGCTCGAGCAGTTCCGCCTCGTCCTGGAGTACGTCGAGGGGGACGAGCCGATCGATGCCTTCGCGGAGGAGTTGCTCGAACGCGACGGCTACGTCCAGGCGCTCGATCCGCGGGTCTCGGCGGCGAAACGGCGAGCCGTCGAGGAGGCCGTCCTCGAGCGGCTACGGCGTCTCGGCGACGGGATCGCGCCGATCGTCGACCGGCCGGAGGACCGCTTCTGGCCGGCGGCGCGCGCGGCGTTCGACCTCCCGGAAGCGACCGAACTCGCCGAGGAGGTCTTCCCGTTTACCGGCCCGATCGAGCGACACGGGGAGGCGTTCGTCTTCGCGGTCGAGATCGATCCGGGCGAGGTCCTCGGCGGGCCGTTCGCGGCCGCCCTGCCGAGCCCGTCGATCGACTACACCGAGGAGGCCATCCGGGCGATGCGACGCGCCGAGCGGCAGGTCATCGCGGACACGAAAGCCGAGATCGAACGGCGGTTCGACGGGGGCTGATCCCCGAGGAGGGATGGAGCTTTTCCGGCCGAGGGCGAACACGACGGTATGACCACCGAACCGACGGCGCCGACCGACTTCTCGCTGCCGAACGTCGGCCCGGGACCCGACCCGTTCTCGCTCGCGGACCTGCCGGAGGACCTCGAGTTCGCGGTCCTGTTCTTCCAGCGGGACTATTACTGTACGAACTGTCGAAGCCAGGTTCGGGAACTGGCCGACAGGATCGACGACTTCCGGGAACGGAACGCAGCGGTCGTCTCGATCCTTCCGGAACCGCGCGAGAGCGCGGCGGAGTGGCAGGAGAAGTACGACCTTCCGTTTCCGTTGCTCGCCGATCCGGACGCCGCCGTCGGCGACGCCTACGATCAGCCCGTTCGGTTCGGGGTTCTCGGGAACGTCAGCGACTTCTTCGGCCGCATGCCCGAGGTCGTCATCGTCGACCTTCGGAGCGAAGATCCGAAACTGGCCTTCGTCCACCGGGGACGATCGACGTTCGATCGGCCGGACGTCGACGACCTGCTCGCGGAACTCGACGACCTCCGGGTGAGCGACGACGCGACGCCGATGGGTGATCGGTAACCAGGAGCCGGAACTCGATATCGGGCGACTATGACAGCGAGAGGCCCCGTATCTCGACGGAGTCACCCTCCTCGACGTGGCCGATTACCCGACCGTCCGTCTCGGCGACGAGGTCCGCGGCGCGGTCCTCGGGGAGCGCGACGACGAACCCGGTGCCCATGTTGAACGTCCGGTGCATCTCCTCGTCGGTCACGTTGCCTTCCTCCTGGACGAACTCGAAGACCGGCTGAGCGGGCAACGGATCGTCGATGACGTATTTGTGCTCGCCCATCCGCAGGAGGTTCGTCCAGCCGCCGCCTGTCACGTGGGCCGCTGCCCGAACGCCGTGCTCGCCCATCGGCTCGAGCAGGTCCGTGTAGATCCGGGTCGGGCGCAGGAGTTCCTCGCCGATCGTCCCCTCACCGTACGGGAACGGATCCGTATACTCGTGATCGCGCGTGACGGCTTCGCGAGCCAGCGTGAGCCCGTTCGAGTGGATCCCGTTCGAGGGGAACCCGACGAGGGCGTCGCCGACCGCGGCCTCCCCCTCGAGCACGTCGTCTTTCGCCGCCAGGCCCGCACAGGTCCCGGCGAGGTCGAACCCGGAAACGACGTCGGGCATGACCGCGGTCTCGCCGCCGAGCATCGTCAGGTCGGCCTCCTCGAGGCCGACGGCCAGTCCCTCGCCGATCCCGTTCGCCACGTCCTCGTCGGGTTCGTCGATCGCGAGGTAGTCGACGAATGCGACGGGTTCGACGCCCGCGGCGACGAGGTCGTTGACGTTCATCGCGATGCAGTCGATGCCGACCGTCGAGTAGTCCTCGATCGCCTCGGCGACGAGCAGTTTGGTGCCGACGCCGTCGGTCGCAAGCGCCAGGTAGCGGTCGCCGATGTCGAGCAGACCGGCGTACTCCGTGGTGAGATCGCTCCCGAAGGCCTCGAGCAGCGCCGCCGTCGCGTCCTCGCTGGCCTCGATGTCGACGCCGGTGTCGGCGTAGGTGAGTCGCTCCTGGTCCTGGTCCTGGTCCTGGTCCTGGTCCTGGTCCTGCTCCTGCTCCTGCTCCTGCTTTTGGCCCTCGCCGTCGTCCGCGGACTCGGTCATGTTCGAACGACTGACCGGTGTGAGCAAAAGATCACCGGTCGCCCGCGGGTTACGACCGGAGCCGTCTCGGGCTCGCGCCCTATCGTCACGTTCCCGGTCGGTCCAGCCGGGACTCGAGAACGGAGACGAGTCGACAGCCGTCGCCGGACGCAAACCGCGCCCATGCCCGTTCCGACGAGAACGTCACGACGAGCTGGAGGTACTCGGCGTCCGCGAACGTGTCACGGTCGACATCGATCGACTCCACGCCGGGGAGCCGAACCAGCCGCGGGAGCGTGTCGGTGAGCCACCCGACGTCGTGGCGCTCGTCGATTTCGCAGACGATGACTCCCTCGTGCTCGCTGCTCGACGCCCGTGCTCCGTCACCGTCGCCGGTGTGCATACTGGAATCGTCGGGCGGAACGGCCATCAACGGTCTGGTGCGAGCGTCGAAATACTATTGCGGCCCGACGGCTCCGTCACCAGAACCCGAACAGCACGACGAACCCGGCGAGCAACGCTACGCTGAGAGCGAAGACTGCCCCAAAGACGCCCGTGTTCCACTCGAGGACGGTCTTCCCGTCGAGCGGGCCGAACGGCAGCATGTTGAACGCTGCCAGGAAGAGGTTGATGAGCACGCCCATGTGGCCGATCACGCCGAGGTACCCCCCGAACACCATGAGCGGGAGAAAGAGCACGGCGAGCAGGTGGTTGGTCACGGGTCCGGCGACCGCCACCATGGCGTTTTCCCGTTTCGTGATGCGGCCGCGGTGGTAGACGGCTCCCGGCGCGGCAAACAGGAAGCCGATCAGCGCGCTCATGATCGCCAGGAACAACATCTGATAGTCGGCACGGAACTCGGCGATCTGGCCGTACTCGATCGCGACGACCTTGTGTGCGAGTTCGTGCAACAGGAAGGCGACCCCGACGGTCACGAAGCTCAGCCCGACCATCGTCACGAACGAACCGAGGGAGATTCCATCGACCCGATGGATCGGCCTGAGCAACAGCGCGAACGCGACGCTCAGGACGAGCCAGGAGACCGCGAGGTCGAACAGTTCCTTGTCGCTGAACGTCAACTCGGGCCCGGGCTGGGACCGGCGGTCGGCGCGCACGCTCATCGGAGCGCCTCCCGGAGCAACTCGAGGCTGTTCTCGGCTCCGCGTAGCAGTTCGTTCATCAGGGCGTCGACGCCGCCGATGTCGGGTGCCAGGTACGGCAACACGACGAGCGGGAACAGCACGGTCGCGATCAGGCTCCCGATGTTCGTCAGCGCGACGATCATGATCAGCCGGAACAGCGGGACGTCGAACATGTCCTCGACGGCCTCGCCGATCGGCCGCTCGGTGTCGCCGACGATCTCGTTGAGCGTCTGGATGTCGCGGACGTTGACCGGGCGGTGTTTGAGTTCGACGTAGCCGGCGAACCAGCCCGGCGCGAGCATCGGGTTGATGCTGGTCAGCCAGGCGACCAGGCCGCCGACGCCGGCGCTCGACCATCGTGCGCCGGCCAGGCGGGCCAGCGTGAACGCGAAGATGCCGTTGAACAGGAACCACGCCGCGAACAGCTGGAGCAGGAACGTGTTCCTGACGCCGGCCATGATCAGCAGGAAGAAGAAGCCGAAGAAAGCCAGCATCACCAGATAGCCGAACAGCTTCACGGGCGAGAACCGCCGTCCCGACGCGGTGCCCGTCAGCGACTCCATCGGCGGCAGTTCCTCGGGGTTTGCGAGATAGCGTTCGATGCCGGCCCGGTGGCCCGCGCCCACGACGGCGAGCACCTCGTACCCCTGCTGTCGCAGTTGGTGGAGGTTGTGGGCGATGTAGGCGTCCCGTTCGTCGATGAGGGCGTTGGCCCCTCGCGGGCTGAACTGGCGGAATTCCTCCATCATCGCGCCGACGACGTCGCCGTCGGTCATCTCCTCGATGTCGATCTCGTCGACCTCCTCGACGTCCCCGCCGAGGGCGTCGAGGAGGAGTCCGAGGACCCCGCCCGCGACGACGCCGAACCCGAGGCCGGCGACGGCCCCGAGCGCGCCCCGGATCGAGTAGACGCCGGCCCCCTCGAGGTTCGCCGCCGAGAACGGGCCGACGAACGTGCCGGTAGCGACGAGTCCCAGACAGGCGGCGATGCCGATCGCTGCACCGCCCAGCAGGCGTACCGTGAACCCGTCGAGTCGGCCGTCGTCGTCCGCGACGGTCTCCAGCGAGGGGAGAAAGAGGAGCCCGAGCAAAACGCCGCCGACGGCACCGGCGCCGACCGCGCCGACGTACTGCAGCGTCGTCGGGTTCTCGACACCGAGTAACAGGGCGTCGCCGTACCCCAGGAAGGGCCCGACGAAGACGGTGAGGACGATCCCGGCGAGGACGCCGGCAGCCGCGCCGAGGGCCAGCCCGATCGTTCGCGGATCGGTGATCCCGAGCGCGAGCCCGCCGATCATTTTCAGTTTCTCGGTAAACGAGAGCCGCCGCCAGAACCGCTGGATCGTCACCTGGATGTCACGATCGACCAGGGCGACGCCGCTGCCGTTTCGCTCCGCGGCCTCGATCGCGGCCTGCATGTCGGCGCCGGGTTCGACGTCGAACTGGTCGCCGAGCCGTGACTGGACGTACGACAGCATCCAGTAGGCCAGAAACTGGAAGACGGTGTTGCCCGACAGCAGGTCCTCGGCCTCGAGGTCGTCGGGCGTGCCGCCCTGCATCTGGCGGTAGCGACCCTCGTCGAGTTCGACGGCGACGACGTCGGGCTGGTCGCGATCGACGGTTTCGTGAACTTCGTCGACGCTCGCTTGCGAGACGTGTGCAGTCCCGAGGACGTCGACGGAGCCGGTACCGCGGTTCCCGTCCCCGCCCGGTTCGGATTCCGGCCGGTCGGGCGGCTCCGGCACGTCGACGCCACCTCCATCGCTCATTAGCGGTTCAACTCGGCCGCGACTTTTACCAGTGTCGAACCGACCGGTGCGCGGGCGCGGAGTGAAAGAATCAAAACCGTCCTGGCGGAACGTAGACCGATGACCGATCTGATCGAGACGGTAGTGGAGAACCGGGAGATGGTCCAGCCCAACCACGCCAACATGCTCGAGGTCGCCCACGGGGGGAACGTGATGAAGTGGATGGACGAGGTCGGGGCGATGTCCGCGATGCGGTTCTCCGGCGAAACCTGCGTCACCGCACGGGTCAACAGCATGAACTTCGAGCGGCCGATTCCAGTCGGTGACACCGCCTACATCACCGCCTACGTCTACGAGGCGGGCACCTCGAGCGTGAAGGTGCGGCTGGTCGCCGAGCGCGAGGACCTGCGAACGCGCGAGCGGGAGAAGACGACCGAATCGTACTTCGTCTACGTCGCGATCGACGAAAACAACAAGCCGACGACGGTCCCCGAATTGACGGTCTCCACGGAGGAGGAAGAACGGTTGCGACGGGAAGCGATCGACGGAGAGAACGGGAACTGATCGTCGCTTCTACTCGAAGCGGATCCGTTCTGCCCCGGGATCGATCTCGACGCGCCCGCCGATCGGGATCGGTGCGGTCGGGTACGTGTGGCCGAAGTCGACGTCGAAGACGATCGGCGCCGACGGGTTGTACGTCGCGAACACCTCCTCGATCGCCGTTCGCTGGTTCTCCCGGTAGGTCTCGCGGCGCTCGGGCGGCCGATCCTCGAGGTGCGAGCGGGCCGGCGGCCGACCGACGAGGACGCCGTCGAACCGCTCGAGCAGCCCCCGTTCGCCGAGCGCCCGGAGTGCCCCTGCCACCCAGGTCGGTTCCGGGAGTTCCTCCGAGGTCTCGAGCGCGAGGATCGTTCCCTCGAGGTCGTCCTCGTCGGGGAGGTAGCGGCCGGCGAGGAACTGCTGGTCGAGTATCTCGAGGCAGCCGCCCCAGACGCGCCCCGAGACGGGGTCGTCGCCGCCGGCCCACTGCCAGCCGGGGTTGGATTCGGTGTTCCGCGGCTCCTCGATATCGTTCGGATCGGTCCAGTCGCCGGGTTCGTCCGTGAAGCGGTCGGCGGGCCGGAGTTCGCCGAGCGACTCCTCGAAGAAGGCGCGTTCGGCGTACTCGATACCGTACTCGAACATGGAGCCGTCCATCCCCAGTTCGGTGAAGACCATCGGTCCCTGGTAGGAGACGATCCCGAGGTTCCAGAGGTATAGCGCGAGGTTCGTGTTGTCACTGTAGCCGTAGAACCGGGTTGGGTTCTTCCGGAAGACGTCCGGCTCGAGGTGCTCGAGGACGCCGATCTGGTCGTTACCGCCGATGACGGCCACGACGCCGTCGACGTCGGGATCCTCGAAGGCGTCCATCAGGTCTTTCGCACGCGCTTCGGGACCCTCCGCGCCCGATAGCTCCTCGTCGGTCATCGAGACCGTCGGGTACTCGACGGGCTCGAGGTCGAACACCTCGCGGAGCCGCTCGAGGCCGAGGTCGTAGACGTGCGGAAACTCCGACCGGGGGTTCGACGCCGGTGCCACGACCGCGATCCGGTCGCCACGCTCGAGCGGCGGTGGCGTAACGAAGTCGCTCATCCATCCCTCGGTCGGACGGCTGTACATTGAATGTTACCCCGCGCACGGTGGCGCGGGGAATCCTGTTCTCACGAGGGCAGGCTTCCTGTTTCGATGACGTGACTTGCAGACACGCGCTGAAAATCAGCGGTGCCCGTAGCGGTCACAGTCTCCACAGGCGTTGATTCGGGCCATCCCAGCCCTAATTCAGAAAACCCTCTCTGCAAGACGTTCATCGCCGCATTTGCGTCCCGATCTGTCTTGAACCCACACGACGGGCAGGAGTGTTCCCTGACCCAGATGGGCTTCGCCGTCTCCACACCACACGACGCGCACTCCTTCGTCGTCCCTCGTGCTTCGACCTGAACAACGTGAGCGCCGTAGAGGTCGGCCTTGTATTCGAGGAGCGTGATGAACTGTCGCCACGCCACATCCTGCTTGTTCCGAGCGTTCCCCTCTCCCTGAAGCATCCCTGATACGTTGAGGTCTTCCACGAACACGGCGTCGTACTCTTTGACGAGCCACGTCGTAATCTTGTGCTGATAGTCCAGCACCTTCCGCTTGAGATGGCGCTTACCCTTCGCCACTTCTCGCCGTTGTTTCTCGTAGTTGTTCGACCCCTTCTCTTTCCGTGAGAGTTTGCGTTGCTCGCGTCGGAGTCGCTCGTAGTCGTCTTCGAGGTCGAGCCAATCCACGGTCTTACCGTCCGATGTGTGGATGTAGTTGAGGATGCCGAGGTCAATCCCGACACTGTTGCTCGTGTCGAGCGACTCCACGTCGGGTTTCTCGGGCAAGTCGGTGTCGTCGGTTTCCAGACCGAAGGACACGAACCACTCGCCAGTCGTCTCTTTCTTGAATGTGACTTCTTTGATGGTGGTGTGGTCGGGAATCGGGCGAGAATACCGGATTTTGACCCAGCCAATCTTGCTGAAGCGAACGTATGCGTATTTGTCGTAGCCCCTCTTTTCATCGAGGTCAAAACCAGACTGACTGTACGTCACGCTCTGGTACTCAGTGGGTGCTTGCCGTTTGAGCCGACCAACCTTGTACCCTTTCTCCTTTTTCTTACGAAGGTTCGAGAGGTTACGGTGAAAACGAGCGACGGTAGCTTGTGCGGCCTTCGAGTGCAGTTCACCGAAAACCGGCCACTTGCGTTTCCACTCGGGAAGTTTGTTGTTCTGGTCGTACTCGCTCGGCTTGTCGTCTTCCGGGGCTTGTTCGTAGTCACATCGGACGTGGTTGTAGAGTTGGCGATGAACGTCAAGATGATGTTCCAGTTCAGCCGCTACCTCTTGTGTTGGGTAGGCGTGGTAGCGGTGACTGTATTCCATCGCTGTCTCTTGATTCGTCGTATTGTTTCTTAATGGTTTGTATCACGAGTTGTCGGCTTCATACCCGACCACGGTGGGTCGGGGTATTCGCCTCGCAATTCAGTATAAAAGGAACGGCGGCGGTCGGCCCGTCAGTCCGTCTTCCCGGTTCGTTCTTTGGCTTCCTCGAGCAGTTCGTCGGCCGTTTCCCTCGTCTCCGCGACGATGGCGCCGACGAGGCCCCCGATCGCGCCCCCGGTACTCGCGGCGTTTCGACTGAACAGTGCCCCGATTGCGGCTCCGATGGCTGCCCCGATCGCTGCGTAGCGGGCCCTTCGAAGCACGTTGGTGAGTCGGTCCCTCATATGTGAGTATAGCAACCCGTTCGGCAAATACGTTTTCCCGAAGAGGACGGAATTCGGCCCGACTCATACGGGTTCCTGTCCGTCAGTGCCGGCACACCCGCGACCCGGGCGGCGGTTGCGCCGGGAAATCGATACAGCAAGCCGTATCAGAGCAACCGCTCGACCTCCCCGAGCGACTCGAGGACGTAATCCGGCTGGATCGGCGATTCCTCGAGGGTCGCACGGTCGGTCACCCCCGAGAGGACCACCGCGGTCGTCATCCCGGCCCGGTTGCCGAGCGCAATGTCCGTGTCCAGCCGGTCGCCGACGACGAGGACCGATTCGGGAGCGACGCCGAGCCGATCCAGCGCAGCGTCGGCGGCGACGTCGGACGGCTTGCCGAGGACGGCATCGGGTTCGCGGCCGGCGACGGCCTCCATCGCGGCGAGGATCGCGCCCGATCCCGGGATCGTCCCGTTCTCGACGGGTATCGTCGCGTCGGGATCGGTGCCGTAGAAGGGGACGGGGCCGTCAATGGTAACAGCGCCAGCGCCAGCGTTGGCGTCGGCGTCGCCGTCCATCTCGCCGTCATCATCGCCGTCGGCACCCCCGTTCGCCCGAGCCCCAGAACTCGCCGTTTGGCCCTCGGTTTCGCCGACGCGCTCGTTCTCGAAGGCCCGCAGCGCGTCCCCGAGCGTGCCGTAGGAGAACCCCCGGTCGAACGAGCCCAACACGACGTCCGCGGCCTCGGGATCGTCGGTTACGCTTATCGCCGCGTCCTCGAGGATCGACGCGAGACGGTTCCCGCCGACGAGGTAGACGTGTGCGTCGGGGTGGTTCCGGGCGAGATACGACGCGCTCACCGTCGCGGAGGTCAACACGCGGTCGGGTCCGATGTCGACGCCGTGGGGCGCGAGTTTCTCCCGGTAGTGGTCGCTCCCCCGGGTCGGATTGTTCGAAAACAGCAGCCGGGAGACGCCCGCGTCCTCGAGCGCCCGGAGGCCGTCGCTCGCCCCCGGGATCAACTGGTCGCCCCGGACGATCGTCCCGTCCACGTCCAGGATCGCGCCCTCGTAGTCGGTCATCACACAGTAGTAGGGCCGGACGGCGATTGAGTGTTTGGTTCGCGGTGACGGCTCCGCATCCCGACTCACTCGGGACCGGAGCGCTCGAACTCGAGTTCCAGTTCCAGTTCTTCGGTGTCGATCCCTGCGCTCTCGGCCCGCTCGTTGCCCTCGATCAGGCGCTCGAGTTTTGCCTCGAACTCGGCGTCGGAGAGTTCGCCCGCGGCGTACCGCTGCTGGAGTTTCGTGACGGGGTCGACGCCGGCGTCCTCGCTCGCCACTTCCCGCTCTCCCATCGGCTCATCGTCGGCGAACGGCTCTGCCTGAATCAGATACCACAGGAGCAGGAAACTGAGGACGAACAGGCCGGTGATGGCGACCGCGACCCACGGACCGGCCAGTACCAACGCCGCGATGATGATGACGTCGGCCAGCACGAACTTGATCGCGAAGATCTCGGTGGGACTGTAGTCCCTGCCGCCGTCGCTGCCCATAGCGGGTATAGGGTCGTCGTCGGAATAACTGTAGGGTTCACTCGTCTCGCTTCATCTCGAGTTCGGTTGCCGCATCGATATCGGCTTCACGAACGGTGGTTCCCCGCTCGCAGTAGAGCAGATACAGCAAGAGCCACGCGACGAGGAGGTCGGCCCCGTGCCCGACGAGGTGGTGGACCACCATCGGGACGAGCCCGAATGTGGTGCCCGCGCCGACGATCGAACGGACGACCAGCGCGCCGAGGGCGACCGTCAGCACGCGATAGCGGAACGTCGAGCGTCGCGCGTACCCGATCAGGCCGACGATGAAAAGCGTCAGGGTCCCGACCGCGGCGAACGCGACGATCGCGAACAACAGCGGCGCGATCGACGGTGGCAGCCAGTCACCGACCGGAAGCGCGGATGCGTCGGCTATCGCCTCCGATTGCCGAGGATCGAGCGGGGGGTTGCGTGTACCGACGTAGCGAAACACTGTCACGCCTCCGGGTTATAGCCGCCGCAGATCGCTCTGTGCGGTCAGTGATCGTGTCCGTTATCGCCGCCGTCGTTCCCCTCGAGGAGGTTCCCACGGTAGTACTCCGCGAGGTCCCGGTCGAACGCCGAGAGTTCGAGGATGTCGTCCTCGTCGTACGCGTCGAACTCGCCGACGAACGATTCGGCCTCGTCCCGATCGGCGAACGGGGTTGGATTGCGCGTCATGACGTCGTCGACGTGATCGGGATCGGATACCCGGACGAACGACGCGTCGGACGCGTCGACGAGGTCGCCGCTCTCGTAGTCGGTCACCCAGACGCCTTCGATCTCCGTTTCCGGACCGTCGAACGTTTCCGGAACCGCGTAGTAGGCGGCCAGACAGCCTGTCGAGCAGAAAAACTCGCGATGCCCGTCCTCGTGTACTAGCTGGGCATTCCAGTCGGGATGGTCGGCGACGATCATGTTACAGACGGTACACTCCCGCCCCTCCGGGAACGCCACGGCCTCTTCGACCGAGGGGGTATCGTCGGTATTCTCGTCGGTATTGTCGTTGGCATCGGCGTCACTCGAGTCAGACTCCCCGTCAGACGTCTCGTCGGTTCCGTCTGCCCCGTCGTTCGGGTCGTTGTCGTCGGTCGAGTCGTCGTCGAGACAGCCTGCCAGTCCGAGCGCGGTGCCGGCACCGATCGCGCCGAGCACGCGACGCCGTCCGTACCGATGGAAGCGCTGTTCCATACGAGGATGGACACACGGGTGTTGTAAACGCTATTTGGTACTTTTGTCGAACGCGTTCGACGTTCGAACCAGAGAGTTGCTCTTTGCTCCGTCATCTGGGGTCTCTCTAATGGAAAGAATATAGATATTTCTCGCCGACTACGAAAGCAGATCGGCCACCTCGCGCTGTCGCTGCGGGTCACGATGACCCGGAGCCGGACCGTAGCCGTCCGGCCTTGCGCGCACCCGAGGTGGGAATTCTTATCCCCGAACCGGCCGTAGCCACGCGCATGGCACTCGAGGTCGAACCCCCTGCGCCGCCGGAACTGGAGTTCGTCGATCCGAACGAGTACGAGGACGCGACGATCAGCGCCGACGGGACCGACGTCGACTACCGCCGAGAGGAGCTCCAGACGTTCCTCGAGGAGGGGGCCTGGGAGGAATCGTTCGAGGCCTGGCGGGAGGAGACCGACCTCGAGGAACGGGAGTACGAGATCGCCCGGGACCTCGAACTCTTCTCGGAGTTCGACTTCTTCTGGGACGACTTCGCCGACCGCGTCGGCTATCACGCACCCGGCATTCCGGAAGACTGGCAGGCACGGGAGTACCACCCCGAACTCGACACCTGGGGGACGGTCTCGTCGATCAACGCCGAGTTAACGGAGTTCGGCCAGGTCGTCTCGGAGGTGCTCAAGGAGGAGTACATCGACTGGGAAGCCGAGTACGAACCGCCGGAGGACCTCCCGGATTTCGACTGACCACGTTTCGCTCCCGTTTCTGGGGCTTCCCGTCCGATATCGGGACGCGAACCGTTGCGTTCGCTGTTTTCTCCGATCCTGACGGACGGGCCCAACTCCGAGCGACCGCCTCTCCGTACTCGTTCCGAGGACGGCCACCGTCGACTACCTCGCCGTGCGCTTCGATACGAGCGTTAACCGCCCCACTCGCCGGCGAGGTCGCCCGCGATGTTGTTCCGCCAGTGGTCGAACTCGCGTTTGCAGGGGTCGTTGTCGTCGACGTGGTCGACGAAGCCCGCTCCGGCTGACTCGAGGTCGTCGCCGCAGTACGGGCACGTTGCCGGATCGCTCCAGTCGGCGGTCGTGTTCACTGCCATGCCGTCTACTGCGACGAACCCGAATATAAATTCTCTCGATTAAGTGGCTATACACTTATGTGACATTAAATGGCATACTAGGATTACGACGATGTAATCGGAGGGTTCTCGGTGCGCCGACTCAGTCCCCCGAACGAGAATGTCCCCGTCCGGAACGAGACGACGCGTCGCCGAACTCGACGTGTTGCTCCTGACCGCCGGTATCTGGTTTCTCGCCAAGTTCCTCCGGTATGCCTTTCCACCGCTTTTCGGGCCGTTCCAGGAGAGCTACGGCGTCTCGAACGCCGTTCTCGGATCGGCGTTCACCGGCTTCATGCTGATCTACGCCGCCGTGCAGTTCCCGTCCGGCGTCCTCGCCGATCGGATCGGATCGATCACTGTCATCGCCGTCGGTGCCGTCGTTGCCGCGGCTGCCGCCCTCTCGCTGGTCGTCGCCTCGCCGTTCCCGGTCCTGATCGTGGCGATGCTCGTCATGGGTGCTGGCACCGGCGCACACAAGACCGTCGCCGTCAGGTTGCTCTCTCGAGCGTACCCGGCACGGACGGGCCGGGCGCTGGGCGTGCTCGATACTTTCGGCGCGTTCGGTGGGGTCGTCGCCCCGGCTGCCATCGTCGCCGCGGGCGGGGTCGCCTACGCGTTCGGCGAGAGCTGGCGCGTGATCTTCCTCCTTGCGGGAGTCGCGGGGCTCGCCCTCGCGGGCGCGTTCCTGGCTCGAGTCCCCGATCGAGTGCCCGGGGAAGCGGCCGCCGACGGCACCGGAGCGACCGGGATCGACGTCGACGAGGTCCGCCGGTACGCTGGACTGTTTCGTGATCGCCGGCTCACGACGTTCGTGGCCGTGACTCTGCTGTTTTCGTTCACCTACAACGGGCTGGTCGCGTTCGCCCCACTGTATCTGACCGAGACCGCGGGGGTCTCGGAGGCGACGGCCGGCCTGCTCTACAGCGCGCTCTTTCTGGCGAGCCTGGTCCAGCTCGTCACCGGGGAACTCAGCGACCGGATCGGTCGGCTCCCGATCGTCGTCGGCTCGCTCGGGCTCGCGGCGGCCGCGCTCGTCGCCTTTGTTTCACTGACCGGCTCCGCAGGTCCGATCGCGCTCGGTGGCGCGCTCGTCGCTTCGGGCCTCGGTCTGCACGGGTTCAGGCCCGTCAGGAGTGCGTACCTGATGTCGGCGATCCCGGATGACGTGGCCGGCGGCGGGCTCGGCGTCGTCCGCACGCTGTTGATGGGCGGCGGGGCCGTCGCGCCGGCGATCGTCGGCGCGCTCTCGGACGTCGCCGGATTTCGGACCTCGTTCCGGCTGCTCGCCGCTTCGATCGCGCTCGGTGCCCTGCTCGCCCTCCTCTTGCTGGTTACGGACGACGGCTGACTGGGGACGGAGCGATTGCGGCCGAGGAGTAACGGGGACGTACGTCACTCCCGAACGGCTCGAGTACGCGTGGATCCACTACGGCCGGCCGAAACCGGTCGACGACGCACTCGACAGCACCCGTCGGCGGCGTGGTGACGGAACGGAAACCGCGATTTGAGCCGGGAGTAGGGCCTCCTTTCGGCGTGTCACGTTCGGTCCCAGCTACTGTATCCCGTGTCTCCGCAGTACACCACCCGTTGCGGGAGCCGATGGCTCGCCCACAGTGGCGACGGGAAGACCACGAACACGAGCGCCGCGGCTTTTTGCTGCCGATCGTGGAACCCCCTGCTATGTACTCGATGGTCGACCTCGAGAACGTCGAGCCCCACGAACTCGACGACATCGAACCGACGCTGCTGCCGATCGGACCCGAACTCCGGCCCGATCGGATGCGGCCGAGCGTCTGGGAGTACGACGCCGGCGAGGAGAACACCTCCCACCGACAGGACGAACAGGAGGAACTGTACGTCGTCCTCGAGGGGACCGTCGACGTGACGATCGAACACGGTGACGACCGCGACGTGGTCGAACTCACCTCCGGGGACGTCCTCGTCGTGTCGCCCGAATCCTGGCGACAGATCCGGGCGATCGAGGAGAGTCGCGTGCTCGTCGTCGGCGCGCCGAACGTTGCCGACGACGCGATCGTCGAGGACAGATAGGGTCCGTCGGTCGGTTAGCGACCCGCGACGGCCGCGACGCCCAAGAGAATCAGGCCCAGCGCCGCCGCACCCGCTCCGACCGTGCCGTCGCCGGCGAGCGCGACGACGGCTCCGGCGACGAGCCCGGCACCCCCGCCGCCCGCGAGCGTCGCGGTTGCGAGTTCGGATTCGACGATGGAGCCGTCGGCCTCGCTTTCGTCGTCCGGTTCGAGCGCCCGGAGGCGCGTCTCGACGGTCTCGAGGGAGGACTCGAGGCCGTCGAGGCGGTCGGCCAGCCCGTCCACGTCCTCGGAGCGCGCCGGGTCGAACTCGAGGCCGGGGTCGAGGTCGCGATCGAGAGCGTCCAGGCGCTCGGCGACCTCCTCGGTGCGGCCCGAAACGCCGTCGAGGCGGGCGTTCTGGGTCTCGAGCCGATCAGCCAGGTCGTCGACGGTCGGGTCGCGATCCTCGAGCGCGAGGAGCCGATCCTCGAGTCCGTCGACGGTTCCGGAGTCGACCGTCCGATCCTCGAGATCGGCGAGGGTATCGACGCGCTGTTCGAGAGCCTCGAGGTCGTCGATCCGCTGCTCGACTGCGCGGATAGCGTCGATCTCGTCCTCGAGTTCCTCGACGGCCTCGCGGTCCGCCGCGGTCGACGCCAGATCGGCTACGTCGGCCAACCGCTCCTCGACGTCCGCGAGGTCGTCGGTACGCGCAGTTTGCCCTTCGAGTTCGTCCAGACGATCCCGTACTTCCGCGATCTCCTCGAGGCGCTCTTCGACGCGTTCGAGATCCACGAGGCGGCTCTCGAGTGCGTCGACGTCATCACCCTGCTCGTCGAGGCGGTCCTCGAGCGCCGTGAGTTCCGTTTTCACGGCCTCGAGTTCGTCGATCCGGTCCGCCAGCGGTTCCAGTTCGTCGACCCGCCGTTCGAAGTCGTCGACGCGTTCGATTCGATCGCCGAGTCCATCGACCCGCTCCGTGAGATCGTCTACCCTGTCGACCCGCTCCGTGAGATCGTCCAGTCGATCCTCGAGCGCATCTATTCCGTCCGTTCGCTCGGCCAGCCGGTCGACCTCCGTTGCGAGCGATTCGTGGTCGTTCGCAGCCGAATCGAGTCGGTCCTCGAGCGCGTCGAGATCGCTCGCGAGGGCGTGGTCGTCCTGCTCCGCCCGGACGTCGTCGAGGTCGGCGGCCACCGTCTCGAGGCGATCCTCGAGCGCGTCGAGTTCGGCCGTCGCCGACTCGCAGTCGTCGCGGACCGAATCGAGGTCGTCACGGATACGGTCCCGTTCGTCGGCCGTTTCCTCGGCGAGGTCAGCCAGATCGTCCGCTAGCTCGTCGGCGTCGTCCTCGAGCGATTCGACAGCCGACGGAAGCCCGTCGACCGCCGCTATCCGTGCGGAGAGTTCATCGACGTCTTTCTCGAGGGTTTCGACCGCCGCCGACGCCGCCGCGAGGTCGTCCGCCAGGTCGTCCGCGAGCGCGTCGTCCTCGTCCGACTCCCGCCGCTCCTCGAGATCGGCGACCTCGTCGGCGAGGGCGTCGACCCGATCCTCGAGGGCGACGACGCGTTCCCGCGTCGCGGTCCGTTCCTCGATCCCCTCGAGTTCGTCGCGAACGTCGTCCAGTTCGGCTTCGACCGCGCGGAGTTCGTCGTCGTCCGGGAACCGTTCGGAGAGGGTCTCGAGGAGGTCCGTCGCGGGATCGGCGCGGGTCGATCCCGCGGCCTCGTTTCCGCCGTCGTCGGCCATCGCGTCGAACGAGAGGCGGGTCTCCCCGTCGTCCTCATCGGCTGTGGGGACGCGTCGTTCGTCGGATTCGACGTCGATGTCGGCATCCCGGATCCCGGCCTCGTCCCCGTCAGCGAAATCGTCGTCGCACGCGGCCGCGAGCGCGCCTCTGACGACACTTTCCGTCGGCTCGTCGGCCAGTCGAACGCCGCGAATCGAGGCGCCCAGTCCGCCGGCGTCGAATCGCCCTCCCACGAGGAACTCGAGGCCATCGACCGCACCGGGGCCCGCGATCGCGATCGGGACCGCGACGCCATCCTGGACGGCTCCGTCGTCAACCCTGTCGACGACCGCGTCGATCAGGTCGCCGATCAGGTCGTCGTACGCGCCGGCGATCGCGCTCTCGATCTCCCCCGTCGTCTCGGGATCCAGTTCGAACGTCTCGAGGACGTCCCCAACGGCCGACGGCGAACGGTCGGTTTCCGACGCCGCGCGCTCGCAGACCCAGTCTCTGCCTCGCGGGATCGACACCGACAGCGACTGGACGCCGTAGTACGCGAGCGAGAAGCTGGTGTGCCCGTGGCCGAGGCAGATCCCGATCCCGGTGTAGTTGTCCGATCGAAGCTGGTCGTAGACGACGGCGAACCCCTTGCCGATCGGTGCGGCCTCGATTCCCCACTGGGCGAGAACGGACTCGACGGTCTCCCGGTGGTCCGCGACCGCGGCAGGATCCGACGGCCGCGGTTCCGGAGTCGCGTATCGGACTCGGTCGACCGTTTCGTTTCCGAACATCGACTCGAGCGTCGCCGTCAGCGCCGCTTCCGCGTCGGTCGACGTCTCGAGAACTCCATTCGAGAGGATCGATCGCCGCTCGAGGTCCTCGCCGAGGGCGTCGGCGACGGTTGCCGCGCTCGAGCCCACCGCGTACACCTCGTCGTTCCCGTCTTCTCGGCCGATCGTCCGAACGTCGTGGTCGATCGACTCGAGGGCTGCGTCGTCGACCGGGACGACGACGGCCGGTTCCGAGTCGATCGTCGGGGCGTCCGTCTCACCGGTCGCCGACCTGATCGCGTCCGGTCCGATGTCGAGACCGCGTACCATGCGCTCGAAGAGGGAGACCCCGGTATTGGAGCTTTGGTTCCGAATACCAGAACTGAAAATTGCTCCCCGTCGGATCGACGTACACGCCCTCCATACTCGAGAATAAAATTATTTCTTATACGAGTACATTCCTACAATGATATGGATTATGATCATTCTTCGCTCGAGAAGGAATCGACTATTCGGGCCCTCGAAGTGCTTCGGAACCCGACATACTCGTTAGTGTCTGGGTAGGTAGTGACACACTCCGATCAAAATCCTCCACGTTTATACATCAGGATGATGGTGGATTAGGTATATGTCCGAAACCGGGACGGAGCCCCGCCCGCTCACACGGGAGCTTCCCGACCCACTCGCCGCGTCGAACGTTCGGTACAACCCCTCGCTCGAGGAACTGCGTGAACTCGCCGCCCACGAGGAGACGACCACCGAGTTCGGCTCCCCGTCCTACGTCAGCGAGTTCCGTTCTCGCAGCGCCGATCGGACGAAAAACGCCGTCGACCACGAGTTCGACGGTCGCGACCGCGAGCTAGTCGACGACGCCATTACCCGCGCGGACGAACGGGAGATGCTCTGTGTCGACCGTCGGATGGGCCGCCACCCGGAGGCGACGTTCCGTTGTCGCCTGTTCGTGCCGGTCGACCACGCGCGAATCGCCCTCGCCTGGGCAAACCTGTTCGAACCCGTCGAGGACCCCGACGCCGAGCCCGACTTCTACACCGTTCAGGATCCGGACTACGACGAGACCGCGATCCGCGTGCTTCCGGACGAGGGCGTTACCGCCGTACTGGGCAGCGACTACACCGGGGAAGCCAAGAAATCGTTCCTCCGGCTGTTCATGTACCGGATCAAGCAACGCGGCGGACTCGGGCTCCACGCCGGGAGCAAGCGCGTCCGGGTCCGCGACGCCGACGGCGACCTGCGGACGGTCGGCCAGGTGTTCATGGGCCTGTCCGCGACCGGCAAGTCGACGCTGACGTCCCACGGCTGCTGGCTCGAGGATCCCGAGGACGCCGCGATGTTACAGGACGACGTCTGCGGGCTCCTCCCGGACGGCTCCGTCGCCGGCAGCGAGGGGAAGGGGCTGTTCATCAAGACGATCGGGCTGGACGAGGACGAACAGCCTGAACTCTACGCCGCGGCGACCGACGAGTCTGCGATCCTGGAGAACGTCGCCGTCGACGAGGACGGGACAGTCGACTTCGACGATGATCGCCACACTGCCAACTCGCGGGCGATCGTCCAGCGCGACGAACTCGAGAGCGCCGACGACGAGATCGACCTGGAGCGGATAGATCAGGTCTTCTTCATCACGCGAAACCCCCTGATGCCGCCGGTCGCGAAACTCACCGAGGAGCAG
Source organism: Halobiforma lacisalsi AJ5 (assembly GCF_000226975.2). Lineage (NCBI taxonomy): Archaea > Methanobacteriati > Methanobacteriota > Halobacteria > Halobacteriales > Natrialbaceae > Natronobacterium > Natronobacterium lacisalsi. Next base: position 2,810,337 of record NZ_CP019285.1, on the reverse strand, counting down.
TCGGCGGTCGCGTTCATGCTCGGCGAGTCGATCGAGACCAGCGCGGGCGACCCCTCTCGAGCGGGCGAATCGATCCGTGTCGTCGGGACCAACCCGTTCATTATCGGCTCCGAGGGAGAGGAAGGGAACGTCTTCCGTGACCTCGTCGCCTCACTGGACGTCGACTGTTACGTCATCAACACGGGCTACCTGGGCGAGCAATCGAAAGACGTCGGCGTCCAGGAGTCGGTCACGATCCTCACGGAAGCCGCCCGCGGTCGGATCGAATGGACCGAGGACGACCGAACCGGGCTGACGATTCCCCAGTCGATTCCCGGCCTCGAGATCGAGGACTACTACGTCCCCGACCACGTCGAGGACTACGACGAAGCCCTCGCTGACCTGCGTACGGAACGCCGCGAGTACCTCGAGACGTTCGAGAATCTCCGGGACGAGATCAAAGACGCCGTGTACTGATCGCGTCCCTCGCGCGGGACGCTCGAGGCGCGCTCGATTCGTACCTAGACTTTTGTGAACAACTCGCATTGTTTGCCGCGGGTACGCATCGTTATATGCGTCCAGTTCCCAGGTCCGTCAATGAGTGCACGCGTACGAACGCCGACCGCGCGGGTCTGCGAACGGTGCGGTCGCGCGGAACGATGGGACGACGACCTCGAGGCCTGGCAACTCGACCGGGACGATGGCGAGAAACTGATCGGCAACCCCCACTGCCTCCACGAGTGGGACATCAACGGCACGTTCAATCCGGTCGCTGAGAACGACTCCTGACCTCCGGGGCCCCTGACCGGCGTTCACGTCCAGTCGCGCGAGCGACTTTCGCTGCTCGAGCGCCGCCCGAAAGCGGACTCGCGGCTCTTTTTGTCCTCTCGACCGTAGCTCCCGACGATGCCGACCGCGTACATCACGGCTCCCCCCGAGGAGGCAGATGCGATCGCCGGACGACTGGTCGAGGAGCAACTTGCCGCCTGTGTCAATCGGTTCCCGATCACGTCGACCTACCGCTGGGACGGCGAGGTCCAGCGCGACGAGGAGGTCGCGCTGCTCGCGAAGACCACCGTCGACGCGTACGACGACCTCGTCGACCGGGTCGAAGAACTGCATCCCTACGACGTCCCGTGTATCGAGCGGTTCGACGAAGCGCACGTCCTCGAGTCGTTCGCCGAGTGGCGCGACGAGAGCGTGGAGTAATCCGACGGGAGGAACCGGCCGGGGATCCGCGTCAGTGTATCACAGACGCCGACTGCCCGAAAAAGCAACCCTTAAAACTCGCGCACGGGTTGTCACGGGTATGGCTGGAACCATCGAAGTGCTCGTTCCGGGTGGCCAGGCCGACCCCGGCCCGCCGCTCGGTCCCGAGCTCGGACCGACGCCCGTCGACGTGCAGGCTGTCGTACAGGAGATCAACGATCAGACCGAGGCCTTCGACGGGACCGAGGTCCCCGTCACGGTCGACTACGAGGACGACGGCTCCTTCGAGATCGAGGTCGGCGTCCCGCCGACGGCCGAACTGATCAAAGACGAGGCCGACTTCGAGACGGGCAGCGGCGAACCCCAGGAGGACTTCGTCGCCGACCTCTCGATCGACCAGGTCAAGCAGATCGCCGAGCAGAAACACCCCGACCTGCTCGCGTACGACACGAAAAACGCCGCGAAAGAGATCGTCGGCACCTGCGCCTCGATGGGCGTCACCATCGAGGGCGACGACGCTCGAGAGTTCAAGGAGAAGGTCGACGCCGGCGAGTACGACGACGTACTCGCGGACGAAGCGGAAGCGTAATCGACGACCGCCGACTCCTCGAGTCGAATCTCGATCGACTCCATTCCTGCTTCGTCGTTTCGAATGGTCCTCGAGCGACGCGTCGGTTCCAGGTTGGCGATCCACTCCCGGTTCGATTTTCGCGTTGGACCGTTGTTCTTCACACCGGCTTTCGTTCGGCCCACGTTCGTCCCCGAACCGATCGCGCATCGGCCGACGGCCACGGCGGGGTCAGTTTCTCGAGTCGCGGGGTTCGACTGCCCCGCCGACACGGATACTGCCTAGAAGACGGCCGACGCGACACTCCGTGTCACGGCCACCCACGTCGCGGATGTAAGTGGCGGAAAACCCGTTTTATAGGGGCTCTAACAGGACGTCAGTATCGGCGAGGAAGTCACGAACCGGGGCCGTCACGACGGTCCGACGTGGCCAGACGGACCGCCGGTCGGCCGTGAGATCGGGTGCTCAGATCTTGTTCGCGGGCGGGACCGTTCTGTCGTCGGGCTGGCTCGAGCCGCCGGCGCCGACCAGCACGCGGATGCCCGCACCGACGCCGAGCGACGCGGCCAGTCCCGTCAGGACGATCGCCGACGGGAGCGAAAGGGTGCCGAGGCCGGCCAACAGGCTCCCGACGAGGACACCGGTACCCAATCGGTCGCGGCCGAGACGGGCGGCGACGGTAGCACCGATCGCGACGAAGCCGAACGTCGTCAGCACCGGGAGCACGACCGCGCCCAGGATCACGAGCGGAACGCCGAAGAACGTCCCGAGGCTCGAACCGACGATGAACGCGCCGGTCGATCCCAGGGCTGCGATCACGAGCGTCGCCGGGAGGCCGACGCAGATCGAAATAACGGGGCTACGACGTGCCTTCGCGACGGATTTCAACCCGTGCTCGTGCACGAGGCCGAGGACGACCATCGCGACCAGAAGTGTGCCGAGAAACCCGGCGGCGGCACGAACCGACGGACCGACCGTCTTGAACAGGTCGACGGCCCCTGCGTTCGCCATCGCCGTGGGGGTGGCGATGGTCGGTGCAGCGCTCATCGCGTATAAATCTACTGGCCACATAGGAGAAAGCTACTATGTCTTTTCAAATAGTACTTTTGGTTGGAAACTTTTCAGAATAAAACTTTCTCGAGCGCTGATACGGCGTCGCACCCGGGGAACGGGGACGAGGCGAACGGCAGGTCCATGGTGTTCGTTCACGAAAGACGAAAGGACACCTCGAAACGCCCGCTCGAGGAGTCCAGTTCGACGGGTTTAAGTTTTCCATGCTACTCCCTTCAACAGAGACAGGCATCGCCTGTTTCACTGACCCGTAGGAGCACTCCTGCGTACTACGGAGGTGAACGATGGCAGATTCGGATATCGAAACCGCAGTGGCTCGCGCACTCGAGGAGTCACCGGATCGGAACTTTACCGAGACGGTGGACCTCGCGATCAATCTGCGCGACCTTGACCTGAACGAACCGTCGAATCGAGTTGACGAGTCCGTCGTGCTCCCGTCCGGAACCGGACAGGACACGCGAATCGTCGTCATTGCCGAGGGCGAAACTGCAGTCCGCGCCGAAGAGGCCGCGGACGAGGTTCTCTCGGAGGACGAGGTCGCAGACCTCGACGACGACGAGGCCAAAGACATGGCCGACGAGACGGACTTCTTCATCGCCGAAGAGGCGATGATGCAAGACATCGCCCGGCACCTGGGTACCATCCTCGGTCCCCGGGGGAAGATGCCGGACCCGCTCAGTCCCGACGACGACGTCGTCGAGACCGTCAACCGGCTCAAAAACACCGTGCAGCTTCGCTCCGGCGACCGACGAACCTTCCACACGCTCGTCGGCGCCGAAGACATGGATGCCGAGAACATCGCCGACAACATCGACGTCATCCTGCGTCGCCTGCACGCGGACCTCGAGAAGGGGCCCCAGAACATCGACGCCGTCTACGTGAAGACGACGATGGGCCCGTCCGTGGAGGTGGCCTAACATGAGCGCCCAGGCTGAACGCAAAACCGAGAACCTTCCCCAGTGGAAGCAAGAGGAAGTCGAGGAGCTCTCCGAGCTACTCGGCGAGTACGAGAGCGTCGGCATCGTCGGCCTCACCGGCATCCCCTCGAAGCAGCTCCAGGACATGCGCCGCGATCTGTACGGCACCGCGGAGCTGCGTGTCAGCCGCAACACCCTGCAGATCCGCGCACTCGAGGAGGCCGGCTACGACGACCTGGTCGACCACGTCGAAGGCCACGTCGGTCTGATCGCGACGAACGACAACCCCTTCGCGCTCTACAAGGAGCTCGAGGCGTCGAAGACGCCGGCGCCGATCAACGAGGGCGAGGTCGCCCCGAACGACATCGTGATCCCGGAAGGGGACACGGGCGTCGATCCGGGGCCGTTCGTCGGCGAACTTCAGGGTATCGGCGCGAACGCACGCATCGAGGACGGTTCGATTCAGGTCATGGAGGACTCGACGGTCCTCGAGGCCGGCGAGGAGGTCTCTGCGGACCTGGCGAACGTCCTCAACGAACTCGGCATCGAGCCCAAGGAAGTCGGGCTCGACCTTCGTGCCGTCGTCGCCGAGGGCGTCCTCTTCGACCCCGAAGACCTCGACATCGACGTCGAGGCCTACGAGAGCGACGTGCAGACGGCCGCCGCTCGGGCGCGGAACCTCGCGGTCAACGCGGAGTACCCGACCGAGACGACGGTCCCGACGCTGGTCGCCAAGGCCACGGGCGAGGCAAAGAGCCTCGGCCTGCAGGCCGCCATCGAGGACGAAGAGCTCATGCCCGACCTCGTCACCAAGGCCGACGCGCAACTTCGCGCGCTCGCCGCCCAGATCGACGACGAGGAAGCGCTGCCGGAGGAGCTGCAGGACGTCGACGCGCCTGCACAGCCGGCGGCTGACGAGGGCGAGAGCGAGGACGAAGACGAATCGGTAGACGACCAGACCGAAGAGGAGGCCGACGCCGACGAGGAAGACGACGATGACGACGAAGACGGCGCGGCCGGCCTCGGCGAAATGTTCGGATAACGACTAACGGAGGATTCAACAATGGAATACGTTTACGCTGCACTCATCCTGAACGAATCGGGCGAAGAGATCAACGAAGACAACCTCACCGACGTACTCGACGCTGCCGGCGTCGACGTCGAAGAGTCCCGCGTCAAGGCGCTCGTCGCCGCGCTCGAGGACGTCGACATCGACGAGGCCGTCTCCGAGGCTGCTGCCGCGCCCGCCGCGGCCGCCGGCGCCGCTGGCGGTGCCGCCGCCGAGGAAGCCGACGAGGAAGCCGAAGAGGAAGAAGAGACCAGCGACGTCCCGGACACGACGGACGAGGACGAGGACGAAGACGACGAGGCCGACGGCGAAGGTCTCGGCGAGCTCTTCGGCTAAGTCGGACGCGACGAGTTCACAGTCTCAACGATCGATATTTTTTGCGTGTGTCACGTCGGCCAGTGGCGACGCCGCTCGCGTAGCGAGCAGCAAAGCGACCGGAGCGGAGTCGAGAACGCAGTTAGAGGCTGGACTGGACCCGATACAGCCCCTGCCGGAGGAGCCGGCGAAGCCCGTTTCCGCTCCGACCCCGGTCCACGGGGCCGTCCCGGGCGTCCGCCAGAACCGCCTCCGTGACGTGTTCGCCGCTCAGCAGACACATCGGGACGCCGATCCCCGGATTCGTGTCGCCGCCGACGTAGTACAACCCCTCGAGGCCAGGCACGCGGTGACGGGGTCGGAGCGGCCCCGTCTGGCGGAGCGTGTGGGCCAGTCCGAGCGCCGTGCCCTGGGGTTTGTTGAACCCCCCGGCGAACTCGGAGACGCAGGCCCGTTCCTCGAAGCGGATCCGCTCGCGGAGGTCGACCCCCGTCGTCTCCGCGAGGTCAGCGAGCACGGCGTCGCGGAACCGCTCGCGCGTCGCGTCGTCGTCCTCGAGTCCGGGCGCGATCGGGACGAGGATCACGACCGTCTCGCAGCCGTCGGGGGCGACCGACGGATCCGTCCGGGAGGGGACGTTGACGTAGTAGGCCGGATCGTCGGGCCACGCGGGGTCGTCGAAGATGGATTCGAAATGTGGGGTCCAGTCGGTCGGGAGGACGAGCGTGTGGTGTTCGAACTCGGGGGGTTCGCCGTCGACCCCGAGGTACAGCATGAACGCCGACGGGGCGTAGGTTCGGTCGTCCCAGTAGTCGTCGGGCCGGTCCGGAACGCCCGCGGGGAGGAGGTCTCGCTCGACGTGGGCCGGCGGCGCGTTGCAGACGACGCGGTCGTGTCGCACGCGCCCAGCGTCAGTCGTGACGGCGAACCCGTTGGGGGTCGGCTCGAGGGCGTCGATCGGCGTCCCGGTTTCGATCGTCGCACCCTGTTCGCGGGCGACCGCAGCGACGGCGTCGACCACCTCGCGCATGCCGCCCTGGGGGTAGTAGACGCCCAGCCCGTAGTCGACGTGACTCATGAGGGTATAGAGCGCGGGCGTGTTGTGGGGGGCGCCGCCCAGGAAGACCAGCGTGTACTGGACGAGTTGGCGCAGTTTCGGATGATCAAAGTAGTCGGCGACGTGGTCGTCCATCGTGCCGAGCAGGGCGAGTCCGCGGGCCGACCGGAGTACGTCGGTCGAGAGGTAGTCCCGGAACCGCGTCCGGTTCGGCAGGACGAACCGGTTCATCCCGATCTCGTAGGCCTCGCGGGCGTCCGTGAGGTACCGCTCGAGGGCCTCCCCCGCGCCGGGGCTGTAGGACTCGAACAGGGCCCCTGCCTCGGCGGGATCGGCGGGGACGTCCGCCCGATCGCCGTCCTCCCAGAAGACCCGGTAGTTCGGGTCCAGCCGCTCGAGGTCGTAGTAGTCGGACGGCTCGCGGCCGAAATCGGCGAAAAACCGGTCGAACAGTTCGGGCATGAGGTACCAGGAGGGGCCGGTGTCGAACCGGAACCCCTCGCCGGTCAACCGGCCCGCGACGCCGCCGACCTCGGTTCGTCGTTCGTACACCGTGACGTCCGCCCCCGCGGCCGCGAGGTAGGCGGCCGCGGCGAGACCGCCGAAGCCTGCGCCGGCGACCGCGATCGAGTCGTCGGTCAGGTCGCTCATAGTCACGTTTCGTATCGGTCACGGAAGTCTGTCAGCCGCTATTCTCGGGGTATTTAGGTTCGCCGCGGTCGGGTGTCGTCCGCGACTCGAGCGAGGGGGTCAGGGCACGTACCAGATCCCGCGGCCCGCGTCGAGCCACTCGCCGATCACGACGTGTGGCAGGGCGATGACGCAGACGAAGATCGTGTAAAACGCTACGAGCCCGGGCAAGAGAGTGAGCCCGCCGAGCGGGTTGGGAACGACGAGCCAGAACGCGCCGGCGACCGCGGCCGTCGCCGCGCCGCCGGCGAGCATCGCGACGCAGGTGTCCCTGACGGAGAGGCCGGTCGGTGGTTCGATCCGACGGGCGTACCGCTCCCGGCCCGCCTGTCGCAGCGAGTACCACAGCGGGAAGTACAGCCCGACGGCGACGACGACGGGGACGGCCGCGAAGTAACCCACGAGCAGCCCCGTCTCGGCGGCGTCGCGGAGCCAGGACGCGCCACCCCCGACCGCGTACCCGAGCGTAAGGTGGCCGACGACTGCGACCGCGTAGCCGACGCCGAGAACCACCCGCGCCGACTCGAGGGCGGGTCCGAGCGCACCGATCGCCCCCGGATCGAACAGGAGGAGCATGTACGTCGCGAACCCGTTGAACGTATCGGGCCAGGCGAGAAGCGGGACGATCATGACCGCGCCGCCACGGGCGACCGCCGCGAGCGCCCGCTGGAGTCGGGTTTCGAGGTGGTCGCTCCCGACCAGTGCGTCCATGACGTGGAGGTCGCCGTGGCCGGCCTTCGCGACCGCGACGGCGAACGCGAGGCCGAGCGCCGGGATCGGCGCGACGAAAAACAGCGCGACGAACGCGGCGATACAGAGGGCGTACGCCCCGACGTACCGGGCTCCGAACGGCAGGCCGCGCCGCCGGAGGTTCGAGAAGTGTTCGTAGCCGCCGTGCGGGAGATTCAGCGCGATCATCCCGACCAGGTAGACGACCAGTTGCGCCTCGAGCGACGGCATCCGTCCGAGCGCCTTCGCCGCGACGAACGCGACGGCGAGGCCCAGCAGCGCGACGCGAGAGCCCTGCACTGCGATCGTCTCGAGTGCCGGCAGGGAACGCGAGCCCCGAACTCGGGAGTGAGTCGCCATATCGGAGGTTAGGACGGCTCACACTTGTGCGCTGACCGACATCGGGCGGGGTTTTAAGGGGGCTGTCGGCAGCGGGGCGTCAGCGTCCGGACGGATCGGGCCGCCGTTCCCCGCCAGTCGAACAGTGTTGCCCTGTTCTTTACGTGTGTGCGGCCGTGAGTTTTCGAATGACGAATGAACCTCCGCCAGTTCACGTGGGATACTTCCCTCGCTGCCGTCCTCCCCGGGGGCCGACCGCGGTCGTCGCTCGCTCGAGGGACGGGTCGATGACGCCGCCGCTTACTTACCTGGGATTTCACGCGGCGTTCGTTCTGCCACCGATCCTCATCCTCGGGTGGCTCGCGGTCCGACGCCCGACGGCCTGGCGGGACCGACGTGCCGCCACCGGTCTCGTGATCGTTCTCTTCCTCGCAGTGGCGTACACCACCCCGTGGACCAACCACATGATCCCGGAGGGAGTCTGGTGGTACGGCGACGGTGCAGTGCTGGGTCGAATCTGGTACACGCCGCTCGAGGAGTACCTCTTTTTCGTCCTACAGCCGATCCTGACCGCGCTCGTCCTGTTCCAGTTCCCCGCGAGGGCCGACCTGCCGCTCCGGATCCCCCGCAGCCACAGACTCGCCGGTTCCCTCGGGGGGCTCGCGATCACTGTCGTCGGCTGGACGCTGTTCGCGGGTCCGACCTCGACGTACTACCTCGGCTCGTTGCTGCTGTGGGCGGGCCCGGTACTGGCGATCCAGTGGGCGTTCGGCCTCACGTACCTGTGGCGGGTCCGTCGGCCGGTCGCGCTCGCGGTCGCCGTGCCGACGCTGTACCTCTGTGTCGTCGATCGGATCGCCATCGAGTGGGGGATCTGGATCATCTCCGGGAGCCACACCACCGGCTACACGATCGGGGGGCTCCCGATCGAGGAGGGACTGTTCTTCCTGCTGACGAACGTCTTCGTCGTCCAGGGAATCGTCCTCTACGTCTGGCTGGTCGACCGCGTCCACGAACTCCCCGCGCTCGAGCGGCTTCGAACCCCGAGTGATCTCCCGTGACCGCCACACCGTCCCGGTCCGAAGGGTCGCTCGGCCGTTCGGACGCGAGCGGCGCGCGACGGCGTGCGGGACGGCTCAGCCTCGGGTTCGGTGCTGCCACGATCCTTGCCGGGCTGGCACTCGTCGCCGCCGTCGACTCGCTCCCGCTCGTCTATCAGTACCTCCCGCTCGTGGCGACCGTCGTCGTCTTCGGCCTCCCGCACGGCGCGGTCGATCATCTCGTGCTCCCGCGCGCGCGGAACGACCCAGTCACGTCCCGATCGATGGTCGCCGTGGGGGTGCTCTACCTCGTCGTGGGGACGAGTTACGCGGCCGTCTGGTTTCTCGCACCGGCGTTCGCGTTCGCCCTGTTCATTCTCGTGACGCTTTTCCACTGGGGTCAGGGCGACGTCTACGCGCTGTTCGCGTTCACCCGCGACGGCACCTACCTCGAGAGCCGAACCGCTCGCGCGCTCGCGCTGGTCGTTCGCGGCGGGCTGCCGATGCTCGTCCCGCTCGTCGCTTTCCCCGAGCAGTACGCATTCGTCGCCGGAACGCTGATCGGCCTGTTCGATCCCGCGGCGGCGGCCGCCCTCGAGCCGATCTTCGAGCCTGCGGTCCGGGCGACGGTCGGCCTCGGGTTCGGCGCGCTCGTCGTCGCCTCGCTCGCCCTGGGGTACCGCCGCACAGGTAACGCGCTCGAGCCCTGGCTGATCGACGTCGCCGAGACCCTCGGACTCGTCGCCTTCTTCGCCCTCGTGCCGCCGATCCTGGCGATCGGGCTCTACTTCGCGCTGTGGCACTCCGTCCGACACGTCCTCCGAACGCTGCTCGTCGACGACCCCGCGGTCGAGGCCCTCGCCGACGGGAACGACCTCGCGGCCCTGGGGCGGTTTGCCCGCGACGCCGCGCCGCTGACGGTCGCCGCCCTCGCGGTGCTCGGCGGGCTTGGACTGCTGGTACCCCGAACGCCGGCGACCGTCCCCGACGTCGCCGCCCTCTATCTCGTCTGTATCGCCGTGCTGACCCTCCCTCACGTGGTCGTGGTCTCGCTGCTGGACCTCGAGCAACGGGTGTGGGGGCCCCCGTGACCGTGACCGTGACCGTGAGCGGGCCGGCGCGGGTTTAAGTACGAACGGGCGGCCAGAGGAGGCGATGGCTGTCGGTCCAGTCGAGGTCGTCACCGATCCCGCGCTGTCGTTCCGGCTGCTCGCCTGGTCGCTCGCCGGCGCGGCGCTGGGGTGTTGTAGCGGCCTCGTTCCGGGCCTGCACGCGAACAACTTCGCGTTCCTGCTCGCCGGGATCGCGCCGTCGGTCCCGGGGCCGCCGCTTTTCGTCGGCTCCGCGATGCTCGCGGCCGGCGTCGTCCACACCTTCCTCAACGCCGTCCCCGCGATGGCGCTGGGCGTTCCCGACGCCGAGATGGCCGTCACTGCCTTGCCGGGCCACCGGATGGTACTCGAGGGCAGGGGATACGAGGCGATCCGGCTCTCCGCGCTCGGGAGCGTGCTCGCGGTGCTCGCCGCCGTGCCGCTCGCCGTCCCCGTCACGCGAGCCGTCACGGCGGTCTACCCGACCCTCCGGACGAACCTCTCGCTCGTGCTTGCGGCGGTCGTCGTCGCGCTGATCGCCTCCGAACGGACGTGGCGGAGCCGTGCCGTCGCCCTGTTCTCGTTCGCGCTGGCAGCGGGCCTGGGTCTGCTGACTCTGGATCTCTCCCCCGAGGCGCCCCTCGAAGCGGGCGGCACCCTCGCGCCGCTGTTCGCGGGCCTGTTCGGCGCGCCCGTGTTGATCGACGCCGCGTTCGGGAGCGGTATCCCGCCCCAGCGGGACGACGCGATCGCGATGTCCCGTCCCCTCCTCGGGGCGACGGCCGTCGCCGGGGCGCTCGCGGGAGCCGTCGTCGGCTACGTCCCGGGCGTGTCCGCCGCGATCGCCGCCGTCGCGGTCCTCGCGCTCGTGCCGGGCGGAGCCGGCGACCGGGGCTACATCGTCGCGACCAGCGGCGTCGACACGGCCAACGCGATCTTCGCGCTGTTCGCGCTCGCCGCGATCGGCCGGCCGCGGACCGGCGTGATGGTGGCCTTCGAGAGCGCGAACGCGCCGCTCGAGTTGCCCCTCCTCGTCGGTGTCGTGGTCGTCGCGGGCCTGATCGGCTTCGTCCTCGTGATCGCCGTCGGGGACGCCTACCTCGAGTTGGTAGGGCGGCTACCCTACTGGAGGGTCTCGGTGGCCGTCCTCGGTCTCCTGGTCGTCCTCTCGTTCCTGTTTACCGGCCCGATGGGGGTTGCCGTCTTCGCTGCCGCGGCTGCTGTCGGCATGGTCCCCGTACGGTTGCGAGCGCGGCGAGTCCACCTGATGGGGGTGTTGATCGGCCCGCTACTGTTCGGGGTTTGAATGGCGCGGTACGTCTCCAAGGGCCGTCACCGATAGAGGCCGGCCCGCCGGAAGACTGCGCCCAGCAACACCGCGACCGGGATGATCTCGAGCCGGCCCACCCACATGTTGGCGATCAGCATCGCCCTGCCCGCGGCGGGCAGGTCCGGCCCCGTGATGCCCGAGTCGAGCCCGACGTTGCTCTGTGCGCTCATCACGTCGAAGATCACGTACTCGAGGGGGTAGGCCGGGGAGAGCGTCCGCAACAGGACGGCGACCCCGACCATCAGGGCGGCCACCCACAGCACGAACACGACCGTCGCCTCGGTGTACTCGCGCTGAATCTGCTCCTCGGAGAGGTCTCGCTGGCCGATCCGGAAGCTTCGGACCGCGCTATCGGGCTGGAGGACGTTCCCGATCTGCCAGGCCGTCCCCTTGACGAGCGTGATGACCCGAACGAGTTTGAGGCCGCTGACCGTCGATCCGGCTGCCGCGCCGGTGAGCATCCCGAGACAGGCGAGTAGCGTCGCACCGGCCGACCAGACCCGTTCCGTCCCGTTTCCGATCGCTACCGTCCCGAAGCCGGTGTTCGAGGTCGCGGACACGAACTGGAACAGGGCCGTACGGAAGGTCTTCTCGAACGACTCGTACTGGCCGTTGAGCGCGAGGATCCCGGTCAGAACGACCGATCCGATGCCGAACCAGAGGAACACCCAGCGCGTCTGGACGTCCTTGTAGAAGTTCGAGAGCTCACCCTTGAGGATGAGATAGTGAACGGGGAAGGCGATGCTGCCTGCGATCATGACCGGGACGACCGCGTACTCGATGAGGGGGCTGCCGTAGTGGCCGATCGAGTCGGCGTGAACGGAGAACCCGCCGGTGGCGATCCCCGTCATTCCATGGTTGATCGCGCCCCACAGGGGCATCCCGACCGCGAGGAACAGGCCGATCGACCCGAGGGTCAGTCCGAGGTAGATCTTCCAGATCTCTTTGACCGTGTTGACGACGCTGGGGTGGATCTTCTCGGAGCGAGCCTCGCTCTCGAAGAGCGTGAGCGAACCGCTGCCGGGCCGAGCGAGGATCGCGACGGTCAACACGATCACGCCGACGCCGCCGATCCACTCCGTGAGCGAGCGCCACCAGTGAAGCGATCGGGGCAACTCCTCTTCGACCGCGGCGACCGTAAGCCCCGTCCCCGTGAACCCGCTCATGCTCTCGAAGACTGCATCGAGTGGGTTGATGAAGATCTCGGTCGTATCGTCCATCGGGGGTGTGTTCGCCCAGGCGGGAAACGGGTCGAGCTCGATCGTCCACGCGACCAGCAGGAAGGGAAGCCCGCCCAACACGCCGACCAGCGCCCAGGCGCTCGCCGCCGTCACCATCGCCTCGGCCTTTTCCGGCGTCGCCGCGTCGCGGTACCGCCGGGCCAGGCCGATCCCGATGCCGGCCATCACGAGCGCGGCGAGGGCGAACGCCGGCACGGCGAAGAACTCGCCGTTGACGACGGCGACCGGGATTGATGCGGCCGAAACCAGCGAGACGACCTGGAGAATGCGGCCGACGTCCCGTCCGACGACGCGATGATCGGGTCGCATGGTTAGGCGTCGGTAAACGCCGCGACGGCGTCGTCCAGGGCGGCGTCGTCGGTGAAGACGGTCACCCGATCGCCCGCCAGTATCGTCGTCTCCCCCCGCGGGGCGCGGATCTCGCCGTCCCGCTCGAGGGCGACGACGAGACACCCTTCGGGGAGCCGCCCCGACTCGAGCGCGGTCTCGAGCTGCTGGCCGCTCATCGGCGCGTCCCCGTCGACGGTCAGGTCCACGAGTTCGGTGTCGCCGTCGAGTTCGATGAAGTCGCTGACGCCCGGATACCGCACCGAGTGATAGAGGTAGTCCGCGATCAGCTGTTGGGGGTTCTCGATGAGGGTGACGCCGATCTTCTCGAAGACCGGGAGGTTGTCGGGATCGTGGACGACGCTGACGAGATTCGGGACGCCGTGTTCCTGCGCGAGTAACATCACCATGATGTTGGTCGCGTCGACGTCCGTCGTCGAGATGACCGCGTCCGCCCGATCGATCTCCGCCTCAACGAGGGTATCGTGGTTCGTCGCGTCGGCGTGCAACACGAGACAGTCGTACTCGGCGGACGCGGCGTTGGCCCTCGCTTCGTCCTTCTCGATGACGACGACGTCGTTACCGTCCTGGACGGCCCGTTCGATCAGGTTCGAGCCGATGTTGCCCGCGCCGACGACAATCAGATACATCGGGGCACCTCCGTCGACATCGGTGCCGCGGGGGTCGTTTTCGGGGGTCGACCGATACGGGAAGGCGACCGAACGATCGCCGGTCCGGTCATCGTTCCCCCTCCCGGTTCGAATCGGGGAGTTCGCTGCCGCAGTGTGGGCAGGTCTCGGCGTGCTCGTCCACCGAACCGCCGCAGTGGTCACAGTCGGTGAGCGTCGGGTTTCGCACGTCGCCCAGGAACGACCAGTGCAACGTCTCCTCCCCGCCGATGTGACGCTCTCGAGTCACGCGGTAGAGCGAGACGATCCCAGGGTCCGCGTCGGATTCCTCCTGGTTCGGCGGGCGTTTACGAACCAGAGCGGAGCCGCCGTGGTCGTCGATCTCGAGCAGTTCGCCCGACGCCTCGGCCCGGATCCGGTCGGTCAGCGGCGGACGGGCGTAATCGAGCAGTCGCTCGACGTACGTCCGAACCGCGCGCAGTTCCGGAACGTCGAGCGCGACGAGGCGCTCGACGAGCGGATCGGGTACCGCCTCCGGTGCTACCGGCTCATCTCCACTCATTGATAAACGGCAGCTCCCGTTACCTAAAATATCTTGCGTTGAGTTATTCGATCGTTTGTCTGAATCCCATATATTTTCTAAACGTTCGCCAGTATCCTCGGGCGCTCTGCCGTACGAAATCCCCATCTCTCTCGCGAACGACGACGGACGCTCGCGGCGAACTGGCCGATTTTCCACCGTAGCCCAAAGGTAACTTAAATACAGATATGGTACTAATTCCCGGGTATAAATATGGGCGACCGCATCGATGACGTGGACGAACAGATCCTCTACTACCTCTCCCGGGAGGCACGGCACACGTCCGCACCGGACATCGCCGAGAAGGTAGACGTCTCCGCCCCGACCGTCCGGAACCGGATCCGGCGTCTCGAGGAGGAGGGCATCATCGAGGGGTACCACGCCCACGTGAACTACGAACGGGCCGACAGGCTCCTGACCGACCTGTTCGTGTGCAGTACGACGGCGACCGACCGACAGAAACTGGCCCAGCAGGTGCTCGACGTCCCCGGTGTCATCAACGTTCGGGAGGCCATGTCGGGCAAGGGCGACCTCCGGATCAAGGCAGTCGGCACGGACACGGACGACCTCACGCGTATCGCCCAGGACATCACGTCCCTCGGGGTCGAGATCGACGACGAGGATCTGCTCCGGCGGGAGCACTTTCGGCCCTACGCCCGGTTCGGCCCGAGGGAGACGGAACCGATCTCGCCGGTGACCGGCGTCGCCGGGCTCGCGGGAGGCGCGGACGTGATCGAGGTCGTCGTCAAGGAGGGGGCGCCCATCGCCGGCAAAACCCTCGAGCGGGCCAACGAGGACGGGTTCATCCCCTCGGACGTGCTGGTGGTCCGGATCGACCGGGACGAGCGGGCGATCACGCCCGCCGGGGAGACGACCATCGAGGAGGGCGACTTCGTGACGGTCCACTCCCGGTCGGGCATCTCGGAGGAGACCCTGGACGCGTTTACCGGGGAACGGGAACGAGTGCCGGAAACCGGAGACTGAGTCGACGCATTCTCAGTCGTTCGTGCTCGCCTCCCGGGCCGCCGTCACGACCCTCCCCACTCGCTCCGGGTCCACCGCGTTCGTCGTCTCGCCGCCGTCTTTCAGCGCCGTCCCCACGACGACCCCGTCCGCGCCCGCCTCGAGACAGTCGCCGACGGTCTCTGCGGTGACGCCGCTGCCGACCAGTACCGGCGTCTCCGGCACGGCCGCAGCGACCCGGCGCACGTCCTCGAGCGCCGCTTCCCGTCCGGTCCCCGACCCGGAGACGAGGACGCCGTCGGCCCGGCCCCGTCCGACCGTCTCGCGTGCGGCGCGTTCGACGCCAGCGTCGCCGACTGGGGTGGCGTGCTTGACGTGGACGTCCGCGAGGACCGCGACGTCGGCCTCGAGTCGCTCCCGCAGTCGCATCGTTTCGTGTGCCTGCCCCTCGAGGACGCCTTGATCGGTCGCGGCCGTCCCGACGTGGACGTTGATCCGGACGAACGCGGCGTCGACCGCCGCCGCGATCGACAGCGCTGCCTCGGCGTCGT
Source organism: Halobiforma lacisalsi AJ5 (assembly GCF_000226975.2). NCBI lineage: Archaea > Methanobacteriati > Methanobacteriota > Halobacteria > Halobacteriales > Natrialbaceae > Natronobacterium > Natronobacterium lacisalsi. Next base: position 2,794,642 of record NZ_CP019285.1, on the reverse strand, counting down.
TCCGGAGGACGTTGACGCCGAGTGGGACGTCGACCTCGCGTCGAACCGCGGCGGCGACGGCGGTCATCTCCGCGACGACGTGTTTCGGCACGGAATCGGGGTGAAACGGCGCGTCGCCGAAGTTCTCGAGAACGATCCCGTCGACGCCGCCGGCGACGAGCCGACGTGCGTCGGCAAGCGCCCGCTCCCGGATGAACCCGCGGTCGCCGTCGAACCCCGGTGCGCCGGGCAGCGGCGGCAGGTGTATCATGCCGATCACCGGACGAGCGACGTCGAACCGCTCGAGGAATCGCGGCTGCGATGGAGTGGTCATGTGGGACCGTGACTCCTCGAGGGAGAAATACCGTTCGCTGGGGCTGGGCCACGCCGGACCGCACGACGGCCTCCGAACGGGTTCGGGAGCGAACCGCAAGGCGGCAAAGCCGTCCCCGTCCGGGGGCGTTTTTCCCGCGGGGTGGCTACGCCCGCGTACCGTACATGAGTGACCTTTTCTCTCCGCTGTCGCTGCGGGACTGCGAGATACCCAACCGGATCGCGGTCTCGCCGATGTGTCAGTACTCCTGTGACCCCGACGGGCTGCCGACCGAGTGGCACCGCGTCCACCTCGGCAGTCGGGCCGTCGGCGGCGCGGGCATCGTGATGACCGAAGCGACCGCCGTCTCGCCCGAGGGACGGATCACGCCCCACGACCTCGGGATCTGGAGCGACGAGCACGCCGAAGCCCTGCGGCCGATCACCGAGTTCGTCCGTGAGCAGGGGAGCGTACCGGCGATCCAGCTCGCCCACGCGGGTCACAAGGCCAGCAAGACCCGTCCGTGGGACGGCAACGTTCCCATCGCCCCGGACGAGATCGACCCCGACGGCGCGGACGGCTGGGAAGTTCTCTCCCCTTCGCCCGACGCGTACCCGCCGTTCTCGGGTGATCGACCCGCCATGCGGAAGGCGACCCAGGACGACATCGAGGGCGTGATCGAGGCCTACCGCGACGCCGCCGAGCGCTCGCTCGAGGCCGGCTTCGAGATCGCGGAGGTTCACGCCGCCCACGGCTACCTGCTCCACGAGTTCCTCTCGCCGGTCACGAACCGCCGCGAGGACGACTACGGGGGGAGCTTCGAGGACCGAACGCGGCTCCTCCGGGAGGTCGTCCGGGCCGTCCGCGACGTCTGGCCCGAGGGGAAGCCGGTCTTCGTCCGCATCTCCGGGACGGACTGGCTCGAGGACCGCGACTCCTGGGACGTCGACCAGTCGGTTCGGCTGGCGGACGACCTCGCCGAGCTGGGTGTCGACCTGATCGACGTCAGTTCCGGCGGGCTCCACCCCGAGCAGGACGCGCCGGGCGGGCCGAACTTTCAGGTGCCGCTGGCCGAAGCGGTTCGCCAGGGGTCGGATGCGGCCGTCGGTGCCGTCGGCGGGATCACCGAACCCGAACAGGCCGACGCGCTCGTGCGAAACGACCGCACGGACCTCGTGCTGGTCGGTCGCGAGTTCCTCCGGGATCCGTACTTCGGGCTCCGGGCAGCCGAGGACCTCGAGACGGACGCTCCCGAGGAGTGGCCGATCCAGTACCGGCGAGCGGTCCGGTAGTAGTAAAGGATTCGGCGAACATCTTCTCCCCTCGTCCCAGCCGATGGGAGCAGTCGGACGCTTCAATGAGACGGTAAGCTATCGTTCGAACGACGCATGACCGTTGACGAAGGGAGCCGTCGAACGTTCCTGAAAGCAGCCGGCGCGGCGGGGGCGACCGCGCTCGTGGCCGGCTGTTCGGGTAACGACGGGGACGGCGACGGCGAGGACGAGACGGAGAACGGTACCGAAGACGAAGACGACGGCGGTTCCGACGGGTTCGAGATCGATCCCGGCACGCAGATCGAACTCGACGGCCAGACCGCCGGTTGGGAAGGACTCGCCCCCGGCGATATCGAAGGCGAGCAGAACCCGACGCTGATCCTGCAGGAGGGCGAAGACTACGAGATCGGCTGGACCCAGGGCGACGGGTCCCAGCACAACATCGAGATCCGTACCGACGGCGGCGATGTCGTCGACGACCTCTCGACGGAGCAGGTCGCCGAACCCGAGGATCAGTGGCTCGAGTTCACGGCCAGCAGCGAGATGGCCAGTTACGTCTGCGATCCCCACGAGACCACGATGATCGGGGACATCGTCGTCGAGTAGCCGGCCCGATCAGAAGCGCCCGACGGAATCGAACGTCGCGAATCGCGTTGTCTCCGCCGGCGGTCGACCACCCGACCGTCGGTGTCATCCATCATCACCCTTCATCCTTCAGTAGTCACTCCCCCAGCGTCGACGCGGGACGGTCGTTCTCGGTACCGGAAGTCGCAACCCGGAGGGAGTCGTTCCGAGCCGCGTGGATCCGCTGGGGGAACGGAATGTCGATCCCCTCGCGGTCGAACGCCGCGTGGATCGACTCGAGCGCCGCGGTCCGGGCGTCGTGTTCCCGGCGTTTCGTCGGGTCGCCGATCCAGAGGTGGACCTCGAGGAGGATCGCGGAGTCGCCGAACCGCCTGGCGACCGCCTGCGGTGCCGGCGTATCCTTGATCTGTTCGACCCCGCCGACGGCCTCGACGGCCACCGAGCGCGCGTGCTCGAGGTCCGCGTCGTAATCGACGCCGACCTCGAGGTCGATCCGGAGCTGGTCGTTGCGCGAGTAGTTGACGAGTTGGCTGTCGGTCACCTCGTCGTTCGGGACGAGAACGTGGGTGTCGTCGAACGTCTGGATCTTGGTCGTGAAGATAGTGACGTCGGTGACGATCCCGTCGGTCTCGTTGACCTCGATCCAGTCGCCGACGCGGAACGGCCGCGAAAAAAGCAGGATGAACCCGGCCAGCATCGCGGCGAGGGTCTCACGGGCGGTAAGCGCGACGAGGGCCGTAAGCGCGCCGGCGCCGATGAAGACGTTCGTCAGGTCGATCCCCCACAGCGTGAGGATCACCACGCTGACGAACGAGACGATGGCCACATCGGCGACGTGGTGGGCGACCTCGCTCTGGTGTTTCGTGATCGCTTTCGTCTCGGCTGCCTTGTCGATCGACCTGTTGACGGCCCTGATGGCGAGATACGCCGTTGCGATAAGCGCGAAGGTGACGAGTTGCTGGGCCGCGACCCACCGACCGAACGTCATCGTCCGGAACGTGATCCAGAGCACGAACGTCACGCGCCAGACGACGCTGAGCGCGTACACGGTCGCGCCGATGACCGTCGCGAGCGCGAGGATCGACACGATTTCCCCCTTCTGTGAGCCAAACCGCCGCTCGACGGTGGGCCGTAGTCGCGAGATTCCGAGGACCATACCGGCCGCGAGGGCAACGATGGCTACCGTCGCGAGCAGTTGGCTCTGGAGGGAACCGAGATACGCGTCCTGGATGCGCGGAACCGGCTCGGGACGGAGCGAAGACTGCAAGACGTGAAGACGAAAGTGACGACCGGCCATTTCGGACGAAGGGATAGCGGTCCTCCCCGTTTGTATGCAGACCCGGCAGTTTCAACCTCCGCCCGGAGTCGCTGGCGGGTTCGTCCCCGTCGAACGCCAGCGGTCGACGGCCGACGACGCGGGCCCTACTCGTCGCGCCACTTGATCGAACAGCCCCTGGAGGGTCGCCACTCGAGGTCGACCCCCTCGCCGGCGAGGACCGCGTCGATGGCCTCGCGGATGTGATACCGCGTCGCCTCGTCGTCGGGATTCAGGGCGTCGTCGAGTCGACCCTGGTAGACGAGTCGGAACTCGCCGTCGGCCCGTTCGAAGAGGAACGGATCGGGTGTGCATTCCGCGCCGTAGGCTTCGGCGACCTCCTGGCTCTCGTCCCGGAGGTACGCGTCGTACTGGATCCGGCCGTCCGCGACGTACTCGCGCATCGTCTCGAGGGAATCCTCCGGGTACTCCTCGGCGTCGTTGGGGTTGATCCCGACGACCGAGACGTCGTCGTACTCGGCCGCGAGTTCGTTCAGGAGGTCGAACTTCGCCTGTGCGTACGGACAGTGGTTGCAGGTAAACACCACCAGCAGCGCCTCGTCGTCCGCGAACGACTTGAGCGTGTACGTCTCGCCGTCGACCCCCTCGAGTTCGAACGCCGGGGCGGGGTCGCCGGCCTCGAGGTCGGTGTTTGACTCCCGTTGGACCATACGTGAGTGTCGTTCCGCGCGGATCTTAAGACCGCCGGTGGGGACGACCCACATATTTGTACCCCCCGCAACATCGATGGAGTATGCAAACGCTCGAGGTCACCGACGAACAGTACGCGTTCATCCAGCGACTCCGCGCGGAGATCTCCGAGGACGTCGTCGGCAGGTACGGGTTCGTCCGCGAACAGGACGCGATCCAGTTCCTGATCGACAACCTCGGCGACGAGGTAGACGTCGAACTGGACGCCAAGTTCGACGCCTCGGCGACCGACGACGTCGCGGACTCCGTCGACGCGGCGATCGACGGCCAGCCGGATCCGAACGAACTCACCTACGACGGGGACCCGGTCGAGGACGGTGCGGACGACTCTTCCGGGGACGGAGACGACGGGGCCATAGAGGAGGAACTCGAGGACGGGAGTGAGGAGACGGACGATGCCGACGCCGAGGACGCGACCGACGACGATGCCGGTGCCGGCACGAACGGTGACGGAGACGGAGACGGCGAAGCCGACGACGACGACATGCTCGACGAGATGATGAGCCTCCTCGAGACCCACGACGACAAGTGGGAGGAATCCTCGTCCTCGGACTACCGCTACAGCGTCGAACTCCCCGACGGATCGACCGAAGAGGTCCAGACGAAAGACGACGTGCGGGCGCTGCTGTTCAAGAACTACCGATAACCGCAGTGCTCGAGTCCCGGAATCCCTCGAGGACGCCGACCGCAGCCGTCGTCTCTCTCCCCTCGGCCGATATATCAGCTACTTGGACCGTCAAACCCGCCGAAATCCGGCTTTTTGTGCCGTCGGTTCGAACGGAGCCACATGGTCGTCCCCTCGAGGGAGCGATTCGCCGCGCTGTACGAGGCCCTCGAGCGGGACGAACGGCGGGCGTTCGTCGCGGCCCTCTGGGACGCCTGCGGCTGGGAAACGACGGTAGAGGGTGACGTCGTCGTCGCCGTCCGGGACGGCCGAACTCGCCGGCTGAGGGTCGAGGTCCCCCCGGCGGACGACGCCGTCGATCCCGGGAGCCTACGGGACCGATTGCTCTACGCGATCGATCGCGAGGAGGGGGAGCGGCTGTTCCGCGAGTACTTCGATACGAGTCTCGAGGGCGTGACTCGGGGTACCGACGACGACGGGTCGGCGACGACCGACTCGCGGGGCCGGGACCGCGGCGGATCGGCCGCGGATATCGAAGCGAAGAACGGCGATCCCGGACTCGACGGGGCCGATCCGACCCGGCGACGATCGCTCGCCGACCGGAAACACCCGATCGCGGCGCTGGCGGTCGTCTGCGTGGTGCTGGGAATCGCCGTCGCAGGGGTCTGGTTGGGTCCTGGCGCGCTCGGCGACCCGACCGTCGACCGCGCCTCGGACGCCGAACCGACGGGAACGAACCCGGACCGATCCGACGCGGAGCGGGGTTCCGATCCGCGATCGGACGCCGCGGAGTCGACGGCCGACGGCGACGGTCCGGCGGCACTGACGGCCGAGGAGGAAGCGGGACTCGAGGGGACCCCCGGAAGCACCCAGGGGCCGCCGCCGGGGATCTTCCTCACCGGCGTGGACGATCCCGACCGCGTCGCCGCCGAGCACCTCGAGGCGCTCGAGGGGATCGACGCTCTGACGCTGCAGGTCACGGTCGACGGGCCTCGAGAAGCGACCCCGGCGGGGACGCCGCCCGGGGAGTTCCGCGTCCGGATCGAGGACGACGCTTACCGGTTCGAGGCAGGGCCGGACTTCGGGGGCGACGACCGGGAGACCGCCGCGGAACGGTACGGCGACGGCGAGTACGAGTACGTCGTCGTCGAAGACGACGGTGGTCGCTCGTACGAACGCCGTCCGCTCGCAGCGGACGCGAACCCGACGAGACACAGCGCACGGATCGGGGCCGACCTCGTCGAAACGCACTTGATCGACCCGGACGCCGACGTGACGACCGCGCTGGCCGACGGGATCGTCGGGTACCGCGTGAACGCGACGGAACCGCCGGCCCCGCTCGCGAACACGACCGACGGCTACCGGGCCACCGCGTTCGTCGCCCAGACCGGGGTCGTCCTCGAACTCGAGGTCACCTACCACCACTACCCGACAGGGGCGGACGTCCGGATCGCGTTCCGGTACGAGGACGTCGGCGAGACCGTCGTCGAGCCACCCGCGTGGTACGATGCGGCCAAGTCCAGGTCCAGGTCCAGGTCCAGATCCGCAACCGGCTGATTCCGGCCCGGGACACGGATGCGACTCCCAGCCCGCTCGATCGCGTCCGTGCGGAAGCGACAATTCTTTGACCGAGAACAATACTTTTGGTCGCGCTCACGCTTCGAGGTGGTATGAGCGAACGCGAGGTGCTCGAGTTGCTTCGAGAGAACGCGCGGTACTCCGCGGAGGACATCGCGCGAATGACCGACCTCGAGGAGAGCGAGGTCGAAGCAGCGATCGAAGAACTCGAGGCCGCAGGCGTAATCCGCGGCTATCGGGCGGTCGTCGACTGGGACGCCCTCGAGGAAGAGACCGTCCGCGCCGAGGTCGAACTCAACGTCGAACTCGACCGCGAGACGGGATACGACGACATCGCCCAGCGCCTCGTCCGGTTCCCCGAAGTGACGGCGCTTCGGCTTGTCAGCGGCGACTACGACTTCGACATGGAGATCGAGGGCGACTCCATCCGGGAGGTGTCGCAGTTCATCAGCGAGAAGGTCGCGCCGGTCCCAGAGATCACCCAGACGGTCACCCACTACGTGATGACTTCCTACAAGGAGCAAGGGATCGAACTCGGCGACGGCGAGGAGGACGATCGACTCTCGTTCTCGCCATGACCCGCGAGTCCGACGCCGGTTTCGAGTCCGAGTCCGGGCCCGAGTCCGACCCCGAATTCGACTTCGAACCCTCGGAACGCGTGCAGGCGGTGCCGCCCTCGGGCATCCGGCGGTTCTTCGAAATCGCCGAGGAGCGCGACGAGGTCATCTCGCTCGGGGTCGGCGAGCCCGACTTCGCGGCCCCCTGGGCGGCCCGGGACGCGGCGATCACCTCCCTCGAGCAGGGCAAGACCTCCTACACGGCCAATCGGGGGATGCGCGAACTCCGGGAGGCGATCGCCGACTACGCCGACGACCGGTTCGACCTGGAGTACGATCCGGGCGAGGAGATCATCGTCACCGCCGGCGCGAGCGAGGCCGTCGACCTCGCTTTCCGGGCGTTCGTCGATCCCAGCGACACCGTCGCCGTCGCCCAGCCGTCGTACATCTCCTACGAACCCGGCGTGATCTTCGCCGGCGGCGAGGTGCTGCCCGTCCCGACCTACCGCGAGGACGACTTCCGGCTCACCGTCGACGCCCTCGAGGCGGCCGGTGCGGACGAGGCCGACCTGCTCGTGCTCTGTTACCCGAACAATCCGACGGGGGCGATCATGCGCGAGACGGACCTCGAGCCGATCGCCGAGTTCGCCCGCGAGCACGACCTGCTGGTCCTCTCCGACGAGATCTACGCCGAGTTGACCTACGACGGCGACGGGGAGCACACCTCTATCGCAACACTCGAGGGGATGCGCGAGCGGACGGTCGTCTTCAACGGCTTCTCGAAGGCCCACGCGATGACCGGACTCCGGCTGGGATACGCGCTTGCCCCCGCGGACGCGGTGGGCGCGATGAACAAGATCCACCAGTATGCGATGTTGTCGGCGCCGACGACGGCCCAGCACGCCGCCCTCGAGGCGCTCGACTCCTGCGGGGACGAGGTCCGGAACATGGTCGATCAGTACGACCGACGGCGGCAGTTCGTCCTCTCGCGGTTCCGCGAGATCGGCATGGACGTCTTCGAGGCCAAGGGGGCGTTCTACTGTTTCCCCGAGGTCCCCGAGGGCTGGACGAGCGAGGAGTTCGCCGAGGAACTGCTCCGCGAGCAGGGCGTCGCCGTCGTCCCGGGTGACGTCTTCGGGACCGGCGGGGAGGGCCACCTCCGCGTCTCGTACGCGACGGGGCTGGCCGATTTACGCGAGGCGCTGAGTCGGATCGAGGCGTTCGTCGACGAGCACGCCGAGGGCTCCGAAGGCTGACGCCGGGCTCGAGGACGAGCGCGGCCGAATCGTCCGATCAGGACAGCCGCGCGGCGATGTCGGCCTCGGTAATGATCCCGACCGTCTCGCCGGCTTCGGTGATCATCACGGCCTTGTAGTGCTCGAGCAGGTTGCTGATCTCGTCGAGCGTGGCGTCCTTCGAGACCGTCGGGAAGCTCTCGCTCATGTGTTCCTCGACGGGCTCGTCGCGTGCCTCCGAGTCGAGGTGAACGAGGTCGCTCTGGCTGATCGAGCCGACGGGGATCCCGTCCTGGATCACCGCGAGCTGGGAGTAGGCCTCCTCCTCCATCTTGCGGGCGGCCTCGCCCACGGAGTCGTCCGGCGAGACGCTGACGACCGCCTCGTTCATCAGGTCTTCCGCGCGGATGACGTCGCTTTCGGCCTTCTCGAGGGCGTTGACGATCCGCCGGAGCGTCGAGAGCCGCGGGTCGACGTCGCCGCCCTCGATACGGGCGATCAGCGGCTGGGAGACCTCGGCTTTTTCGGCGAGTTCGCTCTGGGTCAGCCCGAGTTCGGTACGCCGTTGGCGGAGGTCCGCCGGGGTCGGGAGTTCCATACGGTACAATAACCACGGGTTATCAAAAACACTTGGGGTCGGTCCCAGTATCGGGAAGCGACCGCGGGACCACCTGAGCGTACAAGCCAGCAGGTTATCCACGCGGTCGTGGACGATACGATGATTCCGATGACTGGCAAGCACACGTGGGCGATCCCGGAGGGCTACATCCCACGGGAAAGTACCGGCCCCGAACCGGAGCTAATTAGCCACGAGTCTCTCTGTGTTCTCAACACCACGGACGAGGACGCGACGCTCGAGATAACGGTCTACTTCACCGGCAGCGACCCGATCGGGCCTTACGAGACGGAGGTCCCCGCGAACCGGACCAGACACTTTCGGTTCAACGAGTTCGAGGACCCTGAGCCCGTCCCGAAAGGCGAGCCGTTCGCGAGCGTGATCGAGTCGGACATCCCCGTGGTCTGCCAACATACGCGGTTGGACTCGCGACAGGCCGAGAACGCGTTGCTCTCGACGGTCGCGTACGGAGAGTGAGTCTCGTCCCTGTCAGTCACAGGGTCGTCCTCGTCCGCCGTCGCCCTGTACGAACCGTCGCAGAACGGCCGACCGTTTGAGCGTCTACATGGGTATATCTAGCAACCTCTCGTCCCGAGAGAGGCCGTGAGTACCGTTTCCCACCTGTGGATCGGTGAACTTCCCACCGCTCGAGCCGGAAGATTTTTTCATCGATCCGATAATAACAGCGGATGTGAAAACGTGGTGATCGGGCCAGATCGTCCGACGGTATCGATGACGTCCGCCCTGGTCTTGATCGGTGGCGTGAGCGCACTCTACGTGGTCCAATTCCGGAACTACCTGCTCTTTCACGGTCTCGTGGAAGTTTTCAGCATCCTCGTCGCCTTCTCCGTGTTCATCCTCTCCTGGCATGCGATCGAGGACATCGAGAGCCCATTCATCGCCGTCATGGGCGTCAGTTACCTGTTTATCGGTGGAGTCGATCTTCTTCATACGCTCGCGTACAAAGGCATGGGAGTGTTTCCGGAGGCGGGCGCGGATCTTCCGACGCAGCTCTGGATCTTCGGACGGTACGTCGAAGCCTGGTCGTTGCTGGGCGCGGCGCTCCTCGGGTTTGTGGCTGCCCGGCGAACCTCCGTGGACGTCCAGTGGGACGAGCGGACGCTATCGTTCCTCGCCGCGGCCTACGCGCTCGTCGTCGGGATCGGTCTGAGCACCGTCTTCGTGTTCGATGTCTTTCCGACGACGTACGTGGAGGGGAGCGGCCTCACCTCGTTCAAGATCAGCAGCGAGTACGGCATCGTCGGACTTCTCGCGATCACTCTTGCCCTGCTGTACGGCTTCCGGGAACGGTTCGCGACGCGGGTGTACCAACTGCTTGCCGCGTCGATCGTGCTGACGATGGGGGCGGAACTCGCCTTCACGTTCTACGTCGACGTGTACGGGATCTCGAACGCCGTCGGCCACTTCTTCAAGATGGGCTCGTTTTACCTGGTCTACCTCGCCGTAGTGAAGACAGGAATTCGGGACCCCCAGAAGACGCTCTACCGGGAGATTGCCCGGCGAGAAGCGGAAACTCGCAAGTTCAAGAGGGCGGCCGACTACTCCGGCCACGCGATTATGATCACCGACGCCGAGGGGACGATCCAGTACGTGAACCAGTCGTGGGAAGAGATGACGGGCTACTCGGCGGCGGAGGCGACCGGGCGCAACCCCCACATTCTCAGCTCTGGCGAACACGACGATCGATTCTACGAGGAGTTCTGGGGGACCATCCAGAACGGCGAGGTCTGGGAAGGCGAAATCATCAACGAACGCAAGAACGGCGAGCGGTTCGTCATCTCCCAGACGGCCGCGCCGATCGTGGATGACGACGAGGAGATCCAGCACTTCGTTGCAGTTAACGACGATATCACTGAGCAGAAAGCCTACGAAGCGGAACTGGAGAACGACCTGCAACGGAGCGTCACGCAGTTGCAGGTCCTGGGTCGCGTACTCCGGCACAACATCCGCAACGAGATGAGCGTGATCATAGGGAACGCGGAGACGATCGCGGAGGACGCCTCCGACGACGTCGCCCAGCGAGCATCAGTGATCGTCGACGAGGGCAACCGAGTCCTCGAGCACGCCGAGAAGCAACGGGAAATCGTCGAACTCCTCCTCGAGCCCTCGAACAGGCGGCCGCTTTCCCTGGCGGAGGTGATCGAATCGGTCTCCGAGGAGTTGCAGCGTCGACACCCCGAGGCAGCGATCGCCGTCGAGGAGTTCGAGGACGTGCAAGTGCGTACACTCCCCGAAATCGAGCAGGCCCTCACGGAGGTCGTCGAGAACGCGATCGTCCACTCCGATCGAGAGCACCCGGCGGTCACGATCGCTGTGTGGTCCGTCGACGGGCGGGTCGAGGTCCGTGTCGAAGACGACGGACCGGGAATCCCCGCCGCGGAACAGCGGGTAATCTCGGAAGACGCGGACATCAGCGCGCTCCTCCACAGCAGCGGCATGGGGCTGTGGCTAGTCGACCAGATCGTCGCGAAATCCGGCGGGGTGCTCCATTTCGACGACGCCGATCCCCGCGGTAGCGTTGTCACTCTCGCTCTCCCACGGGCGTCGGCCGAGAAGAAGCACGTAGTGAGCCCGCCCAGATGACCAGCCTAATCGGGTCGAACAGCGGACCGTCCACGCCCACGCCGGGAAGTCCATCGCGACGGTTCGCCCATCGGTTTGGATACGACGGGGCGATCCTCGAGTGCGGTCTCTACGACGAACCGCTCCGTCGGCGGCGTGAGACGCGCTCTTCGGACGTGTTTTCGGTGACGACCTCGTACAGCAGCGCCCGCCGTCCGTCCGCTTTCGGGCGCAGGATCCGGCCGAGCCGCTGGGTGAACTCCCGTTCGCTGCCGCTACCCGAGAGCACGACCGCGACCGAGGCGTCGGGGACGTCGACCCCCTCGTCGAGGACGTTCGAGGTCGCGATCCGGCTGTAGGTCCCCTCGCGGAACCGCTCTAAGATCTCCCGCCGTTCCGGGGTGGCGGTCCGGTGGGTGATCGTCGGGATCAGGAACCGCTCGCTGACGTCGTACGCGAGGTCGTTGTGCGCCGTGAAGACGATCGTCCGGGCGTCGCGGTGGCGATCGAGGATCGACTCGAGCGCGTCGATCTTCGCCCGACTGCCGCGGGCGATCTCGCGGGCGCGCTGGCGGGCGAGCAGCGCCTCCCGCGCGGCGGGATCGGAGCCGGAGCGTTTGACGAGTTCCTGGTAGTCGGAGCCGCTTCGCATTTGAATGTTCGAACGCGCGAGGTAGTCGGTGAACGTCTCCTGGTTGCGCTCGTACTCCTCGCGCTCCTCGGGTGTCAGCGACACCTCGAGGCGCTTGACGTCGTAGGAAGCGAGGTGGTCGCCGGCCAGTTCGTCCGCGTCGATCCGGTGGACCAGCGGGCCGACGATCCGCTCGACGACCTCGTGGGCTCCGTCGGGTCGTTCGAAGGTCGCGGTCAGGCCGAGTCGCGCAGGGGCGGCCAGCAGGCGGGCGATCTCGCGGTAGCCCTCGCCGCCGAGGTGGTGGACCTCGTCGAAGACGACGAGGCCGAACCGGTCGCCGACGGCGTCGGCCTTGCGGTAGGCGGAGTCGTAGGTGGAGACGGTAATCGGCTCGCGGCGTTGCTCGCCGCCGCCGAACCGGCCGATCGCCACGCCGTCCGATCCCCCGAGGCCCGCGCTCGAGGCCGAGGCCCCGAACTCCGCCTCGAGTTCGTCGAGCCACTGCTCCTGGAGGTCGATCGTCGGGACGACGACGAGCGTCGGGACGTCGAGCCGTTCGATCGCGGCCAGCGCGATGACGGTCTTTCCGCTGCCGGTGGGGAGTTCGAGCACGCCGGCGGGTGCGCGCTGCGGAGCGTCGGAGACGAAGTCGCCTCCGGCCCCCGTCCAGCGGTCCGTCTCGAGCCAGTCGGCGAGCGCCTCGTGCTGGTACTCGCGGAGTTCGTACGTCGAGTCCAGGTCGGGAACGGACGGCAGTGAGAGGGTCCGATCGTCGATCGCGGCCGAATCGAACGCCGCCGCCAGCGCGCGACGGAGCGTGGCGTACCGCAGGGCGGGCACGCGATGGCCGCCCGTTCGGGGATCGTCCTCGAGTTCGAGTTCCGGTTGCCGTTCCCGCAATCGGCGGGCCGTGGCCTCCTCGAGGCCGTCGATCCGGACCGTCCCGTCCTCGTACCGGAGTTCGATCGGCGACTCGGGCGTGGCGGACCGCGTCACGGCTCCAACTGGGGGATCGATGGTCAAATACTGTCTGGATCGATCGGGGCCGGGACCGAGAGCCGGCCCGGAATCCGTGGCTGGCGGCGCGAGCCGTGGCGCCCCCAGAGAACTTTATACTCGTCCGTGCCCTGGAGGACGTCGATGGCGAGCGATTCCGCGGTCGACACCCCCGCCGTCGACCATCGAGTAGACGCAACCGACGGCGCCGTTCACGGCGCCTGGAACAACGGTCTCGAGCCCGTGCTGACAGTCGCGTCCGGCGACGTCCTCGAGATCGAGTGCCGGGACGCGACGAACGGCCAACTCGGTCCGGACGCGACGGTCGGGGACCTGGCCGCGCTGGACGTCGACCAGGTACACGCGCTGACGGGGCCGGTCGCCGTCGAAGGGGCCGAACCCGGGGACGTTCTCCAGGTGGAGGTGCTCGGCCTCGAGCACCGCGGCTGGGGATACACCCTCGTCCTCCCGGGCGAGTCGGGGATGGGGTTGCTCCCCGAGGAGTTCCCGGAGCCGGCGATCCACGTCTGGGACCTCGCGGACGGCGTCGCCCGCTTCGTCGACGGGATCGAGGTGCCGCTGGCTCCGTTCCCCGGTATCGTCGGCGTTGCCCCCGCCGCGGACGGCGAACACGATACGAACCCGCCACGGGCCGTCGGCGGCAACCTCGACGTCAAACACCTCGGGGCCGGGTCGACGCTGTCCCTTCCGATCGAGGTCGAGGGTGCGCTGTTCAGTATCGGCGACTGCCACGCCGCACAGGGCGACGGGGAGGTCTGCGTCTCGGGGATCGAAGCGCCGATGTCGGTTACGTGCCGGCTCACCGTCCGGTCTGACCTCGAGATCGATCGCCCACGATTCGAGACCGACGGGCCGTTCACGCCGACCGGCCGCGACGAGCGGATGGTGGGGACGACCGGACTCGGCGACGACGTCCGCGAGGCGGCGAGAGACGCCGTCCGTGGGATGATCGACCACCTCCGGGCGGAGCGGGGACTCTCCCGTGAGCAGGCCTACCTGCTGTGTTCGACCGTCGTCGATCTGAAGATCAACCAGCTCGTCAACGAGCCGACCGCGACCGTCTCCGCGTACCTCCCCGAGAGCGTCTTCCCCGACTGATGCCGACTCGAGGAGGGGCCGCTCGGGTGATCGTCGTTGGTAGAACACACTTATTCGTCGGCCGCGTACGGGCGGCATGAGTCGACATCCAGCGCTCGTTTTTCGGGTGAATCGCTGTCACGGACCCGGAGCCGGAGGGGAAGAGAAATGGGAACCGGAACCGGGCCATGACTGACGAGACCGACCCCGACGCAGCAGCGACCGATTTCGGATCGGAGACCGTGAGCGGCGAGGCCGGGTCCGACTGCGACGACGCGCGGACCCTCCCCGACGACCTCGCGCGCCGTGCGTTCGACGTCGGGCCCATCAGCACGGTGATCGTCGACTCGGACGGCTGTATCGTCTTCGCGAACGCTCGAGCCGTCGAGACGCTCGGCCTCTCCCGCGCGGAGATCACCAGCCGACGGTACGGAGAAACGGACTGGGATATCTACGACGACGACGGCGCGCCCATCTCCAGGGCGGAGCATCCGGTGACTCACGTCATCGAGACCGGCGAACCCGTCTTCGGGTTCGAGCACTGGCTCGAGCGGCCGGACGGGTCGGAACGGTGGCTGACGTCGAACTCCGCGCCGGTGACGAACGAGGGCGTCGTCGAGTACGTCGTCGTCTCGTTCGAGGACGTGACCGCGCTGAAACGCCGCGAGGAGCGATTGACGAGCGACCACGTGCGCCGGGTCGAGTTCCGGACGGACCGCTCGGCGGTGCCGCCCTCCCTGCGGGTCGACCGTGGCGAGTGGCGGATCGAGGTCGAATCGGTCGTCTCGATGCCCGACGGGGCGACCGTCCAGTACATGGGGACGGCGGACCTCTCCGCGGGCGCGTTCGTCACCGCCGTCGAGGAGGTGCCACACTACGTCGACGTTCGCCTGCTCAGCACGGCCGACGGCTACAGCCGGGTCGAGGCCCGCGCCGAGTCCGCGACGGTATCGGAGGTGTTTCAGGAACTCGGCGGCCACCCCCTCGCCATCGCCATCGCTCACGACGAGGTCCGCTTTCTGGGGAACCTGCCGGGTGACGTCGATCACCGGCTGGCCGCCGAGGGAATCCGAACGTTCCACCCCGAGGTCGAACTGGTCTCCGAGGACCTCGTCTACTCGCCGCATCTGCTGTACGACGTCGTCGTCGACGAACTCACCGACCGGCAGTTCGCCGCCCTCGAGGCCGCGTACTTCAGCGGCTACTTCGATACCCCCCGGACCAGTACCGGCGACGAACTCTCGGAGCGGTTCGGCGTGACCAGACAGACGTTCAACCAGCACCTCCGCAAGGCCCAGCGGAGCGTCTTCCGACAACTGTACGAAAAGTCGGGCGAGACGGCACGCTGACTAGTCAGCGTCCAGCCTTACGGCGACGTCAGGCGTAGGGACCGCTAATGAGTGATAACCTGACTCGATCCGATTCCAACCCAACCCAGTCGTCCGACCACAGCCCCGCAGGGAACGACGTCACCGAGGTCGTCCACGACCGATTCGACGCGAGCGACGATTCGGTCGTCGTTGCCGTCGTCGAAACCGTCGCGACCGTCGTCGACCGCGATCCCCTCGAGATGCCGCCGCTGTTCGAGAGCGTCGACACCGAAGCCCTGGAAACGCTCGTACGTTCGCCACCCCGGGACCGGGATTCCCGGCTCGAGGTGACGTTTTCCTACCTGGACTGTCCCGTCACGGTCTCGGCTCGCGGCGACGTCGTGGTCGAAGTTCCCGGTCGGTAGCCGCCGTTTTCGAACCGGCGGGAGTACTCGCGGACCCACGGCTTCGATCGGGGGTTTGGGCTTTCGAGCCGGTTCGGCGGCCGGCAAACGTGTTACGGGAACTGATACTGCTCGGATACTGCTCGCAGTGAGTCGCCCCGCACGAGCGGTGACCTCAACCCTTTTATTACCGCTGTTCGTTGACCCGAACATGAGCGAAGACGAGGGCACGAACCATTCGGCCCAGGGTGTCCCGTCAGAGGAGGAATCCGACGACGGCGAGACGACTGTCGACGAACGGTCGACTGCCGGAACCGAAACGGAGCCCGAAACCGAACCCGACACCGCAGACGGGGAATCGACGACCGACGACGGCGCGGGCGACGAAACGGAAGACGCGAGCGACGAGTCGGCCCCGGCGTCGGAGTCAGCCGAGGCGGAGGTGGAGTCCGACTTCGACTCCGATTCGGACTCCGAATCCGAATCCGAACCCGGACCCGAGGACGACCACGTCCCGGAAACCAGCGCCGACGTCCAGCGGATCCTCGACCGCGTCACCGAGTACGACGACGAACTCGCCCACAAGGTCAACTCGATCGTCGACCAGGCGCGGGACCTCTCTGGCACCGTTTCCCACCAGCGCGAGGAACTCGAGGACCTCTCCGAGCGCGTCGAGTCCCAGGCCGAGACGATCGGGACCCTCCAGGAGGAACTCGAGGCCCGCGAGCGGGCGATCGAGGAGCGCGACGAGCAACTCGAGGAGTACGAGGAGGAGATCGAGGACCTGAAGAGTCGCCTCAAGCGCAAGCAGGCCGACTTCCAGAATTACAAGAAGCGGGCCAAGAAGCGCCAACAGCAGATCAAAGACCGCGCGACCGAGGACCTGGTCGAACGGCTCGTCGACGTCCGGGACAACCTCAAGCGCGCCCTCGAGGAGGAGAGCGGCGACGCCGAGAGCCTGCGCGACGGCGTCGAGATGACCCTCCGGGAGTTCGACCGCATCCTCGAGGACGAGAACGTCACGGAGGTCGACCCCGAACCGGGCGACGAGGTCGACCCGCAGCGTCACGAAGTGATGATGAAAGTCGACAGCGACCGGCCCGAGGGGACGGTCGCCGACGTCTACACGCCGGGCTACGAGATGGGCGACAAGGTCATCCAGC
The DNA here is from genome assembly GCF_000226975.2 of Halobiforma lacisalsi AJ5. NCBI lineage: Archaea > Methanobacteriati > Methanobacteriota > Halobacteria > Halobacteriales > Natrialbaceae > Natronobacterium > Natronobacterium lacisalsi. The sequence goes on along the minus strand of NZ_CP019285.1, from coordinate 2,777,666 downwards.
ACGCGCAGGTGACCGTTTCGAACGGAGAACAAGCGGAGGACGAAGACGGTGCGGAGGCCGAAGCCGACGAGGACGCGGATGAGAACGCGGACGCGAACGCGGAGGCCCAGTCTGCCGCCGACGAAGCCGACAGCGGCGAGGACGCGGACGGGACCCCCGATGGCTCCGACGACAGTGAGGGAGAGGCGGAGTCGGACGACGCTGGCGACGAAAACGACGGCGAGGACGAGGACGACGAAGCGATCGAACTCGGCGGCGAGGTCGCTGGGGACGCCGAGGCTGACGAGTAAGGCTGTTTCTTCTTATCCGGTCGGAGCGCGTTTGGGTTCGATCGAGCAACCCATCTCGAAGCGACTCGATTCGTTCCGACCTCACGTTCGACCCCGATCGTACCGCCCGCTGCGCTTTTATTCGCGACCTGACTCGAGCTAGTAACGTTTAAACCAAAGTGCGCACAATCCACTCCATAATGGCGAGCAACAAGATTCTCGGTATCGACCTCGGGACGACGAACAGCGCGTTCGCGGTGATGGAAGGCGGCGATCCGGAGATCATCGCCAACGCGGAAGGCGAACGAACGACCCCTTCCGTCGTCGCCTTCACCGAGGACGACGAACGACTCGTCGGGAAGCCGGCGAAGAACCAGGCCGTCCAGAACCCCGAGCGCACGATCCAGTCGATCAAGCGCCACATGGGGGAGGACGACTACACCGTCGAGATCGAGGGTGAGGAGTACACGCCCGAAGAGATCTCGGCGATGATCCTCCAGAAGATCAAACGCGACGCCGAGGAGTACCTCGGCGACGAGGTCGAGAAGGCCGTCATCACGGTCCCCGCCTACTTCTCGGACCGCCAGCGCCAGGCGACCAAGGACGCCGGCGAGATCGCCGGCTTCGAGGTCGAGCGCATCGTCAACGAGCCCACCGCCGCGTCGATGGCCTACGGGCTCGACGACGAGTCCGACCAGACCGTGCTCGTCTACGACCTCGGGGGTGGCACCTTCGACGTCTCCATCCTCGATCTCGGCGGCGGCGTCTACGAGGTCGTCGCCACGAACGGTGACAACGACCTCGGCGGCGACGACTGGGACCAGGCGATCATCGACTGGCTCGCCGAGGAGTTCGAGGACGAACACGGGATCGACCTCCGCGAGGACCGCCAGGCCCTCCAGCGGCTGAAAGACGCCGCCGAGGAGGCCAAGATCGAACTCTCCTCGCGCAAGGAGACCGAGATCAACCTGCCGTTCATCACCGCGACGGACGACGGCCCCATCCACCTCGAGAAGTCGCTCACCCGCGCGAAGTTCGAGTCACTGACCGAGGACCTCATCGAGCGGACCGTCGAACCGACCGAACAGGCCCTCGAGGACGCAGGCTACGAGAAGAGCGACATCGACGAGGTGCTGCTCGTCGGCGGTTCGACCCGGATGCCTCAGGTCGAGGAGAAGGTCGAGGAACTCACCGGGCAGCAGCCCCAGAAGAACGTCAACCCCGACGAGGCCGTCGCGCTGGGCGCGGCGATCCAGGGCGGCGTCCTCGGCGGCGAGGTCGACGACATCGTCCTGCTCGACGTCACCCCGCTCTCGCTCGGTATCGAGGTCAAGGGCGGACTCTTCGAGCGTCTGATCGAGAAGAACACGACGATCCCGACCGAGGAATCCAAGATCTTCACCACTGCGGCGGACAACCAGACCACCGTCCAGGTCCGGGTCTTCCAGGGTGAACGCGAGATCGCCGAGGAGAACGAACTGCTCGGCGAGTTCCACCTGACCGGCATCCCGCCGGCGCCCGCCGGGACGCCCCAGATCGAGGTCACGTTCTCGATCGACGAGAACGGGATCGTCAACGTCTCCGCCGAGGACAAAGGCTCCGGCGAGAGCGAGGAGATCACCATCGAGGGCGGTGCCGGCCTCTCGGACGACGAGATCGAGCGCCTGCAGCAGGAGGCCGAAGAGCACGCCGAGGAGGACCAGAAGCGCCGCGAGCGCATCGAGGCCCGCAACACGGCCGAGGCGACGATCCAGCGCGCCGAGAAACTCTTGGAGGAGAACGACGAGCAGGTCGACGACGACCTTCGCGAGACGATCGAGGCGGCCATCGAAGACCTCGAGGAGACGATCGACGACGACGAGGCCGACGCCGAGGAGATCGAGACGGCGACCGAGGAACTGAGCCAGGAACTCCAGGAGATCGGCAAGCAGGTCTACCAGCAGGCCGAGGGCGCAGCGGGCGCCGGCGGCGCTGCTGGCGGTGCCGCGGGCGGCGCTGCGGGTGCCGGCCCCGGCGGCATGGGCGGTATGGGCGGCGGCCCGAACCCCGGTCCGGGTGCCGGTGCCGGTGCCGGTGCAGGCGCCGGCGCCGCCGGTGCCGAGGACGACGAGGAGTACGTCGACGCCGACTTCGAGGACGTCGACTTCGACGAGGACGACGAGGAGTAACCGACGCCCGCGACGGCGATCCCGTTCGCCGTTCGGATCGCCGTCGTCGCTAACTGCACGAACGCGAAACGCGTCACCGTAGTCCGGTCGGACTCGAGCGGTCCCCGATCCCCCTCTCGAGTGTGCCGTCGCTCGCCACTCGCGTCCCGTTCACAGCCTTCGTTCGTTTGAAGTGGCTCAACCGACTATCGGTGGACAACGAATGAGCGAGGATTTCTACGACGTGCTCGGTGTGAGCCCCGACGCCTCCACCGAGGAGATCAAGAAGGCCTACCGGGAGAAGGCCACGGAATACCACCCGGACGTCAGCGACGATCCCGACGCCGAGGAGAAGTTCAAGAAGATACAGAAGGCCAAGAAGGTCCTGACCGACGAGGAGAAGCGCAAGGCCTACGACCGGATGGGCCACGATCGCTACGAACAGGCCGAGAAACACGGCTTCGACGCCGGCGAAGGCGGCGCAGGTGGCATGGGCGGCGACCCCTTCGGCGGCATGGGCGGTGGCGGCATGGGCGGCGGCCTCGGCGATATCTTCGAGCAGGTCTTCGGCGGCGGCGCGGGCCGCGGCCGACGCCGCCAGCGCAAGGGCCAGGACCTCCGAACGGAACTCGAGATCGACCTGGAGGAAGCCTTCGAGGGCGTCGAGAAGCAGTTCACGATCGAGCGTCCCGAGGCCTGTGACGCGTGTAACGGCGAGGGCCATCCCCCGGACGCCGACTCCCGAACCTGTCCGGAGTGTCAGGGTCGCGGCCAGAAGCGCCAGGTCCAGCAGACGCCGCTCGGCCGGGTCCAGCAGACGACCACCTGTCGCCGCTGTGAAGGTGAGGGGACGATCTACTCCGAGACCTGCAGCGAGTGTCGCGGCGAAGGGTACGTCCGCAACGAGACGACCCTGACGGTGGAGGTGCCGGCCGGCATTCAGGACGGCCAGACCCTGCGGATGGAACGCGAGGGCGCGCCCAGCCCCGACGGCGGTCCGAAAGGCGACCTGCTGATCGACGTCTCGATCCGCGAACACGAGGAGTTCGAACGCGAGGGCGACGACCTGCGCTACCGCCTTCCCATCTCGTTCCCGCAGGCGACGTTCGGCGACACGGTCGAGGTCCCGACGCTCGACGGCGCGGCCGAGTTCGAGATCCCCGCGGGCACCCAGAGCGGCGAGACGTTCCGCCTCGAGGGCAAGGGGATGCCCCGCCTGCGCGGGCGTGGCCAGGGCGACCTCTACGTGCAGGTCCAGGTCGTCACCCCCGAGAGCCTGAACGAGGAACAGCGCGAGGCACTCGAGGCCTTCGCCGAGGCTGGCGGCGACGAGATCGAGGTCAACGAGGGATTCTTCGAGAAGATCAAGCGAGCGTTCTGAGGCGTTTAGCGACCGCGAGACGGTCGCTTGCTGCCGCTGGCCGCCCATTCATACCGGATCCGGTGGTCGCTTCTCGCTCCCTTCCGCCCCCACGTCTACCCTCGGTGATATGATCCGCACGGTGGTATTTCGGGTCGAATCGGTGATCTCTGGGCTGACTCCCCTCGAGCGTGGGCTACCGGCCGACCGGCAACGGGCCGACCCAATTCGGTGTTACCCGCGCTCGGTCACCGGGTCAGTCGTCGAGTAGATACTGCCGGTTCGCAACCTGAAATCCGGCATCCGTTTACGTCCTCCAGAGTGTGCTGGCCTGAACATTCGTCGTAACAGGCGATTTCCAGATTATGTCGTCGATCGTGCTCGACGTTTTCTTTCACCACATTATCTCTCATGCAAAATAGTGAACCGTGGGCTGGAGATAGTACCGGTCGTATGGTACGAATTCAACCCGCACAACAGGTACAGGTCCCCGAATGGTTGCAGGAGCCGGTTGCGGAACTGCTCACGTTCCTGCCCCGGATCGTCGGAGCGCTGGTCATCCTCTTCGTCGGCTGGATCGTCGGCCGACTCGTCGCGCGACTCGTCCGCGGGATCGCCGACGGCATCGAACTCGACCGGATGGTCCTCGAGACGCCGCTCGGGCGGATACTTGGCGGCACGGAACGGGCCATCTCGAAAGCGTTCGGAAAACTCGGAAAGTGGCTGGTCTACGGCCTCGCCGTCCTCGCGGCCGCGAATGCTCTCGCGATCCCGACGCTCTCCGAGTGGATCTCGACCGCCGTCGCTTACCTGCCTGCCCTCATCGCGGGCCTGCTCGTCATCGTCCTCGGGTTCATACTGGCCGACTTCATCGGCGACGTGATCGAGCGGACCCGGGCGGCGACGGAGACGGCCTACACCAGTTGGTTCGCGGACGGCGCACGGATGTTCCTCTACTTCACGGCGATCGTCATCGGCCTCGACACGATGGGGATCGACGTGGGCATCCTGTACGTCTTCGCGCGGGCGCTGGCCTGGGGCCTGGCGGCCGCCGTCGCGATCGGTGCCGGCGTCGCCTTCGGGTGGGGCGGCAAGGACTACGTCGCCGAGAACATCGACCGCTGGATGGGTCGCGCGAGTATTGCTGGGTCCGGCGAGAGCGGAACCGGAACCGGCGGACGGCAGAGTACGAGCGAGTCCCCCGGACCCGACCGCGAACCCGGTCCCGGTCCCGGTTCGGGCGCCGAGGACGACTGAGTCGGTCCGACCTGACGCGACCGCTGGCCGGTGACGAACCCGCTCGTCCCGTCACTCCGCCGGCGACGCGTCGGATTCGGACTTCTCCCCGCCCGTCCGAAACAGCGGACGGACCGGTACGACCACGGAGGATCGAACGACCCGTCCGTCGATCGATCGCCACTTCTCGAGTCGCGCGAGGCGGTGGGAGTCGGCGTACGCGTCCTCGATCCGGTCGAGGATCGCGTCGAAGGCGTCCGCGTCGAAGTGGGCGGCCGGGACGCGGTCGGTGTCGACGGCGATCCCGCGCAGTTGGGGCACGACGTCGAGTCGGCCCTCGAAGAGGTACTCCAGGTCCTCGATCCGGTCGTGGACCGCGCCGACGGACGGCCCGTCCGTCCCCCCGGGGAACGAGACGTAGGCCTGGTACTGATCCGGTCGACCCGTCACGCGACGCCTCCAGATCGTTCGTAGCCAGTTCATCTGTTCCCCTCGGCTGCGGGCCGGTACGACCGGTCGCCGAGGCGATCGGTGGCGCTCCCGTCGGCGGCGTCGGTCTGTCGCTGCGCCATTCGTGCTCAGGATCGACTTCGCGGCGCGGGTAATACGTCCTTTGTTGTACGCCGCGCCAGTCAGTGGCCCTGACTGTCTCCGGGTCCGACGGGTCCCAAGTCAAGAGACCTATGTACCGAGGGGCGAAACGGACGCCTCATGCGAGTCACGGAACTCGATCGCTCGAGGCTCTTGACGGCCGTCTCCGTCCCGCTCGTCGCCGCCGGGGTCGCGAGTACCGAGGGATTTACCCCGTCGGTCCGGACCCTGCTGGCGCTCGCGCTCGTCACCGTCGGCGTCTTCGGGGCGACCCGTGCCGTCGGCGACCGGCCGGTCGACGCACTGTGGGCCGCCGCGCGACGGTGGTGGGCGGTCGCGTTCGTTTCTTTCCTCCCCTACGGCCTCGCGACAGCCCCCGCGAACGAGGGTGCCGCGGCAGTCGGCGAAGCGTTCGCCGATCCCGCGGTCCTCCTCGCGCTCGAGGCGATCGCCGGGACGGCAGCCCTCTGTGCGATAGCGATCACCACGCTCTCCGTGATGGCGAGTTACGGGGTCCATCCGGGTGCGCCGTCGCCCGAGGAGCGCGTTCTGGAGGATTGACGCCCCCGGGCGGTCGTCGCTGACCGTCGACCGCCCGGGAATCGGTCTGGTACACGAGAACTAGGTTCATGTTCCTCCCCGTCCAACCCCTAGTTGGTGATTCGATGACACAAACGACAGTACTGCTGCTGGCCGGTGACTTCGTCGAGGACTACGAGGTCATGGTCCCGTTCCAGGCGCTCCAGATGGTCGGCTTCGAGGTACACGCGGTCTGTCCCGAGAAGGAAGCCGGCGACGCCTGCCCGACGGCAGTCCACGACTTCGAGGGCGACCAGACCTACACCGAGAAGCCAGGACACAACTTCGAACTGAACCACGACTTCGACGCCGTCGACCCGAGCGAGTACGACGCGCTGGTCGTACCCGGCGGGCGCGCGCCCGAGTACCTCCGGACCTACGACGAAGTCCTCGAGATCGTCCAGCACTTCTTCGAGGCGGACAAACCCGTGGCGGCGCTGTGTCACGGCCTCCAGATTCTTGCGGCCGCAGACGTGCTCGAGGGCCGAACCTGTACCGCGTACCCGGCGCTCGAGTCGGAGGTGAAGACCGCCGGGGCCGACTGGGAGGACAGCGTGACCCGTGACGGCAACCTCGTGACGGGACAGGCCTGGCCGGACCACCCCGAGTGGCTCGCCGAGTTCCTCGACTGCATGGGGACGGACGTCGACCACGCCGAGCCCGCCGCGGCCGACGACTGATACGGAGTGCTGTCCCGATGTCCCGGCACAACCGCGACCCGGGCGGCGGTTGCGCCGGAACTGACGGACAGTAAATCGTCCGGGAGCGGCGAACCCGCTATACGACGGGCGCTGACGATCCCTGCGACGGACCGATCGGCGTCCTTTTTTCGGATCGGTACCGAGCTACGGGTATGACCGCCGCGACCGTCGACGACCTCCTCACGCGAGACCTCCGCGACGACCGCACGGCCCTGGTCGATGCCACGGGGAAACCGTTCGACTACCACTGGCTGTGTACCTCCTCCTGGAAGGCGGGGAACTTCCTCCGGCACGCCGGCGTCCGGGAGGGAGTCACCGTCGGCGTCGTCGGCGACGGCCCGCTGGCGCTGCTCGCGTTCTTCGGAACGACACTGCTCGAGGGCCGGACCCGGTTCGATCCGCCGACGGACCTCGCCGCCGACGATCGCTTTCAGGCGCTCGTCGCACCGGTGGACGACCTCGAGAGCGGGCGGTACGACTTGCCGCGGGGCGCTCAACGGGTCGGCTACGGCGACAAACCCGAGGAACCCGACGTCCACAACTTCGACGCCGGCCTCTGGAGCGAGAACCCGTCGTTCCCGCCGCTGTCGATCGATCCGGACACCGACCTGCTGACCGACGGCAACCGCACGATCACACACGCGCCAGCCCTCGAGACGGCCCGGGCCGTAGTCGAGGAGCACGGGCTCGAGCGCGGCGACCGTGTGGTCGTCCGCGAGCCCGTTTCCGACCCCCGAGTCGTGGTCGCGGGCGTGCTCGCGCCGCTGCTCGCGGAGGGGGTGATCGTCCTCGATTCGGACGTGGCGGCCGACGAGGGGACGGACGGTCGCGGCGAGTACGCCGTCTCGAGCGGGAGGGTTCCCGAACCGAACGCGATCCCGCTTTCGGACGTCTCCGTTCCGTGATCGGATCGACTGCGGAGTCGGGATCGAGTCGCTTTTCGCTCGGACTGCCGGACGGGTAGTCCCGCCCGAAGCGTCCATCGTCCCGATACCGCCGGCTGTTCCGAGATTTGATTTCGGATAGAGAACGTCTCTTGATCGAGAGGTACCAATTTTATGCGCGTCCGGATCGACTAGCCGACAATGGGAGTGGAAGAAGCGAAGCGAGACGAATGTGGGTTCACCCTCCGAGAGGAGGACGTCGACCGATTGCTGAATCGATCGGTCATCGACCGAGTCGAACTGTTCTCGACGCTCGGTAACGAAACGCGGTACCGGATCCTGCTGGTCCTTACCGAGGCTTCGGATCCCGTCTGTGGCTGCGAACTGGAACCGTATTTCGACGTCGGACAGAGCAGTATCAGTCAGGCGCTGACCCGACTCCACAGGGCCGGGCTGGTTACGAGGACGAAAGACGGCCGCTGGCGATACTACGAACCGACCGCGACGGGCGAGCGTCTCGTCGGACTGGTCGAAGACGGCCTCGACGGCGAGCCGCTGATCGCCGACTGATACGGTACGGATCCCTGTGCCGATTTCCCGGGCACAACCGCCGCCCGGATCGGGTTGCGCCGGAACTGACGGACAGGAAACCGGATGAGCGCGCAGGCGTTCGTCCCCACTCACCGCTCGTTTTGGCGGGACTACGACGGACTCGAACGTCTTTTCGACAGAGACTGCCGGTAGTCGGAGCGTTCACCACGCACTCGGATACCGTCTTCCGCGAGAGCAGTCGTGGTTCTTCGCACAGTTTCGGTCGTACTCGTAACACTGCAGCAGTTCTCTCTTAAGTGTCACACCCAGTAAATAAGGGTCAATTATTAATATTACCATATAGCAATATAGCACTACGTCGTACGGGCGGCAGTACGGCGGGGAGGAGATCGAAAATGAGGACCGACAATACCGTGGCGGACGGCGGCTGGGGACCGTACTCGTGCCGAGAACCGGGTCGACTTTCGACCGGGACGAGCCGTTCGCAACACCACTCGGAACATGACTGAACGAACACTCGGTCGCCGATCGCTTCTCGCGACGGCGACCGCAACGACTGGGAGCGCACTGGCCGGTTGTAGCGCGCTTTTCAGCAATGATGATGATGATGACGACCAAGAACAGCCCGCGGACTCACCGACCGGACGCGCCGATCGACTCGAGCGGTATCCCCGTCTTCGCGTCGGCGCCGTCGACGACCTCTCGGAAGGGGACGTCGACACGTTCACGTATCCGCTCGAGGGGACGAGTAACTTCCTTACCCGGATCGACGGGGAAGCGTGGGGCGGCGTCGGACCGGACGCCAGCATCGTCGCGTACAACAGCCTCTGTACGCACATGGGCTGTGGCGTCGAAGGACAGGTGAAACCGGACCAGGAGATGGCCGGTCCGTGCCCCTGTCATTACACCACGTTCGATCTCTCGAAAGGGGGACTCGTCGTCAGCGGTGCGGCGACGACGGATCTCCCGCAGGTTCGACTCGAGGTCGAAGACGGCGACATCTACGCGACGGGGATCGACGGACTCGTCTACGGCTCTCGGCACAACCTGCGAGACGGTGATCCGATCGAGACCGAAACGGAGGACTGACGATGGCTGACAACCCAAACACCAACGAGGTTCCCGTTCCGCCGACGGACGCGGAGCGGAGCGTTCGATCGTGCCGGTACTGTATCGTCGGCTGTGGCTACGAGGTCTACAAATGGCCGGTCGGGGAGGAAGGCAGCCCCTCGGCCGACGAGAACGCCCTCGAGATCGACTATCCCGGGGGGTACGGCGAGTGGCCCTCGCCCAACATGCATCAGATCATCAAGGAAGACGGGCAGGAATACCACGTCCTGTTCGTTCCCGACGACGACTATCCGGTCAACGAAGGGGGATCACACTCGATTCGAGGGGGGACACAGGCACAGTCGCTATACACGCCCAACAACGAGGACTACGACGACCGGCTCGAACAGCCCAAGATCCGGATCGGCGGCGACCTCGTGCCGGTCGACTGGGAGACCGCCATCGAGGCGTGGGCTCGTGCCACCGAGATCGCGACCGACGGCGGGAGCGATCCGAACGGGTACGGCCAGAAGCTGTTCTTCTACCAGTTCGTCGAAAACACCTTCGCCGGGACGAAGCTCTGTTTCGACGTCATCGGCTCGCCCAACTGGGGCGGCCACAACCGGCCGGCACTCACCCCGGAGTGTCCCGGGATGGTCAACGCCGGCCTGTCCGAATGGTCGTACGCCTACGAGGACGCCGCCGAAGCGGACACGATGGTCATCGCGGGCGCGGATCCCAAGGAAAACCAGGACGTCATCTTCAGCAAGTGGATCGACGAGCAAGGCGACCCGGATATCGTCTTCATCGATCCCCGCCGGAAGTTCACGGCGAACTACGCCGAGAACAACGGCGGGATCCACCTGCAGGTCGACGAGGCGACGGACCCGATCCTGCTCAACGCCATCGCCCGTCACATCGTCGACCAGGGCTGGCACGACGAGGAGTTCATCGACGAGTGGGTGATGAGCGACCGCGAGACGATCGACGAGGAAGGCTGGTACCAGGAGGAGTTCGGGATGACCCCCGAGGAGTACTACGATCTCCTGGACGATTCCCGATACGACCCCGAGAACGCCGCCGAGACGACCGGCGTCCCGGCCGATGACATCCGCACGGCTGCCGAACTCATCGCACAGCCCGACGCCGACGAGACGAACACCCTGTTCATGCTCGAGAAGGGGCTCATCTGGGGCTGGTCCCACGAGAACACCGGTGCGATGGCGAACCTCGCGTTGATCACCGGTAGTCTCGGACGACCGGGAACCGGCATTACTCGCGGTGGCGGCCACCAGGAGGGATTCTGGACGCCCGGCGTCGAAGGGGACGTCATCGCCGAGCGCTCGACCCAGACCTTCGACGGCGAGAACGTCGACGACGTGACGATCCCACCGAACACGGTCGAGCGCGTCAGGAACGGCGAAATCAGCCACTGGCACGTCATCGGGAACGATCCGGCTCGCCAGTCCTACGCGACCCAGGACCTGCGCAACGCGTTGCGGGAGCGTACCGGCGGCCCCCAGCCACAGACCGCCGACATCGACGAGATCGAACGGGCGTTCCGCGAACGCATCGAGAACGGCGGGATGGTCCTCACCCATCAGGAACTGTATCCCAATACGACGACGCAGTTCGCCGACATCGTCCTGCCGGCGCGAGCGGTCGAGTCCGGGGAAGGAGGGGACTACCACCGCTGGAACGGTGAACGACGGTTCCGCCAGTACCAGGGCTTCATGGACGGTCCCGCAGGAGCGAAAGAGGACTGGGAGATCTTCTCGCTGATGGGCCAGCGTCTCGGGGCCGACGACATGGACTGGGACGGCCCCAGGGAGATCTTTACCGAGATCTGTGAAGAACACGCCGGCGCGGGCGGCGAACACTCCCTGCAGGGGATCGCCGACGCCGCCGCGGCAAACGACGTGACGCCGGCGGAGTACATGGAGACCGTCGAGGACGGCGTCCAGATGCCGACCTACGAGGAGGGCGGCGAGGTTCAGGGCACGCCTCGCGTCCACGCTCCCGACGGGGAACGCGAGGTGACGGACCATCGGTTCCACACCAGCACGGGCGAGGCGATCCTCCAGCGCGTCGACTGGGACCGCGTCGTCGATCCCGACGAGGGACTCACGATCGGCGACGTCTACGACCGGCTCAGCCCGGAGGGCGACGAGATCTGGGTGACAAACGGCCGTCTCCAGCACCTGTGGCAGAACATGTACACCCACCAGCGTCTGGAGTACATCCAGAAGCGGTTCAAACGGAACGTCCTCCAGTTACACCCCGTCGACGCCGAAGAACGCGGTATCGAAGCCGGCGACCTCGTCGAGGTCGTCAACGGCGACGTGTTCGACCTGCGCGGGGAGAACACCGAGGGGAGTTTCACCGCAGTTGCCTACGTCGTCGACGAGGACGACGCGATCCAGGGGCAGCCGGTTCCGGAGGGCGTTGCCTACACCTACTGGCTGTATCCCGAGCAGGTCAACAACGACATCAATCCGGCGTACCTCGATCCGGCGAACCCCAACCCCGGCTACAAGTACGGGAAAGGGGAGATCAGGCGACTCGGCGAGAGCGAAGTCAAAGACGAGATGAGCTTCAAACCCATGAACGTCGCACCCGAATGACGGACACGATGACACCGATGGCGGACCGGGAGTACCTCCGGATCGACTACGTCGCGCGAACCGGGAGCGGTCGGATCATCGACACCACGGATCCGGACGTGGCGGCCGACAGTGATCTCGCCGAGTTGGAGGCGTCCGGCCCCATCGTCGTCGTTCCCGGCGAAGGCCACCTGTTCGCTCCCGTCGAGGCCGCGATCGACGACGCCGACCCGGGAAGGACGGTGGCCGTGACCGTCGATCCCGAAGACGCGTTCGGGACGGTCGTCCCCGAGGAGCTGGTCACGCTCGAGGCCGAGGCGGTGGCTCCCGAAAACCGCGAGCCGGGAACGACCGTCCAACTCGGGGGGAGACGGGCCGTCGTCGAGGACGTCGGCGACGGGACGGTGACCGTCGACTTCAACCACCCGCTGGCGGGCGTCACCCTCGAGTACGAGATCGAGATACTCGAGCGACTCGAGGGAACCGAAACGCGCGCCGCCGGTCTGGCGACGACCCACGGGCTTCGGGAGGCCGCCGTCGACTACGATCCGGAAGCGGACGCCCTGACGCTTCGACTCCCGGACTCGAGCCCGTCCTCGGACCGCGATGCCCGAAAGCGGGCGTATCTCGAGGACGTGCGACGGCTCCTCGGAATCGCGTCCGTGACGGTGATCGAAGCGTACGGAAGCGACGCGGACTGATCACAGTTCCCGGTAGAGCAACCCCTCGAGGGCCGGCCCGGACAGGACGTCTCCCTCGTGGGTGAACCGAGAGCCGTGACACGGACAGTCCCAGGTTCGTTCGGCGTCGTTCCAGCGGACGAGACAGTCCATGTGCGGGCAGATCGCCGACACGGCGTGGACCGTCCCGCCGTCGTCGCGGTAGACGCCCATCGGCCGGCCCGCGCGTCGCACGACGCTCGCCTCGCCCGGGGACAGGTCCTCGAGGTCCGTCCGGAGCGACGCCAGCAGCGACTCGATCCGGTCGCCGACGAAGCTCCCGCCGACCTTCGCGTTCTCCTCGAGGAAGTTCTTCGCGGCGCTCGAGGTGGGCAGGCGCTGGGGGTCGAAGACGTCGGCCCACGGGTTCGCGCCGTCGACGATCAGGTCCGAGAGGATCAGCCCCGCGGCGGTGCCGCCGGTCATTCCCCAGCCGTTGAACCCGGTGCCGACGTAGACGCCCTCGCTGACGGGGTCGATGGGACCGATAAACGGCACCTCGTCGACCGGCGAGTAGTCCATCGTCGACCAGCGGTACTCGACGGACTCGACGTCGAAGTGCTCGCGGGCGAACGCCTCGCAGCGGCGGTACCGCTCGGAGGTCGGCGGCCCGTCGAGTCCCGGTTTGTGGCTCTGGCCGCCGACGATGAGGAGTTCGTCGTCACCTTCGGCGACCGGCTGGCTTCGGATCGTCGCGGGGGGCGACGAGGTGCTGTAGAACATCCCTTCGGGTGGGGTCCCCGCGATCCGGACGGCCAGCAGGTAGGCCCGGTGGGGATGCATCCGCGAGAAGTAGCCGGCCCGATCGAAGAACGGGAAGTGCGTGGCGACGACGACGTCGTCCGCGACGACCTCCCCGCGATTCGTCTCGACGCAGGGGCGAGGGCGGGGCTCGAGGTCCAGTGCGCGCGTCTCCTCGAAGACGTGGCTGCCGTCGCCGTCGATCCGCTCCGCGATCGCAAGCAGGTACTTCCGGGGATGAAACTCCGCCTGGTCGTCGAACCGGACCGCGCCCGGGACGTCGTAGGGCAACGGCGTCTCCTCGACGTACGAGGCCGACAGTCCGACCCCCTGGGCCGCGGCCACCTCGTCGCGGACCGCCTCGAGGTCGTCGCTCGAGGCCGCGTAGGTGTACGCCTCCGTCCGCCGGAAGTCGCAGTCGATGCCGTGCTCCTCGACGCGGCGCTCGACTGCATCGATCGCGGCCTCGTTCGCGTCGGCGTACCCCTTCGCCCGTTCGTCGCCGAACTGGGACGTGAGCGTGTCGTAGATCAGGCCGTGCTGGGAGGTAAGTTTCGCCGTCGTGTGGCCGGTCGTGCTCTCGACGATCCGGTCCGATTCGAGGAGGGCCACGTCGCGGCCGGCCTCCTTCAGTTCGATCGCGGCGGTGAGGCCGGTGATGCCGCCGCCGACGACGGCGACGTCGACCTCGAGGCCGCCGTCGAACGGGCCGTAGTCGGTCGTCGGCGTCGTGGCGAGCCAGAGGGATTCGGGTCGCCGGTCGTCGGGCGTGCTGGCGTCTGACATGAAGGACGGCTACCCCCTTCCACGCTCGGCGGCAAAAGACGGGGGCCTGCAAGGTTCTCGAGGCCGAACTCGGTGCCTGCGTATTCGGGCCATAGGGTTACCGGCCCGTCCGCCGGCAATTCAACCATGAACGCGAACGTAGACAGCCTGGACGAGCTGTTCGTCCACAAACTCGCCCAGCAGTATTACGCCGAACAGGAACTCGTCGAGGCGCTCGACGAGATGGCTATCAACGCGACCAACGACAAGCTCAGCGCCGGGTTCGCCGACCACCGCGACGAGACCCGAACGCAGGTCGAACGGCTCGAGGACGTCTTCGCCGCGCTCGACCGGCCCGCCGAGAGCCGCGCCATGCCAGTCCTCGACGCCCTCGAGGAGGAACGCCGCGAGTACGAGGACGCCATCGAGGACGACGACCTGCTGAACATGGTCTACCTGAACGCGGGGATGATGACCGAACGGATCGAGATGACGGCCTACGAAGGGCTGTCGACGATGGCGGGCCGGCTCGATTACAGCGACGAGGTCCGTACGCCCCTCGAGTCGAACTACGACGAGGAGAAATCCGCGTACCGCGAACTCGACGCGATGAAGACCGCCTCCGACATGAAGTCGCTGTGGGACCGGCTGACGCCGGGATCCTGAACGGGTGCTCCGAACCGAAAGCGGAGTTCTGCCGGCCGGACACCCCTACGCCCGCGTCGGCGACGGGCGGCGGGCGCTCGTCGTCCTGCCCGGCTTCGAGGACTCGATGTTCCCGGGCGTCTATCCGTCCGTCGCCGGCTGGGCGCTCGCCCCCTACTTCGCCCGGTATCTCGACGAGTACGCCGTCTACCAGGTCAGCCGCCCGCGCGGGCTGCCGGCCGGCTACGACGCCGCCGACGCGGCCGAGGGCCACGCCCGCTCCCTCGAGGCGATCGCCGACTCCCACGAGCGCGTCGACGTCGTCGGCATCTCGATGGGCGGGCTGATCGGCCAGGCGCTCGCCCGCCGCCACCCCGAAGTGGTCGACCGGCTCGTGCTCGCCAACAGCGGCTGTCGGCTCGCGGAGAGCGCGCACGGGAGAGCCCGCGAGTTCGAACGAGACGCCCGCGAGCACGACTGGGCGTCGATCCGCTCGAAGCTGGCGGCCGACATGTACTCCGACGGCCGGGCCGTGGCGTATCCGCCGACGATCCGGACGATCGGCCGGTTCCTCCTCCCGCGACCCGCCGAGCCCGCGGACGTGTGGCGCTCGCTCGAGTTCGTCCTGGGATTCGACTCGGGCGGGGGGCTCGCCGACCTCGAGCAGCCGACGCTCGTCTTCGGTGGCGAGCGCGATCCCTACTTCACGCCGGAAATCCTCCGCGAGACGGTCGACCGGCTCCCGCGGGGTGACCTCGAGCTCCGGCCCGGCGCGAAACACGGGGCCTTCCACGAGCGGAAGCCGGCGTTCGACTCGCGGGTTCGGGCGTTCCTCGATGGGACGCCGGCCGCGGGGGAGAGAGGAGATCCGGTCCTCGAGGCCGACAGCGGCCGGTAGTCGGCGACGGGTCCCTCTCGGCATCGCCACGGACTCGAGACCGTCGGCTACAAGACCGACCGCGTCGAACCGCGGACTGTGCAACTCGAGTGCGTCTTCTTCGGGCCGTTCCGCGACGCCGTCGGCGAGAAGACGGTTCACCACGAGGTCGAGGCCGACCGGGACGCCGATCGGGTTACCGTCGGAACCCTCCTCGCGGACCTCGAGGCGACCTACCCCGACCTCGAGGGGGAACTGCTCGCGGACGACGGAACCGCGACCGCCGGCGACACCGTCGTCACCGTCGACGAGCGCAACGTCACCCACCTCGATGGGCTCGAGACCGAACTGGACCCGTCGTCGGTCGTCCGGATGATCCCGTCGGTGTACGGCGGCTGACGGCGAGGGTCAGTCGTCTGCAGGAGCGGACTCCGGGGCTCGCGAGTCGGGGACGGTCCCGTCGGCCATCCAGCCGCGGGCGTCGTAGTACTCCGCGACGGCTTCCTCGAGGTCCGGGATCTCGTAGGGGAGGTCGTCGTCCGCACGGTCGAAGCCGCGCTGGTTGTTGAAGTGCCGTTCGAGGGTGACCGTCTTCGCGCCGACCGCGAGCAACTCGTCGTAGTCGGCGTCGAACAGCGTCTCGAGGCGCTCGTCGGTGACGTAGTCGCTCCCGAAGGCACAGACGACGCCCGAGTCGCGGAACGCGGCGTAGTTCTCCTGCTCGACGAGCCGCTCGGCCTTGCCGAGCGTCCCCTCCGGATCGAGTTCGCCGCTGTACTCGAGGGAGAGCATGCTCGCGTACATGTGGTCCGCGCCGCGGTTCGCGACGGCGTAGGACAGTCCCTGGCCGTGGAGCACGCGGCCGTCGTGGGCGGCGAACTCCATCCCCTTGACGGTGTAGTTGTCGACGCCGAGGTCGTCGTGACAGCGGTCGACGCCCTCCGCGAGCAGATCGCCGATCCCCTCGCGGTAGGCGATCTTCTCGGTGACCTCGTGGGCGAGGTCGGCGTTGCCGAACTCCTCTTCGCTGTCGAGGTACGCGGCGACCGCCACGCCCGCGGAGATGGTGTCCATTCCAAGCGTGTCACAGAGTTCGTTCGACTTCATCACGTCGACGACGTCACCGACCCCCTGCAGCGAGCCGAACGAGTAGACGGTCTCGAACTCCGGTCCCTCGGTCTCGAGACCGGTCTCCTCGTCGCGCGTCGGGAGTTTGCAGGCGTAGGCACAGGCCGAGCACGCGCCCTTCTTGTACTTCTTCTCCTCGACGGCGTTGCCGCCGATCCCCTCGACGCCCTCGAACTCGTAGTCGCGGAAGTACCGCGTCGGCAGCGAGAAGTTGTCGTTGATGAACTCCGTGCCGCCGGTCGTCCCCTGGCGGCGCATCCGGTCGTCGGAGGTCGCCGCCTCCCGGTGGATTTCGGACTCGGGCGGGTCCGGGATCTCGACCTCGAGTTCGGGCGCGGCCTCCCCCTCGAAGGTGACGCACTTGACGTTTTTCGCGCCGAGCACCGCGCCGAGGCCGCCGCGGCCGAACGCCCGCGAGTCGAAGGTCATCACGGACGCGAACCGGACCAGGTTCTCGCCCGCGGGGCCGATCGCGATGCAGTGTTCGGGGCCCAGATCGTGGTGTTCGTCCACGTAGTCGGAGGTCTCCGGTACCGTCGCCTCCTCGAGTTCGGGTACCTCCTCGAAGCTCACTCCGTCGTCGGTGACGTGGAACGCGAGCAGTTCGTCGCTCTCGCCGACGACCTCGAGGACGCTGATGCCCGCGTCCACGAAGTTCCGCGAGAGGTAGCCGCCGGCGTTCGTCGAGACCAGCCCGTCGGTCAGCGGCGAGAGGCCGGTCATGTTCATCCGCCCGGTAAACGACATCGCCGACTGCTGGAGCGGCCCCGTCGAGAGGTACGCCCGGTTCTCCGGGCCGAACGGGTCGGCGTCGAACGGGATACGGTCGTGGGCGAGCGCCGTCGCGAGGGCGCGGCCCCCGACGTAGTTCTCGAGCAGGTCCTCGATCTCGGTCTCGGTCGCGGTCCGCTCACCGACGTCGACGGTGAGCAGTGGCCCAGCGGCGTGAAGCATACTGGGTGGGTGGGACGTGCGATCCCTTAATACATCGGCTGCCGGCCAAGCGGCCGGTCGGTTCCGGCGCACCCGCGACGGGCCGCGCGGTTGCGTCAGTGACCCGTCAGTATCAGTCGTCGTCCGCGTCCACCGCGACGACCTCGCCGCCGATCCGTCGCTCGAGGAAGTCCGAGAGCAGCCGGAAGGTGCGCAGTTTCTGCTCCTGGTCGGTGGAGGCGTGGCCCTCCTCGCCCAACTCCTCGTACTCGAAGTCGCCGTCCTCGCCGCCCTCGTACCCCAGTTCCTCGAGTCGGTCGCGGAACAGCCGCGCCTGCGAGACGGGGACGCGGCTGTCGTTGATCCCGTGGACCATCAGCAGTGGGGCCGAGAGGTTCTCGGCGTGGGTGATCGGCGACCGTTCCTCGTAGAGGTCGGGGTTCTCATCGGGGGTCCCGAGGTACTTCTCCATCAGTTCGACGCGGTAGTGGGGCATCGTCGTCTCGTACTGTTCCTCGAGGTCCGTCAGCCCGATCCAGGCGATGCCGGCATCGTAGAGTTCCGGGTACTGGACGAGCTGCCAGTAGGCGGAGTAGCCGCCGTAGGAGCCGCCGAAGACGGCGACCCGGTCCTCGTCGACCCAGTCGCGTGTCTCGAGGACGTGTTCGACCGCGGTGGCGACGTCGCCCTGTTCGGCGCCGCCCCAGTCCTCGATGAGTCGCTCGACGAACTCGCGGCCGCGCCCGGTCGAGCCACGGTAGTTGACCTGCAGGACCGAGTACCCCTGCGCGGCGAGCACCTGCACGTAGAGGTTGAAGGACTTGTCGTCGCGACCCCGGGGTCCGCCGTGGGGCATGACGACCAGCGGTGAGCGACCGGAACCGGAACGGTCGCGATCCTCGTCGGAACTGCGCTCCGACGACGGCGACGGACGCTCGCCCGAATCGTACAGCAGGCAACCGATCTCGAGTTCCTCGGAGGGGTCGTGATCGACCGCCTCCGCGGGCGTCTCGGGAACGCCGTCCGAGTCGACGGTGAAGTACTCGGCGTCGGCGAAGTCGTCGCGGTCGAAGGGGCCGTATTCGGCCTCGAGCAGCGTCTCGTGGTCATCTTCCTCGAGGTCGTAGACCAGTAACTCGGGCCGTTTCGTCGGCGTCGTGTGCATGAGCAACAGTCGGTCGTCGTCCAGACAGACGTCGTTCGGGCCGATGCGGCCGAACGACGTCACGCCCTCCGGAACGTCGAGTTCGCGACCCTCGCCGCTCTCGAGGTCGTAGACGACCGGGACCGTGACGGCGTCCCGGGTGCGCAACGCGAGGACGCGCTCGCCGTCGGGCAGGAACGTGATCGGCGTCTCCTCGTACTCGTCGCCGCCGAACCAGACGGCTTCGTCGTCGGCGAGGTCGTACACTCCGACCCGGCCGAGATCCGGCGTGTTGTCGGAGACGAGCAGCCGGTCGCCGTCGGGCCCCCAGTCGACCGGCATCGATTCCGCGCCCACGTCGCCGATCTCGAGGTTTCCGGGATCGGAGCCGTCGGCGTTCGCGACGTAGACGTCCCGGTTGTCGAAGTCGTCGGTCTCGTTCGTCGAGTACGCGATCCGGTCGCCCGACGGCGAGAACGACGAGCCCCAGACTGCCCGCTCGTAATCCGTGAGCTTCGTCGTCTCGCCGTCCGCGAGGTCGTGTCGGTAGACGTTCATCTGCCCGTCCCGGTTCGAACCGACGAGCAGCGCTTCGCCGTCCTCGCTGACGTCGTGGAGGGTGACCTGCCCGTCCATCTCGAGGATCGTTTCCACCTCGCTGTCCCGCGAAAGGGCGTAGACGTCGTTCTGCTCGTCGCCGCCCTCGTCGCGGTGGAAGTAGACGCGGTCGCCGTTCGGGTCCCACTTCAGATACCAGCGGGCGTTCCGGGGGACCTCGCCGTCCGACCACTGCTCGAGGTCGCCGCTCTCGGCGTCGATGACGTGGAGTTCGTTGCGTCCCGTGATGTCGTAGTAGAGAGCGACCTCGTCGCCGTCGGGCGAAACGACCGGGTGGGCAACGGTCGGGAGGTTCGCGAGCTCCTCGAGCGGATCGTCGACTGAATCGACCATACCGTCGGCTCTCGCCGAACGCACGTAAAGTTTCGAGCATCGGCGAACGACGATGCACCCGATCGAAGACGGGTGCCGAGGCGTTACGGTCGGCCGTCCGGCGATCACCTGCGACCGCAGCCGACTACCGCACCGACCTCGCTCGAGAACGGGGGAGGGGCCGGAAACCCCGAGACGACGCCGAGATCCCACAAATCCTTTTGACCGCACGGCTCCTATGTCGAACCATGTACGTCCGGGACGCGAAAAACAGGGAGGAAGTCTGGCTGCTCGATCACATCGAGGAGATGGGCCTCGACGAGACGGCGTTCCGGTCCCGGGACTACGTCATCGCTATCGACGAGAAGTCGGGCGAGAAGGCCGGCTTCGGCCGGATCCGCATCCACAAGGTCGAGGACGACGATGACGACCGGGACGAAGTCTGCGAACTCACGAGCATCGGCGTCCTCGAGGGCTGGCGCGGTCAGGGCGTCGGCGCCCACGTCGTCGAACGGCTGATCGAGTACGCCGGTGACGACGGGTTCGACACCGTCTACGCGCTCACGAGCGAGGGGAGTTACCTCGCGCAGTTCGGCTTCCGCCGGATCGAGGAGTCGTCCCTGCCGGCCCCGCTCCGGGAGCGGCTGTCGGACAAACGCGAGGGCGTGGATCCGGACGCGGTGCCACACGCGATCGACGTCGATCGGTTCCGGATGCCCGAGCGCCTCCGCGAGGCGTTCAAGCACGCGCCCGAGGGCCGCGACGAGGTCTCGAACGAGGAGTCGGCCGAGGACTTCGGAATCGACGCCGATTCGGCGACGTACAAGTACGATACGGGTCGGTAGCCGCGTCGGCGGCGACCGTAGCGTCGGATCGGATTCGCTCTCTCCTCTTCGCTACCGTGTCCTCGCTCGTCCGTCCCGATCAGCGGCCGCTGTCTCGGCTCGCAGACTGCGGCATCCGACGTGGCATCCGACGGACCTGCGGTCGCGGGCGCTCGAGGCCGGGCAAACCTGGTACGTACATCAACCTTGAAGCCACCTCGCCTCTTCGGTAATCATAATGTTCGATTCCGACGAACTCGAGGAGATCCGTGCCAGCAAGGAGGAGTGGCACGAGGAGGAAGTCGAGCCGGTCCTCGAGCGCTTCGGGGAGCGCAAGGAAACGTTCACGACGGATACGGGCGGGCAGGAGGTCGACCGTCTCTACACGCCCGACGACGTCGCAGATCTCGACTACGAGGAGGACCTGGGGAACCCGGGCGAGCCGCCGTACACGCGGGGGGTCTACTCGACGGGGTATCGCGGTCGGCTGTGGACGATGCGCCAGTACGCAGGCTTCTCGACGCCCGAGGACACCAACGAGCGGTACCACTACTTGCTCGACCAGGGCCAGACCGGGCTCTCGATGGCCTTCGACCTACCGACCCAGATGGGGTACGACTCCGACGACGAGATGGCCGCGGGCGAGGTGGGGAAAGCCGGCGTCGCGATCGACTCGCTCGACGACATGGAGACCGTCTTCGACGGCATCCCGCTGGACGAGGTCTCGACGTCGATGACGATCAACGCGCCCGCCTCCGTCCTGCTGGCGATGTACATCGCCGTCGGCGACAAGCAGGGCGTCGACCGCGAGGAGCTGCGCGGGACGATCCAGAACGACCTCCTCAAGGAGTACATCGCCCGGAACACCTACATCTACCCGCCCGAACCCTCGATGCGGATCATCACGGATATCTTCGAGTTCTGCGCGGCGGAGACGCCGAAGTTCAACACCATCTCCATCTCGGGGTATCACATCCGTGAAGCCGGCTCGACAGCAGCCCAGGAACTGGCCTTCACGCTCGGCAACGGCATCGAGTACGTCGAAGCCGCCCTGGACGCGGGACTGGACGTCGACGAGTTCGCCCCACAACTGTCTTTCTTCTTCAACGGCCACAACAACATCTTCGAAGAAGTCGCCAAGTTCCGCGCCGCCCGCCGGATGTGGCACGATATCATGGACGAGCGGTTCGACGCGGACGATCCCAAATCGAAGCAGCTCAAGTTCCACACTCAGACCGCCGGCTCGATGCTGACCGCCCAGCAGATCGAGAACAACGTCGTCCGGGTGGCGTACCAGGCCCTGGCCGCCGTGCTGGGCGGCACCCAGAGCCTGCACACCAACGGCAAGGACGAGGCCCTCTCCCTGCCGACCGAGGAGTCCGTGCGAACGGCCCTGCGGACCCAGCAGATCCTCGCCCACGAGTCCGGCGCGGCCGACACCATCGACCCGCTCGCGGGCAGCTACTACGTCGAGTCCCTGACCGACGAGGTCGAGGAAGAGGCCCACGAGATCTTGGACGAGGTCGAGGACCGTGGCGGCATGCTCGAGGCCGTCGAGCAACAGTGGGTCCAGCGCCAGATCCAGGACACCGCATTCGACCGTCAGAGGGAGATCGAGGAGAAAGAGCGGGTCATCGTCGGCGTCAACGAGTTCGAGATCGAAGACGAAGAGCCCGAGATGGACGTCGAAGAGGTCACCGAGGAAGACGAACAGCGACAGATCGACCATCTCGAGTCCGTCCGCGCGGAGCGGGACACCGAAGAGGTCGACGCGACCCTCGAGGCGCTGCGGGACGCGGCGCGTGGCGACGACAACCTGATGCCCTATATCATCGATGCGGTGAAGGCGTACGCGACGGTCGGCGAGATCTGTAACGTCATGCGCGACGAGTTCGGCGAGTACCAGCCGGGCAGCGCGCTCTGAACGGCGGGTTCCGTTCCGTCGATCCGGTTCGGTTCGGTTCGGTTCGGTTTTCGATCCCTCGATCCCGGCCGAGCTTTGAATACGCGAGCCGTGCTCTCGAGGCGTATGGACATGCCCCTCTCGACTGCGACCGTTTCGGCCGGCGGGGCCGAGATTCCGGCACTGGGATTCGGCACTGCGCGGATGACGGGCGAAGAGTGTCGCCGGGCCGTCGAGACCGCCCTCGAGGTCGGCTACCGTCACGTCGACACTGCCCAGATGTACGACAACGAGGCGGCCGTCGGCGACGCGATCGCCGGCAGCGACGTCGATCGCGAGGAGGTCTTCGTCGTCACCAAGGTCCACCCGGACAACGCGGCCCGCGAGGAGGTCCTCGCGACGACGCGAGCCAGCCTCGATCGGCTCGGGCTGGCGACCGTCGATCTCCTCCTGTTGCACGCACCGAGCGACCGCGTCCCGCTCACGGAGACCCTGGGCGCGATGAACGACCTCCAGTCGGAGGGCGTCGTCGATCACATCGGCGTCAGCAACTTCACCGTGGGCGGCCTGGACCGTGCCCGGGAGCTCTCGGAGACGCCGATCGTGACCAACCAGGTGAAGTACCACCCCTATCACGGCCAGGCGGACCTGCTCGAGTACTGTGCCGAACACGACGTCTGCCTGACGGCCTACAGCCCGCTCGCGGAGGGTGCCGTCCCGGGGGACGATCGGCTCGCGGAGATCGGCGAGCGGTACGACAAGTCCGCGGCCCAGGTCGCGTTGCGCTGGCTGAACCAGCAACCCCCAGTCGCGGCGATCCCGAAGGCCGCAAGCCCCGCACACATCGAGGCCAACGCCGAGGTATTCGACTTCGAACTCACCGCGGATGAGATGGCGGCCGTCGCCGACCTCGAGGACGACGCCTGGGAGCGGCTGGCGGCGACGCTCGGCCTGCGGTGACTCCCGACGGGGCCGACGCGATCGGCTATCGGTTATCGGAGCCGAACTGCGGTCCCGTAGGCCATCACTTCGGAGCCCCCGTCGGTGATCTGTGAGGTCTCGAGGCGGACGTTGACCACGGCGTCGGCGTCCATCCGCTCGGCGTCGTCCTCCATGCGGACGATCGCCTCGTCGCGGGCCTTCGAGAGGAGTTCGGAGTAGCCCTTGAGTTCTCCCCCGAGGACATTGCGCAGCCCCTGGGTGATGTCCCGGCCGACGTTTCTCGCCTCGACCGTATTGCCCCGAGCGATACCGAGCACTTCGACGATTTCGCCATCGGGGACGGTTTCGGTGTTGGTAATGTACATTGTCCGGTTTTTCGGGAGGAGAAACGATATACGTTCCGCGCGGTTTCTCGGCTGGAGAACGCGCCCGAGACGAGTACGCACACGGAACTCTCGAGTAACCCGTAACCCATCGCGTCGTGAGCGACCCCATCGTATTTAGGATCCATCTTCGAATGGTCGACCATGCACTTCGACCACGCGGGCATCGCGACCGACGACGCCGCCGCGCTCGCGGAGCTGTACGGCGACCTGTTCGGCCTCGAGACGGTCCACGAGGAGGTGTTCGACGGCATGCGCGTCGTCTTCCTCGAGTGTGGCGACGGCGACGGCTACTTCGAACTGCTCGAACCGATCACCGAAGGAACGATCTCGCGATACCTCGAGGAGAACGGGTCGGGGATCCACCACCTCGCGCTCGCGACCGACGACATCGAAGCGGGGCTCGAGACGGCCCGGGAACACGGGGTATCGCTCATCGACGAGGAACCGCGCTCGGGCGCGTGGGGGCACACGGTGGCGTTCCTCCATCCGAAGGATACGGGCGGAATCCTGCTGGAACTCGTCGAACACTGAACACGACGTATCGCCACTGCTGGAGTACGTGTACTCGTCGCTGTCGGGAGTCGTCGCTACCTGTCGCGGTATCAAATAAGAAAACTACTCGAAACCGAAACTACTCGAGTCCGAGTTACAGTCGGGTGACGTTGGTCGCCCGGGGGCCCTTGGGGGCCTGTTCGATGCTAAACTCGACGTCCGTTCCCTCTTCGAGGTCCGGGCCGCCAACGTCTTCCATGTGGAAGAATACGTCGTCGTCCGCGTCGTCCGTCGAAATGAAACCGTAGCCGCCTGTGTCGTTGAAGAAATCAACGTTACCTTTCGCCATTGCTTCTAAAGGGAGGGGACACCCGCGGATAAGGGTTCCGTGAGTCGAGTGCACACGAGGCTCGACGCGTTGGCGGCTCCCTCGCTCGAGCCGCTTGACCCGACGAGTCCGGTGGAGCGCGTACCAAACCCTTTGGCGCTTCGCGCCCACGGGGGCAGTATGAGTCTGTTCGAGAGCCTCGGCGAGAAAGTCGAACGGTTCAAACAGGAAGCCGAGGCAGCGCGGAACGAGGCGACCGGGAGTGATGAGGACGGTGAGAACGAAAGCGAGAGGGAAACCGACGCCGAGGCCGACTCCGACTCGGAGTACCGCTGTCTCGAGTGCGACGCCGAGTTCCGCGACGATCGGGAGGCATGTCCGAACTGCGGCGCGAAAGCCGTCGTCTTCGACGGAGAGTAAGCTACCCGAAGTTCTCGATCAGCGCTTCGTCCGGATCGCCGCCCGCGTCCTCGATCGCGTCCGCGACGAACGTGACGAACCCTTCGAAGCCGAAGGCGTAGAGCTGTCCGGTCTCGTGGTGGCGCTCGATCGCCGCGGCCAGTTCGTCGTCCGCGTCGCCGTCGACGACGCGGACCGTCGCGCCATCCGCCTCGAGGGCCTCGAGTCGCTCCCGGTGGGCGGGTTCGTCGTCCTGGTAGAGGACGACCGCGTCGTGGCCCGCCTCGTGGGCCGCCTCCGCGATCGAGACCGCGGGACCGACGCCCGGACCGCCGGCGACGGCGACGACGTCCTGATCGCGTTCGTAGGTGATCGTCCCGTAGGGGCCGTCGATGTGAACCGTCTCGCCGCCCTCGAGGTCGGCGAGCCAGGGCGAGAGGTCGCCCTCGGGGTCGACGCCGACGGTGAGTTCGAAGGTCTCCTCGACCGAGGGTGACGAGAGCGTGTAGTGGCGCTCCAGAACGTCGTCTTCGTCGTCGCCGTTCGGGGCCGCTCGCAGCAGCACGAACTGTCCCGGGAGGGCGTCGAACTCGTCGGGCGTCTCGAGTTCGAGGGCCACGGTGTCCGATCCGACCTCGCGTACGGATTCGACGGTAACTGGCGTTCCGGCTATCTCCATGTCGATCGGTTGGCCGGGGAACTGAAAAGGCGTTCCGTTCTACGTTGAATCCGCTTCGGGACGTGAAGTTTGACTCGGCCGCGAGTACCGGGTACTGGGGGGATAGGCTTTCAGAAGCCTTTTTAGCGGCTGGAGGCAAGCCTCTCGATAACATGGTTGAGGACCTCAACTGGGCGATCGGAGGCGAGGCCGGGGACGGTATCGACTCCACTGGCAAAATCTTCGCCCAGGCGCTTTCCCGCGCTGGACGGCACGTGTTCACCTCGAAAGACTTCGCGTCTCGAATCCGTGGCGGGTACACGGCCTACAAGATTCGGACGTCGGTCGATCAGGTTCAAAGCGTCGTTGACCGCCTCGACATTCTCGTCGCGCTTACCCAGCGTACGATCGACGAAAACGTCGACGAACTACACGAGGGCAGCGCCGTCATCTACGACGGCGAACGCTCCTGGGAGGCCGAGATCCCCGATGAAGTGACGGGCGTCGACGTCCCGCTGAAATCCATCGCGGAGGAGGCCGGCGGCGCGATCATGCGCAACACCGTCGCGCTCGGTGCAGCCTGCGAGATCACCGGCTTCGACGTCGAGTACCTCGACGAAGCCCTCGAGAAGCGCTTCGGCGGCAAAGGCTCCAAGATCGTCGAGAACAACAAGGAAGCCGCCCGCAAGGGCCAGGAGTACGTCCGCGAGAACTACGACGTCGACCTCGGCTACGACCTCGAGACGACGGACAACGACTACGTCCTCCTGAACGGGAACGAAGCGATCGGGATGGGTGCGCTCGCCGCCGGCTGTCGGTTCTACGCCGGCTACCCGATCACGCCCGCGACGTCGATCATGGAGTACCTGACCGGGCGTATCGAGGACTACGGCGGCCACGTCGTCCAGGCCGAGGACGAACTGTCGGCGATCAACATGGCGCTGGGTGCCGCCCGTGGCGGTGCCCGGTCGATGACCGCGACGTCGGGTGCCGGGATCGACCTCATGACCGAGACGTTCGGGCTCGTCGCCCAGAGCGAGACGCCGCTGGTCATCGCCGACGTCCAGCGCTCCGGTCCCTCGACCGGGATGCCGACGAAACAGGAACAGGGAGACCTCAACATGGCGCTGTACGGCGGCCACGGCGAGATCCCGCGGTTCGTCGTCGCGCCGACCTCGATCACCGAGTGCTTCTGGAAGACGGTCGAGGCGTTCAACCTCGCCGAGAAGTACCAGACGCCGGTCTTCCTCGTCTCGGATCTCGCGATGTCGGTCACCGAACAGACGTTCCCGCCCGAGGCCTTCGATATGGACGAAGTCGAGATCGATCGGGGCAAACTCGTCGACGACGACGAGGTCGACGAGTGGCTCGACGCCCAGGGCCGGTTCCGCGCCCACGCCGTCACCGAGGACGGCATCAGCCCGCGTGCCATCCCCGGCACCGAGGAGGGCGCTCACATGAGCACCGGCCTCGAGCACGACGAACTCGGCCGTCGGACCGAGGACCAGGACGAACGCGTCCAGCAGGTCGACAAGCGCTACCGGAAAGTCGAGACCGCTCAGGAGCGGGAGGACTGGGACTATCGCGAGTTCGGCGACGAAGACGCCGACAACCTCGTCATCTCGTGGGGCTCCAACGAGGGCGCGCTCGCCGAGGCGCTCGACTACCTCGAGGAGGACGTCCACGTCATCTCCGTGCCGTACATCTTCCCACGGCCGGACCTGACCGAGGAGATCGAGGCCGCCGACGAGGTGATCGTCGTCGAGGCGAACGCGACCGGGCAGTTCGCCGACCTCCTCGAACACGACGCACTTACACGTGTGAAACGCATTAACAAGTACACCGGCGTCCGCTTCAAGGCGGACGAACTCGCCGAAGAGATTTCCGAACAACTCTCCGCGGAGGTGCCAGCATAATGAGCTCCGACGTCCGATTCACAGACTTCAAATCCGACAAGCAGCCGACCTGGTGTCCCGGATGCGGCGACTTCGGGACGATGAACGGCATGATGAAAGCCCTCGCCGAAACCGGCAACGATCCCGACAACACCTTCGTGGTGGCCGGGATCGGCTGTTCGGGCAAGATTGGGACCTACATGCACAGCTACGCGCTGCACGGGGTCCACGGTCGCGCCCTGCCGGTCGGGACCGGCGTCAAGATGGCCCGCCCCGACATCGAGGTCATGGTCGCCGGTGGCGACGGTGACGGCTACTCGATCGGTGCCGGTCACTTCGTCCACGCCGTCCGACGCAACGTCGACATGTCCTACGTCGTCATGGACAACCGCATCTACGGGCTGACGAAGGGCCAGGCCTCGCCGACCTCGCGGTCGGACTTCGAGACCTCGACGACCCCCGAAGGGCCGAAGCAGCCCCCGGTCAACCCGCTCGCGCTGGCGCTCGCTTCGGGTGCCTCCTTCATCGCCCAGTCCTTCGCTTCCGACGCCCTGCGCCACCAGGAGATCGTGCAGGAAGCGATCGAGCACGACGGCTTCGGCTTCGTCAACGTCTTCAGCCCCTGTGTCACGTTCAACGACGTCGACACCTACGACTACTTCCGCGACAACCTCGTCGACCTCGAGGAAGAGGGCCACGATCCGACCGACTACGAGGCCGCCAAGGAAGTTATCCTCGACAGCGACAAGGAATATCAGGGCGTGATGTACCAGGACGAAAACTCCGTCCCGTACCACGAGAAACACGGCGTCACCGAGGACATGTCCGAGATTCCGGACGGCGCGCCCGAGGACGCGATGGACCTCGTCCGCGAATTCTACTGAGGTCTTCAGCACTCTCGAGTCGATTTCGTCTCGTCTCGTCTCGCCTCGCCTCGTCTCATCTCGTCTTCTCGTTCGACCAGCACACGTCCTGACGACCCGAGAGCCGATTACTCTGCAATTCGATACTCGGTCTCTTATCCCCCTTCTAGTTGGATGATGCGGTATTTGTCGAACGTAGTCTGATACAGTCTGTAATGCGAATATAAAACAGCAATTTATTTGGATGGGTTACAAACAAATGTATTTTGACTTTATAACGGAACAGACATCATGTTCTTGGGGTCGCTTGAACCCATATAGGAGTACACGATCGGTCATCAGGTGTGTAACCAGCCGAATCGTTTTACGATTCCCGCCGGCACGGTCGGCCCGCGTCAGCCGTCACTCGAGGGCGGCACTTCGTGTCGTTCTCGAGTGTGCTCTGGAGCGGGAATCCGGGAACCGCACGTACTTGTCGCCGGACCACGAACGTCACGGTCGAATGGCCGTCTCGGAGTATCTCCTGGTGCGGACGCTTCACGTTCTCACCGCGTCCCTGTTGACCGGTGGCACAGCCCTCCTGTGGCTCGCATTTCGCGTCGACGACGTCGCAGTAGCGCTCCTGACGTGGTTCGAAGGATTCTTCTGGGCCGGGGCGGGGCTGATCGTGTTCACCGGATTGGGGAATCTCGTCGCGTTCGGCGTTCCGGGCCCGGGAACCACTCGAGGGGCGGCCCTGTCGATCAAACTCGGCGTGATATTCGCTCTCGTCGTCGGCTCGCTCGTCCGGACGTTCGCCGTCGCTCGCTACGGTCGTGCGGACGTCCAGGCCGTCAACGAGGACGACGACTGGCTCCGGCAGCTATACGCCGCCACCGGCTGGGGCCTCGCTGCGATCATCGTCCTCGCGGGGGTGCTCGCGCGTGGTCTCTAGGTGGCGCGCACTCGAGGTCGTCGCGACCGCCACGGCGGCGCTCGCGATGGTCGTCGTCTCTGCTGTCCTCGCCGGTCACGTCAATGGCGGACTGACGGACGTCTTGCTCGAGATCGACACTCCGACGGCGGGAATCCTGTTCGGCTACCTGTGGCTGTTGACGCTGGTGGCGGCCGCTGATCTCGAGATTACGCGGCACGAGCCGGCCGATGGCTCGTCTCGCGGCCCGTTGCGGGCCGTCGGCTGGACCGCTGGTACAGGGGCCGGCATCGCACTGGTGTATTTGACCGTCGTGTTCATCGTCGGGTTCGTCGCGCCGGGGCCGGGATCGATCGATCCGGGTTCGGTCGCTGTCGGACGGGTCGTCGGAGGAGGGACTGCAGCCGGGGCTGGGATCGGGGGCGTCGCGGGCGCGATTCTGCTCGGTTGTGACCGCGCAGCGGCGGCCGTGACGACCGTCGAGTCGCAGCGGAACGAGTGACAGGGATGTGCGTCGGACGGGATTACCGCGGCGGTAGAAGAACCACGAACGTTTTTTCCGTGACGCCCGAACTGCGAGCCGATGACCTCGGATAGCGACTTCGACGGAGCGTCGACTGGCGGCTCCGGTGCGACCCCGAACCGCCGTCGCTTTCTCGCGTTGAGCAGCCTCGGCGCTTCGGGACTTGCAGGCTGTATGGACCTCGGCGGCGAGACCGACGACGGCGCGGGCCCCGACTCGCTGGATGGCGATCCGCAAGCGGCCACCTCGAGCGGCGAAACCCGAACCGTGACGATAATCGTGCAACCGGATCCCGACGGGCTCTGGGAAGCTCAGCGAGAGATCTCGAGCGCGCTCGAGGACGGCGAACTGGATCGAGAGGAGGCGGAACGAGAACTCGCACAGCGGGAACAGGAGCTGATCGAAGCGGCGATCGAGGACGCGAGTAGCCGCATCGACGAAGTCGGTGCGACGGTACTCGATACGGTCGAGCGCGAGGGCACGCTGCTCGTCGAGGGTGAACCGCTCGCGATGGTCGATTTGCTGGAGACGCCGTCGATCTCTGCGATCCTGTCGGAAAGCCGGTTCGAACGGGCACAGCGCCGGGAAGAGGCTGGTGAACGTCCGACCGACGGGATCGAGCCGGACGACCCAGCGACGAACGAGTCGGTGTCCGAATCCGAATCCCAGAGTAGCGACGACTAGAACGGTGAGGAAGGCGACGACGGAGGCCGAGAAGAAACACGGAGACGAAGACGAAGGATAGCGTCGTACTGCCGCAACCGAGTATCCCCCGTCTCTCTCGAGTCAGTCCGCGCTTTCTTCGTCGTCGGTCTCACCGGCGGTGGCTTCAGCCGGTATCTCATCGGGAACCGTAACGTCGACCTCGTCGTGGTCGGTAAACGTCGTCTCGACGGTGACGATCGCGGGCTCGCCGCCCTGGCTCACCTGCATTCGCATGTCGGTTCCGTAGAGGGTGTCCGTCTCCGTATCGATCAGGACGTAGTAGGCGAACTCCTCGAGACTGGTTGTAACGTGGCCCGAACCGTCGATCCCCGCGAGTTCCGTCTCGCGTTCCTCGGAGACGTTGAGTTCGTACATCGTCGTCTCGACGCCGTCGACGGTCTCGGTCCGGATCGGTTCGAACGTCGCGTTCTCGAAACTCCCGGTCGCCGACTCGAGCCGATGGGTCTCCGTCCAGTTACCGTTCTCCGTTCGCACCCACTCGCCGTCGTCGTTCGTGTACCGGGTGTCTTCGAGGACGTATTGTTCGGTTTCGGTCGTCCGTGGATCGGTCCCGACGTGTGTTTCGGTCGTCATCGTCAGGTGGGCCCGTCGGCTAGTCACGTCGATGGCCCCGTCGATAGTCGTCGTCTCGTTGACCATCGCCGCCCGGAGCGTCCGCTCTACTTCGACGTGATAGCTCTCGGTAGCCTCGACGTTGGTCTCGAGCGCGCCGGCGTCGACGTCGACATCGCTCTCCTGAGGGTCGTCCTCGAGAAAGCCGATGCTCCCCGTACAGCCGGCGACGAGGAGGAGACTACAGACGACGAGCACCGCTCCGATGGGACGAATCGCTGACGCCACAGTGGCCCACGATTCGGGTGACCGATTCCTAAACCTTTCTTTCCCCGGGCTCTGGCGAGTCGCCCCTGCAGTCCGGACGGTCCGACAGCCCTTCCGCTTGTGGCCTCGACTCGTTCACCGACGACCCACTCTCATTTAAAAACCCGCCATATGTCCGAAACCGTCGAAATGAGCTTCAAAACTCAACGAGACGGGGTTCTACGCCGGTGGGAACCCCCCGAATATTTATACGATGCCCGGCGAAACTCGAACCCGCATGGGGTATAGTCGACAGCTGCTACTGCTCGTAGCCATCAGTCTCCTGACCGTCGCTGGTGCGGGAGCTGTGGCTGGGGCGGACGCTACTGAGGCGCATAGCGCTGAACCGGTGGTCGAGGGCGATGTCGCCCCACAGGTTCAGGAAGACGACGACGAAGAAGACGATGAAACGGAGGAGTTGCCGGTAGAGCCTCCGACGGAAGAATCACACCCGGGCTACGAATACATCCAGCAGGAGGGTGACACCGAAGCGAAGATCGAGCTCGGCGAACAGTTGTACTTCGATCCGCGGATCTCCGAAACGGGGACGATCTCGTGTAACACCTGCCACAACGTGATGGAAGGCGGGGACGACAGTCGGCCGACGGCGATGGGAGTTCACGGACAGACCGGTCCGGTGAACTCGCCGACGGTCTGGAACTCCGGGTTCCACCACACCCAGTTCTGGGACGGTCGCGCCGACACCCTGGCCGACCAGGCCGAAGGTCCGATCGTCGCCGACGTCGAGATGGGCATGCCCGACCACGAGGCCGCACTCGACCGCGTTCGTGCCGTCGACGGGTACGTCGAACAGTACGAGGAAGTGTACGGTGACGAAGTCGAGAGCGACGATCCCGAGGATCTCGTCACGCTCGAGCACACCGTCGACGCGATCGCGGCCTACGAGCGAACCCTCGTGACGCCGAACAGTTCCTACGACCAGTACGTCGAGGGTGACGCGGACGCGCTGACCGAACAACAACTCGACGGCATGGAGTCGTTCCAGGAACTCGGCTGTCAGAGCTGTCACTCCGGGCCAATGTTCAGCGGTCAGTGGGACGACCCCGAGTCCGGTGAGGGCGTCTACCAGCGCCACCCGACCTTCGAGGACAACCCGCAATGTGAGGAGTACGTCGAGGAGTACGACCTGATGGAGAATCCGGGTCGTGCGGGCGTCACTGACGACGAGGCCGACGAGTACATGTACAAGGTGCCGACGTTGCGAAACGTCGAACACACCGCACCGTACATGCACACGGGCGAAGTACCGACCCTCGAAGAGGCCGTCCGCGTGATGGCAACCTGCCAGCTCGACGAGGAGCCGTCCGACGAGGAGGTCGAAGACATTACCGCCTTCCTCACGAGCCTGACGGGCGAGTACCCCGAACAGGAGATGACGCGGCTTCCGGCACCGAGCGGCGAATCGATGATCCCGGCGGACGCTGACGCCGAGTTCGAGGATATCGAGGAAGAACCTGAAGAGGACACAGACCAGGTCGAGGCCGATGGTGGCGACGGGATTCCCGGAATGACCATCGCCACGGCGGTCATCGCACTGGCGATCGCGACTGCCACAGCACTGGTCGGCTACACCCGACGCCTCGACGAATAGGCGACCGTCCTCCCTTTTTTGGGAACGAACGATAACTCTTTCAGCAGCCGATCCAAACCACGAGACGTCCGACGAATGACTCCCCGGAAGCTCCTCACGATAGTCGTTCTCATCGCCGTGCTGGGGTTTGGCTACTACTCGATGAACGCAGCCCCGGTCCTCAGCGATCACGACTACACCTACCAGGGCGGGATCGAGTGGCACGAGGATCCCGACGAGGCGATCGCCGTCGCCGAGGAGCAGGACAAACCCGTCCTCGTCTACTACTGGACGACCTGGTGTACGTACTGCCAGGAGTACTCCGACAACCATTACCAGAACGAGGAGATACGCGGCGAACTCGACGAGTACGTGCTCCTCGCGATCAACCTCGACGAGCCCGGGCCCGGTGCATCCCTCGCTTCCGAACACGAGGCGGCCTACCCGCCACAGCACGTCATCATGACCGCCGACGGCGAAGAAGTGTCCCGACTCGGCGGCTACGTCGAGGAGGACCGATTTCTGGAGGAGCTCCGGAGCGGGGCCGATTCGGCATAGTTAACGCCAAAGTGATAGCCAGAGTCAATGATACCGAACACACTCACACCCGGAACGCTGTTGATCGCGATCGCAGCGTTCGCGAGTAGTCTCGCGGCGATTCTCCTGTTGTACGGCTACGTCTACCGAACCGACGAACTCCGACCCGTGACACTCGTGGCCGCCAGCACGTCGACCCTCTCGCTGGTCGTCGCCCACACGTACCTCACCTACCAGTTCGTCGTCGGCGATTACACCAATGCGTACGTCTGGCAGAACTCTGCAGACTACCTCGCGCTGCTTTACCGCCTGACAGGTCCGTACGCGAATCACGAGGGATCGATCCTCCTCTGGGCGACCTTAACTGCGGTCGTCGCCACGTGGACGGTGTACTCGAGTCGGTTCGAGGGCCGGGGAGCGAACCTCGCACAGTCGATCTCGCTGGGTATCGTCGCTGCCTTCGCGACCATGCTCGTCGCCCAGAGTCCCTTTACCCCGATCGAAGTCGCGTTTCCGGACACGCCAGCGGGATTCGTCCCGCCGGACGGTGACGGCCTGAACCCGCTGCTGGTCGATCCCTGGATGGCGATCCATCCACCGATCACGTTCAGCGCCTACGCGCTGTTGATCGTTCCGTTCGCGCTCGGAGTTACGCACTTCGTCTCCCTGTTCCGGGGTGAAGACAGCGTCTTCGACGAATGGCTCGGGAGCATGCGCCAGTGGCTGCGAGTCTCCTGGCTGCTGTTGACCGCGGCGATCGTCTTCGGCGGCATCTGGGCCTACGGCGTCCTCGGGTGGGGCGGCTTCTGGTCGTGGGACCCCGTCGAAACCGCCGTGTTGATCCCCTGGCTCGCACTGACCGGCTCCCTGCACGCGATCAACCGCTACGGCAAGACCGGCGAGTATCCGATCTTCGCGCCAGCGTCGGCGACGCTCGTTTTCCCGATCGTAACCTTCGCGACGACGGTCGTTCGCAGCGGGGTCTTCCGGAGCGTTCACTCCTTTGCAGCGGGCGGGATCGGAACCGGCATCCTGTTCCTGCTCGGCGTGACTGGAACGACGGCGATCGCTCTTCCGTTCACCTACTGGTTCCTCGAGGCAGAGGAGGGGAGCCGAGATGCCGACGAGCCCTGGCTGAGCCGCCGTACCGTCTATCACGGAGCCGTGCTTGCCTTCGGCGTCCTCGCCTTTGTTTCGATCTGGGGGCTGTCTTTCCCCGTGATCCGCAACGCTGCGACCGGTGTCGAGGTCAGCGTCGGTCAGGACCACTACAACCTCTGGAGTTATCCCGTCGTCGTGGTGGGTCTGCTGGCGGGCGGGATGTACGCGCTGCTCGATCTCCGACGGCGAAAGCTGGCGATCGGCGCGACGGCGGCCGTCGCGGTTTCGACCCTCGTCGCGGCGTTTATCGCCCCCTCGGCGAACTGGTACCTGAGCGATCCCGCTGCCCACGATCCACTCGTCTATCGGATCGTCGGTTCGGTCAGCGTCCTTTCGATCGTCCCGCCAGCGGCGTATTTCGCGGGTTCGTGGATCTGGCGGTACGTCGACCGAATCCGGGGCGTCCCGTCGAGAACGTTCAAGATCCGCGAGACGGGGATCGTTCTCACTCACGTCGGCGCTGCGATGTTGATCGTCGCTGTCTCTTTCATCTACCTGTTCTCGACGTCGGCATCGGTCGCAGTCGTCGGAATCGACGATGCCGGGACCGACCCGGAACCGATCGTCGAGGAGTCGCCCGACGGCGAATACGAAGTCCACGTGAGGAACTACGAGACCGTCGAAGAACCGACGATAGAGGAGGCGGCACGGAGTCCCGAGGAGGTACTGGCCGTCGACGAGGACGCCTCGCTGGTTCGGGGGGAGATAACCGCCATCGATTCGATCGACGGGACCGCGATCGCCCGGCTCGAGGACTCGAGCGTCTGGCTCGCGGGTGCCGACGACTCGCTTTTCGAAGAAGGAGACGAAGTCATCGCCCGTGGGACCGTTTTCGAGGGGGAGACGGCGGCAACGGACGCCCAGGCGTTCGTCTACACGGACGCTGACAACATGGGCCCGGTGTCGGATCCACCTCGTGACGTCCACACGCCGCGAGTGACCTCGCACGAACTCGACGTGACGGTCTACGAGGGTGGCGAGCGCGTCGCCGAAGGGACGCTCGCCGAGCAGGAGTACCTGCACTCACAGATGAACACCAACGATGCCGTGATCGAACGCGGGATCGCCGGCGACACGTACGTCGTTGGGTCGATCGACGAACGCAGCGCGTCCATTACTATCGACACTTACCCGCTGGCGAACCAGATCTGGTTCGGTGTCGTACTTATGATCGTCGGGATGACAGCGGTGACGCTGGCTGACAGTCGACGCGACCAGTAACGAGCCCCGTCTTCGCTATTCTTCGACGACGTACTCGAACGTCATCCAGCCCGCGAGCAGGACGAGCAGGTCGTAGGTCACCAGGATCCGGAACCACGCCGAGGTCATCCCCTCCGAAAGTCCGGGGGCAGTCAATGCCGTCCCCGAGAGGATGGTCGGGATAACGAGCGGGACGAGCAGGACCGGCAGTAGCGATTCCTGTAACTGGGAATGGAGCATAAGGATCGACAGCAACACGCCGACAGCGCTGAACCCGAGCGCGGCAAGTGGGACGACCAGCAACACCGTCGTGAGCGTCGCCATGTCGAACGCGTAATCGAGGAAGACGACGACGAATCCCAGGCTCAGGAGCCCGATTCCGGTAATAAAGACCGTCGAACTCGCGACTTTCCCCAGGTAGATCGCCGACCGGTCGACCGGCGCAAGCAGCAGGCCGGCGATGGCCTCGTTTTTCCCCTCGAGCGCGACGGCGTGGGACATGCCGACCGCACCGCCGAAGACGACGGCCAGCCACAGGGCGCCGCGGGCGAGCACGTCGCGAGAGCCGACCTCCTCGCCGAAGACGAACGAGAAGACGACGATGATGAGCAAGGCGAACACGAAAGCGGCGTTCGTCGTCTGCTTGCTGCGGGATTCGACCAGCAGGTCCTTGCGGGCGATGGTGTAGACGACCCGGAGGTAGTCCCCGATCATCCGTCGTTTGGCCCTCCGTCGTCGCCGGGTCCGCCTGAGCTTTCGGTTCCCGTCCCCACAGCCGTCGACCGCGTCGGAACCGCCGTCGCGCTCGTTACCGCCCGCGGTTCGCCGCCCGTACAGCGTCGTTCGTACTCCTCGAGCACGTCACTCGCACCCTCGAACGCCGTCGTCTCGAGGTCGCCTACGAGGCGGCCGTCGTTCATGAACAGCACGCGATCCGCCAGCCGGTAGCCCCGCTCGAGATCGTGTGTTGCCGCGAGGACGGTCCGATCCTCGAGATCCTCGAGGACTGCCGCGACGCGTTTCAGCGAGGTCTGGTCGAGCCCGGTGTAGGGTTCGTCGAACAACAGGAGATCGGGGTCGTGGACGAGTGCCCGGGCGAGCGAGACGCGCTTGCTCATGCCGTGGGAGAAGCCGCTGACCCGTTCGCCCCCGCGGTCGGCGAGGCCGACCGTCTCGAGCAGCCCGTCACAGACCGTCGCGTCGACGTCGTGTAGTCGGGCGTGCAACCGGAGGTTTTCCCGTGCCGTGAGTTCCTCGTAGAGCATCGTCTCGTGGGCGACGACGCCGAGCCGAGAGCGAACCGCCGCGTTGCCGCCGACCAGCGGCTCGCCTTCGATCTCGATCTCGCCCTCCGTCGGGCGGGACAGCGACGCGAGCATCCGGATGAGCGTCGTCTTTCCGGCGCCGTTGGCACCGAAGAGGACGACCGTCTCACCGGCATCGAGAGTGAAAGAGACGTCGTCGACGCCGACGTGCGTGCCAAACCGCTTTGTCACGCCGGAGACGGAGACGAAAGCCATTGCCCGACGCTTGGCGGACGCATGACTTAAGCATTGTAATTCCGTACTGTCGCTCGATGGAGCTACCGACGCTGTCAGTCGTTCTCCTGGCTGGTGCGGCCACGATTCTGACGCCGTGTTGTCTCCCCCTGTTGCCACCGCTGCTGTCGGGCAGCGTCGGTCACCGTCTCCGCCCCGTGGCGATCGTCTCGGGCAGCCTGCTTTCGTTTATCCTGCTCGGCGTTCTCGTCGGTACTCTGGGTTCGTTTTCGCCGGAGACGCTTCGTGCGCCGGCGTTTCTGGCGATCGTCGCATTCGGCGCGGTGATGGTCGACGACGACCTGCACGGGATCTACTCGCGATACGCCTCGCGACTCTCGAGTACCGCCACCGAACGCGTCGCTGCGCTCGACGAGCAACGACACCCGCTCGCGTCGGCGTTCTCGCTCGGTCTCCTGCTCGGGGTGATCTGGCTGCCCTGTGTCGGCCCCGTACTGGGTGCCGTCCTCGCGTACGCCGCGACGACCGGGGCAGCACTCGAGAGCGGTGCGTTCCTGTTCGTCTACGGCGTCGGGTTCGCGATCCCGCTTTTGGGCGTCGCCTACGGCGGCAAGATAGCGGGCCGGTCGATCGCGGACTACCTCGGGGTACTCGGCCGGCGGGACGTGGTTCGGCGGGCGGTCGGCGTCGTCCTGCTCGTGACCGGCGTCGCCCTGCTGTTCGAGGCCGACCGGGTTTTCCTTTCGGCGCTGTACTGATGACCGAGACTGCTAGCTGATATCGCGCCGAAACGGAATGCGGCGTCTGGAGGTGTAATTCCGCCCTGGTCGCGCCGAGACCGTGCTGGAGTCGACCGACGTCAGTATCCGCCTCGTCCTGGCCGCCCAGAACCGCCGTCGAGGTTCCGCCATACACAGATCACCCGGTTCGGACGAGCGGGCACTGTCCCGACGACTCGAGCGAGAGTGTGCTATCCCCATCGGTCGGTCCGAAGGTCCGGGGAGAACGTGACGACAGACATTCCTACTGTGTCGCGACTGGCGAAGGTTTGATGTGACGACGCCCGGAAGGGAGACGTAATGGATCGGAAAGTAAAGGTAGTGGTCGGTGGCGTCGGTATCGCCGTTCTCCTGGCGATCCTGGCGACCACGACGATGGGATCGGCCGCCCAGTTCGTCACCCCGACCGATCTCGCGGAAACGGACGACCACGACGATACCGTCGTCAAACTCGAGGGGCAGGCCGTCAACGTCGACGATGGCGATCCGATCACCTTCGAAGTCGCGGACGAGAACTACACCAAGCCGGTGACCTACGACGGCGAGATGCCCGAGACCATGTCCGACGGCCGGGTCGTCGTCGCCGAGGGGTACTTCGACGGCGAGGAACTCGAAGCCGACGACCTGACGGTCAGGGCTCACGAGGGCGAACATCCCGAGGATCACCCCGCAACCGAGACGAACGAAACGTCCGAGCACCTCGAGGACCACGCCACGACTGACGGGAACGAAAGCGACGAAGGCGGTGAACACGACGGGACCGATAGCTAGCTCGAGTCGTCCGCTTTCGACGCCGACCGCTGTTTTCGTATCCACAATCGAAGTTTCCGATAGCGTACTTTTTGTTCCCGATTTCTCACTGTCGATTCCTGAATGCGGATAACGAGGGCGGTTTTTAATTAGACGGCTCCCCGAGTACCCCCCATGATACAGGGGATCGACGGAACGTCGATCGATCAGGGACCCACCTTCGACGTCGGAACCGCTCCACCCGAGCGGGTGGCCCGAGCGGGACGGCCGGACCGGGTGATCCATCGATGACCGAGCGACGGCTCGTCACTGTCGTGACGTTGCTCGCCGCGGGTATCTCGGCAGTCGCAACGTCGTTCGGAATCTACGCGACCTCCGAGCGGTTCCTCGTCTCGTCGTTCAATCGACTCGTCCTCGAAGTACTCCCGGGCTGGTTCGTCTCCGCGGTCATCCAGCGGTTCGGGGATCTCGCACTCGAGTTGAGTCTGCTCTTTTCGGGCGTCCTGCTGTCCGTGATCGTCGGTTCCCTGGCCCTGGCCGGATACCGGCTGGGTGCGAGCGCGTTGCCCGCTTCCCGGGAACTGGTCGGGGCCGTACTCTCGGTCGTGTTCGTCTTCCTGGCAGCGTATCTCGTGGTCGGCGTCGCCCGCGCGGCCATCCTTCCGGCGGTCGTCGGCGGCGCCGTCGTCGCGGGATTCGATCACCTCTCGACCGCGGGAGACGCGAGTGCCGATGTGAGCCCCGACCGGCGTTCGGTCGTCCAGGCGGTCACAGTCGTCGCTGGGTATAACGTCGTCGCTCACGGACTCGGCTTCCTTCGCCGGAGCCAGACCCAGCGAACCGAACGCGAACTGCAGGAACGCGCGACGCGACTCGAGGCCGAACACCTGGTCTCCGAGGCCGACGATGCCGGACTGGAAGCCGACGGAATCAAGCCGTTGATCTCCGAAATCGGCGAATTCTACAAGGTCGATATCAATCCGAGTCCACCCTCGATCGATCCCGACGGCTGGCGCCTCTCCGTAACGGGGCTCGTCGAGGAGGAACTCGAACTCGACTACGACGACGTCCGTGGGTACGAAACCCGCAACCGGTACAAGGCGATCCGTTGTCTGAGCGACGACATCGACGGTGAACAGCTGGATACCGCCGTCTGGACCGGTGTTCGGATGGCAGACATCCTCGAGGAGGCCGGGATCGAAGACGAGGGGGAGTACGCGTTGCTGTCCGGCGCCGACGATTACTACTACTCGGTCCCGCTCGAGGACCTCGAGGAGTCCATGCTCGCGTTCGGGATGAACGGGATGGAGCTTCCCGCCGGTCACGGCTACCCCGTTCGACTGCTGGTTCCCGACCGCTGGGGGAAACTCCACGTCAAGTGGCTCACGGATGTCGAGATCATCGACGACGGGGAAGGCGGTTACTGGGAGGAACGCGGCTGGCACGGAATGGGGCCGGTCAACGCGGTCACGAAGGTCGACCGGATCAATCGGCTCGAGGACGGCGGTATTCAGCTGGTCGGACACGCCTACGCGGGTGCCCGCGACGTCGAGACGGTCGAGGTGTCGATCGACGGCGGCGACAGCTGGGAGTCGGCGACGCTGAGCGATCCGCTTCCGGATTCGGACACGACGCGCCAGTGGTTGTACGAAATCGATCCTGACGAGGGTGATCCGGACAGCTACGACGTCTACGCGCGAACGATCGACGGTGAGGGGACCGTCCAGCCGGAAGCCCGATCGGACCCGTTCCCGGACGGGGCCACCGGATGGGCCCACAGGTCCGTTCGTCGGGGCTAACTCCCCTCTCCAGCCGTCAGATCGAAAAAATTCACCGGCCTCGCTCGAGGCCTCGGACGTCAGTGCCGGTCGATCGTCCCGGCGGCGTCAATCCTGTCCACTCGATTCGCGCTCTGCCGTTACGTCCTCGAGACGCTGCTCGAGTTCCGACAGTCGATTCCGAAGGTAGAACACGTAAACGACGAGTGCTCCGAATACGGCACCGTAGGCGAACAGCAACAGGTAGTCCATGGCTGATCAGTACTCCTCCGTCGGTTTGTAGGTTTCCGTCCGCGAGCGGTTCTTCAGCGAGTCGACACGGGTCGTGAGTTCGTGCAGACGAACCCTGGCCGCAAGCAGGGACAGGTAGAGAAACAGGACGGCGACGAGCGACACGAACAGCACCGAGGCCGTAATGGCGGCTTCCGCGTCGGGGTTGCCGACCGACGGCGCGTGCAGCCGGGCGGTCCACAGCCGCGTCGACGCGTAGGAAATGGGAACGGTAATGAACCCGATGACGCCGTAGACGGAGGCGAGACGGGAGACTCGGCCCGCTCCGCCGCCACTCGAGTAGATGATCAGATAGCCCGCGTAGATGAACCAGACGAACAGGAAGGTAACCAGCCGGATATCGGACCAGTTCCACCAGGTGTTCCAGATGACGCGTCCCCACGCGCTGCCCGTGACCAGCGTCAGCGTCGCGAATACGAACCCCAGTTCGGCAGAGCCGTGGGCGAGTTGTTCCCAGAACCGAGTGCCGGTGACGAGATAGCAGACGCACCCGAGGAAGGTAACCGTCAGCGCCAGACCACCGACCAGTGCGAGCGGGACGTGCCAGTACGCAATGAGGTTGACCCCGTGGCTGACGCCGTACATCGAGTCCGACGCATAGCCAAACACTAGCCCGAGCGATGCGAGGCCGAACAGTAGCGTGAGATACCCGTGCACGGAACTACGGAGTATCCGCCGTAGTAGTCCGATCGTCCGTTTTTCGTACGAGCCCATACTCCCGGGTTCGCTGCCACTCTCAAAAAACATCCGTCCCGTTCCCACCGTTCGGAGAGTTCTCGGCGTCGGATGGGTGACCGCCGACCTCCGTCGGCGAACGTGTCAGGTTCAACCTATATAAGAGGACTGTATTTTACAGACGTACCGGCGTAACCAGTTACTAATAAGTAGGGGCTACTTATGCACCATTGTCATCGACTGACAGGATAGTTCACGTTGTCCATCCTCGCTGCGACGGGTTTCACAACTATTAGGCCAGCCCCTCGCTTACGGGTGGCCATGAAAGACCTGTTCCGCAAGGCAGCCCGGGGCGAACCCACCGAGCGCCCCCCGGTGTGGATGATGCGCCAGGCCGGGCGGTACCTGCCGGAATACCGGGAACTCCGGGAGGACTACTCGTTCCTCGAGGCCATCTCCACGCCGGAGGTCGCGGCCGAGATCACGCTCCAGCCCTGGGAGCGGTTCCGTCCCGACGCCGTCGTCATGTATTCGGACATTCTGACCGTTCTCGAGCCCCTGGGGTTCTCCTACCACCTCGAGTCCGGCGTCGGCCCGGTCGTCGAAAACCCGGTCGAAGCGCCTGCAGACACACGCCGCGAACGCGGTGACGTCCGCGAACAGCTGTGGTACGTCGGCGACCTGCTCGAGCGACTCACGGACGAACTCGGGGAGCAGGCCGCGACGCTGGGCTTTGCCGGCGGTCCGTTCACGCTTGCCGCCTACGTCTGCGAGGGCACGCCCTCGCGGTCGTTCATGGCGGTCCGTCGGCTCCGGGCGGAACACCCCGAGGCGTTCGAGCGACTGCTCGAGGCCTTTACCGACGTGCTGGTCGAGTACGTCGAGTTCCAGGTCGAGTCGGGTGCCGACGCCGTCCAGCTGTTCGACACCTACGCCGGGTTGCTCTCGCCCGCCGACTACCGGGAGTTCCTGCTCCCGCTACACCGGGAGGTCCTCGAGGCCGTCGACGTACCGACGATCGTGTTCGCGCGCAACGTGAGCGGCAACCTCGACCTGCTGGCCGACAGCGGGGCCGACGTGGTCGGCCTCGACTGGACGGTCGACCTCGAGTCGGCACACGAGCAACTCGCGGACGAGGACGTCGCGATCCAGGGCAACCTCGATCCCGCCCTGCTGTACGGCGATCCCGAAACGGTTCGCGACCGCACGCGCGACGTCATCGACGCGGTGGGCGACGCCGGCCACATCCTCAACCTGGGCCACGGCGTCGATCGGAACACGCCGGTCGAGAACGTCGAGGCGTTCTTCGAGACGGCGAAAACCGTCGAGTAGAACGGATCTGGTTCTAGTTTTCCGGCGGCAGTCCCGCGTTGAAACAGTACGTCCCCGGCTCGTCACGGCACTGACACTGCCGGAGCTGATAGTACGACGGTTCGAAACCCGACAGGAACGGCTCCACGACGTCAGCGAGCAGCCCGGGGAACCGCGGGTCGTCGTGGGGCACTGGGACCCGGTGGAGGTCGAGGCCGACCTCGGCGGCGTCCTCCGCGAGGTCGACGTCGAGTTCGACCAGCGTCTCGGACTGCTCGTGCATGAAGCTCATCGGCTCGACGACGACGCGTTCGGCCGCGTCGCCGAGGTTCTCGACGACCTCCTCGGTCTCGGGCTCGGTCCAGTCGATGCCGCGGTTCTGGTGGTTCTGGTAGCCGATCTCGTACTCCTCGAGGCCGATCATGCTGGCGATCGCCGCGGCGTGTTCCTCGACGTACTGGTCGTACCGGCTGCCCTCCTTGAGGTACTTCGTCGGCGTGCCGTGGGCGGAGAAGACGAACGCCGTATTGGGGTCCGAGAGGTCGAGTCCCTCCTCCTCGGCGAACTCGCGGATCCCGTCCGCGCGGATCCGGTTGTAGACCGGCGCGCGGTGCCAGCCGGTGATCGAGGAGAAGTCGGGGTCGTAGCCGTCGACTTCGTCGATCGACTCCTCGAGCGAGTCGATAGCGGAGACGGTCGTCGACGGCCCACAGAGCGGGTAGATCGGCACCGCGAGCACGGAGTCGAACCCCTCATCGGCCAACTCTTCGGCGACGTCGGGGATCAGCGGCTCCATGAACTGCATCGCGTGGTAGACGGAGACGTCGTGACCCCGTTCGTCGAGCGTCTCGGTGAGGGCGTCCATCTGTGCGGCCGCCTGATCCTGCAGCGGCGAGCCGCCGATCTCCTCGTACTCCTCCATCAGGCCCGGCAGCCGGCGCTTGGCCAGT
This sequence comes from Halobiforma lacisalsi AJ5, assembly GCF_000226975.2. Lineage (NCBI taxonomy): Archaea > Methanobacteriati > Methanobacteriota > Halobacteria > Halobacteriales > Natrialbaceae > Natronobacterium > Natronobacterium lacisalsi. Next base: position 2,733,580 of record NZ_CP019285.1, on the reverse strand, counting down.
TCGCGGGATCGTTCCCAGGCCGCGTCCTCGGATTCGGCGTCCTCGAGCGAGGCGTTGTCGTAGAAAATCCGTGTGAGGTACTCGAGCACGACGTCGCGGTCCGGTTCGGACGGCTCTCCGAAGTTCAGCAGGACGATAGCGGTCTCCATGATCGGCTGTTAGGAGAGGTCCGGTATAGGTACTTCGGAGACGAAAGACCGGACAGCCTGCACTCAGTTCGATTCGGCGACGGCGGCCGACCGGCTCCGGTCCCCCTCGTCCCCGGCGAGTTTACCGGCAAGTCGTTTCGCGTTCCGGATCCGTCCGGGAATTCCGGGCCGGCCGACGTAGTTCGCACAGAAGTGAATCCCCTCGGGTGGCTGGAGGTCGTCCATCGCCGTCCACGAGCGGTCGTAGGCGGGCATCCCCGGATCCCACCGGTGGACGTGGATCGGCGTCGCCGAGGCGCCGGTGAGCCGTTCGAACTCTGCTGCGGCGACCGCTCCGAGTTCCTCGTCCGAGCGGTCGGGCATCTCTGGATCGCTCGCCGGGTCGACGTAGCAGGTGAACAGCCGGTCGCGGTCGAGGAAACTCGCGTTCCAGGTGCTGCCGCTGATGCCGACGTCCGATCCCGATGGAACGAGCGCGCCGATCCCGTCGCGCTCGAGGTCCGACTCCACGAAGACCATCCCGATGGGGTTGTAGTTGAACGACCGGAGCGTCCTCGCGAGCCCGTCGTCGACCGACTCGAGCAACGCGGCGCTCGTCGGGGCCGGCGTCGTCAGGACGACGTCGTCGACCCGTTCGGTTCCGTCGGGAGTGACGATCTCGTATCCTTCTCCCGGTTCCTCGATCCGTTCGACAGGCGTCTCGAGGGCGATCGAATCGGCATGCTCTTCATATAATCGTTCGGATAGTTTTCCGAGACCATCGTCGAACGAACATATCGGCGGTGCGTCCCGACCCGAGACGACCTTCCGGGCGACCCACGTGAGGATGCTCCCGTCGATCCCGGCTCCGTCGAGCGCCCGACCGAGCGAGTACTCCATCAGCATGTCCCTTGGGTCGGTTCCGTAAAGACCGCTGTACAGCGGACCGAAGTACCGCCGGGCGGCCTGTCGACCGAACTTCCGTACGAGGAACTCGTCGACCGTTTCGCCGGGGCGCTGTGGATCGGTGAAGGGTTCTTTCAGGATGCGGAGTTTTCCCAGGGGACTGAGCAGGTCCGTCGTGATCGCCTCCTGCACCGACAGGGGGACGACCTCGAGGGAACCGTCGTGGTAGACGTAAAGCGGTTGGTCGTCGTCCCCGATCCGGAGCTGGTCGCGAAGTTCGAGGTCCTCGACCAGCGACTCGATACCGGGCGTGAGTCGCAGTCGCTGCGGGCCGAGTTCGAGGACCCGGCCGTCGACCTGACGGCTCCGCATGACGCCGCCAGGTTCGTCGCGCGCCTCGAAGGCTGCGACGTCCACGCCGCGTTCCTCGAGCGATCGGACGAGCGTGAGCCCGCTGATACCGGCTCCGACGACGCCGACGGTCATCTCATCGCCCCGTTTCGGTTCGCCGTGTTCGATCGTCGATTCCAGTGGGCACTGCCGTATCCATTGTCGGACGTTGCTAACTCAGCGACATAACGATTCCGTTGTCGCGGTTTCACTCTGGGGAACATAACTATACTCAGATATACATTCTTATCTGATATAAATAGTGGAGCCAGTCAGTTTCAGGACTATCCAACAGCGGAAAACGACGTGACGATCGGTTCGGATGACCGAACCGGAAAGGAACGATGCCGTTAGTCGTCAGCCGGTGCTGCGGGGGAATCGATCTCGGCCGTCGGCGGTGCACTCGTCAGCTTGTACACCCCGTAGACGAACCAGACCAGCAGCCCCAGCGCGATGAGGTACGCCCGCAGGTCCGGCGACACCACTGGCGTCGCGACGATCGCTCCCTCTTCCTCGACGGGGACGTGCGGCGCTCCCGCGAGGTCGTTGATCAGGCCCATGACGACGATCCCAAGCAGCATGAGACCGCCGCCGAGGCCCATAGCGATCCGGTCGACTACGTCGGTTGTTGTTGTCATCGGTGGTCACCCCATGAGGTACCGCAGCCATTTGCGATTCTGTACGTAGTCGGTCCCCTCTAGGTACGCGTCGATTCCGAAGACGCGGCCTGCACCGAACACGATCAGCGTCAGGAACAACAGCAGTCCCATCAGGTCGCCGTTGACGAAGCCGTGGCTCCAGTCGGCGTTCCCGAAGTAGAAGAAGAACATCAGGATCGCGCCGTTGGCAGCGGCGAGCCTGGTCAGACAGCCCACTATCAGGCCGAGTCCGATCGCAAGCTCGCCCCACGGGATCATCAGGTTCGGCAACCACACTGCGTTGGCGGCGAACCACGACGTGATCGGATAGATGAGCGTCCCCTCAGCGGCGAACATCATCCACCCGTGGGCGTCGTAGAACACGCCGTGTTCGACGATCTTGGACAGCCCTGCTCCCAGGAACCACCAGCCGACGATGAGCCGCAGGAACACCATCCAGTAACTGGCCCACGGCTTGTCGAGTTCGAACGCTACCGAGCGTCCGAACAGTTCAGTCCGAACGGGTTGTGTGTCGTATGTCATGTTGGATCCACCCTGTTTCGAGGTACGGTCGAAGTCCGTTCCGTTCGTAGTCGATTCCGGTCTCGCCCGACACAGGTCTTCACACCTGGGAGTAGTCCGTCCCGTCCGGTAGGTCTGATACTGAATACTACAGTCTTTTATAAGGGAAACCGAAGCGCGTCAGGAGAACAACTACAGTCCCGGTCGCGAGAACGCGCTCGCCCGCCCAACCCCATTACGCTCATCCGGTAGTAGTACAGCGAACCTGGAACTCGCCGACCCACCCCTCGAGTCGCTCGAGAAGCGGGATGAACTCCTCGTCGCTGAAGGTCGACCAGCACTCACCGTCGACCTCGATCTGCAAGGTCACGGTCGTCCGACGGTCGCTCTCGCGACGATCGACGGTGACGTCCTTGACAGCCTCGACCTCGAGGCACTCGAGACACCAGTCGAACAGCCAGCCTTCGTGTTCGGGACGGTGGTCGACGAGTCCGTGGTCGATCTCGTACTGGATTTCACACAGGCACGACCGCGTGTCGGTTCGGCCGGCGCACTCCCCGAGAACGGCGGGCGTGCTCCGGGAGGAGTCTCGCTCGAGGGACATACGAGTACTAACGATACCGATACCGAAGGTAGTACGTCTCTATACTACACGGGTTTATAAGCCCTCCACTACCGGCACCACTCGGAGACCCGGTTCGTGGCGGACCGGGTCCACCCGTCCGGCCGTCCGCCCGGCGCCGGTTCAGCCCCGAACGAGGGAGTTGACGAGCTTCGACTCGACCGCGTTGAGCCGCTGGGAGACCGCGGACCGAGAGACGCCGAGTTCGTCCGCGAGGTCGGCGAGGTCCGCCCGACGGGGCGTCTCGTAATACCCCGACTCGACGGCGACGACGACCGCCTCGCGCTGTTTTTCCGTTAGCCCGTCGGCGTCGGGATCGGGGGCGGTCCGGCCGTCGACGTCCGGCCCGGAACTCGTGATCCGCTCGAGTTGGACAGTCGCCCCGGTTTCCCGGAGATCGTCGACGATCCGCTCGAGTTCGGTTCGGTCCGGCGTCGTCAGCGAGACCCGTAGCGAGCCGCGCTCGATACCCTCGATCGACGTGATACAGTCGTGACGCCGGAAGACGGGACAGATACAGCGATCCGTGACCGCCGTTCGGATGTACTGCGATCCGCCGTTGCTCGGGTCGCTCACCTCGGATCGGCACTCGCAGCCGTCGCCACAGTCACCGTCTCGACAGAGAAGGTCCTGGTCGATCTCGGCTTCGCGCTCGCCGGCGTCCAGGACGGAACAGTACGCGTCCGGATGTGGCTCGATCCGGAACTGGGCGCGAACGTAGCTCGAGGGATCCGGGGCGGAAGCCGACTCGGACTCACGATCGGGTTCCTGTAGCGCCATTACAGCCGTTCATTCGAGGGCTGTTGATAAAGGTCGACGGCGAATCCCCAATCGATGGGAACGCGGTCGTCCCGAACGGAGGTGGAGGCGTCACGAATCGGTGAACGAACGCACGAGCGTCGTCTCGACGGCGTTAAGCCGCTGTGACACCGCCGACTTCGAGATGCCGAGTTCGTCGGCGAGATCCTCGAGCGTCGCCTCCCGCGGGCGGCCGTAGTAGCCCAGTTCCACGGCGAGTTCGACGGCCTCGCGTTGCTTTTCGGTGATCTTCGTGGTATCGATCTCGAGGCTCGTCTCCGCTTCGTTCGGCGATTGGGTGAGCCGGCGCAGCCGGACTGCCGTCGCGTCGCGCTCGAGCGCGTCGACGATTCGGCCGATTGTCTCGCGGTCTTCGACGATCACGGAGACGAGTAACGACCCGTCACTGACGCCCTCGACGTCGAATACACAGTCGAAGCGAGACAGGGTCGCACAGAAACAGCCACCTTCGATCCGCTCGGAGACGTACCGGTGCTCGGCTTCCTCCTCGCCCTCCGATTCGACTGTCACCGCGCTGTGACAGACGTCGCCCGCGGAAACGCTCCGTTTGACCGCGGTCGCATTGGGGGCCGCCGACGCGACGGGACAGGTCGTCTCTCCCGGCGTCACCTCGAGCATCGCGCGCAGCGGCCTGGCACCGGGGTCGGCGTCAGTGTCGGACCGTCTCGCAGCGGAACGAGCGGATTCCACGGTCATACTCGTGAATCCGTGAGACGACCGAGTATAAGAGCCGGATCGTTCTTGATCTGTGAGGGACGACCTGAACGTGTCCATGCGCTATTTCATCGGCCGGGAATCGCGACGCCGGTTTTCGACCGGGTGTGTCGGAGTACCAATCACGGGCAGTCCGAGTCCGGGATACTATGACACGACCTCCAGCGGATCAACGAACTCGAGAGCAGTTGCGCGAGCGCCTGCGGGCGGTCGAGGACCCCATCCTCGACGACGACATCGTCTCGCTGGGCCTCGTCACCGACCTGACCGTCGAGGGCGACGACGCGCTCGTCTCGCTTGCCTTCAACGCGCCGCTGTCGCCCGCCGAGTGGGAGATGTGCGACGAGATCCGGGCGCTGTGCCGAGGGATGGGACTTACACCCCGGCTGTACGCCGACACCGACCGGAGCGATGCCCTCCCCGGGGTCCGGAACGCGGTCGCGGTCGGCACGACGGTCCCCGAGGCCGCTCCAGGGCCGGCGGTCGGGACGCTGACAATGGAACTGGAACGGCTCGGGGCCAGCGTCGGCGTCTTCGACCTGCGTCCCGAACCGACCGTCGAGAGCTGGCTCGACGGCGTCGAACCCCCCGACGTCTCCGACGACCAGTTCGTCCCGCCCGAGGCCCGCGGGGTGCCGGTGGTGAGACTCGGATCGCTGGTCCCCGACCCGGGCACGGTGCCCGCGACCGACGCTGTCCTGGAGTTTCTCGTGCCACACGTGCTCGAGCGCGCGGAGTGGGGGCCGATCGATTATCTGCTCGTCGTGCTGCCGTCGTCGATCGATGCCCTACCCGAGGTCGCACTGAACGAGACGCCGATCCAGGGAACGATCGCCGTCGGGCCCGTCGACGAGGGCCTCGGGCCGGTTCGGACGGCGGCCCGGGAACTCGACTCGGCGACTCCGGTGATCGGCACGATCGGGACCGCCGACGACGGCGGTCCGCCGCGCGCCCTCGAGGAACGGAGACAGGTCGGTGCCGGTCCCACCCCGGCGTACGGACCGGACTGCGGCCGGGACCGTGACCGGTTCCACACCATCGCCGACGTCGAGGAAGATCTCGGCTGCCCGTACCTCGGCACGCTCACGCCCGGGGCGGCCGCTCCGGAAGACGACGGGGGCCGCGAGGGATCGACGTCGGACGATCGACTGCCCCCATCGGCGGAGCGCCCCCTGGCGGACGAGTCCGAGAACCGGTCCACTCGAGCGGTGGCGACCGCCGTGGCGGATCTCGTCGGCCGGATCAACCGCCGCCACGCCGCGAGCCGCCAGGCGGCGTGATCGACCGGCGTTCTCGGCCGGATCGTCGCGACGGCGGGGACGATATAAAGATCTGGAACAGTGAAGGTAGTTCCCGGACGATTGGAAATGCCATTATAAAGTATCTCTTTCTCCCGCAAAGGCTCAGGTGTAGTGATACCATGTCATGGACGATAGTCGTCGGGGTCAAACAGGTTCCCGACGCCGACGAGGTCGGTATCGACCCCGATACGGGCCGGCTCGACCGGGCGAGCGCCCCCGCCGTCATGAACGGGCCGGACCGTGAGGCGCTCGAGGCCGCCTTCAGGATCCGCGATCAGGCCGGCGGCGAGGTGATCGCGATGAGCATGGGGCCGCCGAACGCCACGAGCGTCCTCGAGGAGGCCGTCGCGATGGGCTGTGACGACGCCGTGTTGGTCTCCGATCGGGCGTTCGGGGGCAGCGACACCTGGCCGACGAGCCTCACGCTGGCCCGGACCGCCGAGGCCCTCGATGCGGACGTCGTCGTCTGTGGCGAGGAGACGACCGACTCCTCGACGGGGCAGGTGCCGCCGGGGATCGCGGCCCACAACGACTGGGCACAACTCACCTACGCGGAGGCCGTCGACGCCCGTCCCGACGAGAACCGGCTCGTTGCCCGGCGGGACGTCGAAGGCGGCCACGAGGTCGTCGCCGCGGATCTCCCGGTCGTCGTCGCGGCCGCGTACGGCGAGTTCGAGCCCCGGCCCGCGCCGCTGCACCGCAAGATCTACGGCGAAAACGACTTCGAGCCGACGGTCTGGGACGCCGAGGATCTCGAGATCAAAGACGAGGTCGGCCTCGAGGTTTCGCCGACTTCCGTCGGCGGCATGGAGACCGTCGACCCCGTCGAACGGAAGGGCGAGGTGGTCGACGACGTCGACGACCTTGCCGAGTCGATCGAGGAGGTGGTAGCATGAGCGACGAAGGCGAAGGCGAAGGCGATGGCGAAGAACACGAAAACGGCGTCGTCGACGTCGATGAGTACGAGGACGTCTGGGTGTTCATCGAGGAACACGATGGCGAGGTCATGTCCGTCTCCTGGGAACTGCTCGCGGAGGCGCGGACCCTGGCCGACGAACTCGGCGACGACCTGGTCGCACTGGCGATCGGCGAGGGGTTAGACGACGTCGCCGAGCAGGCCCTCGAGCGCGGCGCGGACCGCGTGCTCGTCGCCGACGACCCGGTGTTCGAACCCTACCGGGCCGACCCGTACGGCGAGCAGTTCCGCGCGATAGTCGAGGAGCGGAAGCCGTCGATCGTCCTCATCGGCGGCACTCACACCGGTCGGGACTTCGCCGGCCGCGTCGCGGTGCCGGCCCACGCGGGCCTGACCGCCGACGTCACCGAACTCGGTGTCGACGAGGACGGCCTGCTCGAGGCGCGTCGACCCGCGTTCGGCGGGAACGTCCTCGCGACGATCCTCTGTGAGGAACACCGGCCGCAGATGGCGACGATCCGGCCCGGCGTCTTCGAGGCCGCCGATCCGGACGGGGAGGCCGACGGCGAGATCGTCGAGGTCGACGTCGTCGTCGAGGACGACGACTGCGTCAGCGAGGTGCTCGAGCGCGAGGTCGGCGACACGGCCGACATCACCGAAGCCGACCGGATCGTCGCCGTCGGGCACGGTATCGACGGCGACCTCGAGCCGGCACGCCAACTGGCCGACGCGCTGGACGCGGAGATCGCGGCGAGCCGTGCCGCGGTCGACGAGGGCTGGGTCGACGGCGCGCGACAGGTCGGCCAGACCGGCAAGACCGTCCGCCCCGAACTGTACGTCGCGGTCGGGATCAGCGGCGCGGTCCAGCACCTCGAGGGGATGAACAAGAGCGAGACGGTCGTGGCGATCAACAACGACCCGAACGCGCCGATCTTCGAACACGCCGACTACGGCATCGTGGCCGATCTCTTCGACGCCTGTCCGGACCTCGCCGAGGAACTCGAGGGCGTGACCGAGCCACAGGAGGTGGTACAATGAGTCTAGAACTGAAAAGCGACACCGTAGCCGATCCGAACTACGACGACGAGTTCGACGCCATCGTCGTCGGGGCCGGCCTCGCCGGGAGCGCCGCCGCCCTGACGATGGCGAACCGCGGACTCGAGGTACTGATGATCGAACGCGGCTCCTCGCCGGGGGCCAAGAACGTCTTCGGCGGCGTCCTCTACACGCCGACGATCCGCGAGTTGACGGACTTCGAGGACGCGCCGGTCGAACGGTACGTCGCTGAACGGCGGTTCAGCATGCTGACCGAGGGCGACGAGACGGCGTTCTCGCTGCGACCCGGCGAGTGGCACGAGGAACCGCACAACGACTCCTATACCGTCCTCCGGGGTGAGTTCGACGAGTGGTTCGCCGAGCAGGCCGTCGAGGAGGGCGCGACCCTGCTGACCTCGACGACGGTGACGGGGCTGCTCCGCGAGGACGGCCGCATCGCCGGCGTCGAGACCGACCGTCCCGACGGCACCATCCGCGCGCCCTACGTGGTGCTCGCGGAGGGTGGCAACTCCCTGGTCAGCGAGGGTGCGAACCTCAAGCCCACGGAGACCCGCGAGAACGTCGCCGTCGGCGTCAAGGAGGTCCTCGAGTTCCCCGAACGCGACGGCGTCATCGAGGACCGGTTCCGACTGACCGACGACGCCGGCGTCTCCTACCACTACTTCGGGGAGGGGGCCGTCGGCGACGCCTTCGGCGGCGGGTTCATCTACACCAACGACGACACGATAAGCGTCGGCGTTGCCTACCGGATCGAGGACGCCGCGACCCACGACCAGTCGCCGGAGGAGACGCTGAACGCGTTCAAGTCCCATCCGGCAGTCGCGCCGCTCGTACGTAACGCACGGACCGTCGAGTACAGTGCCAAGACCATCCCCGAGGGCGGCGCCGACAGCATCCCCGACCTCGTCCACGACGGCGCGGCGATCGTCGGCGACGCCGCCGGTCTGGTGCTCAACAACGGCGTCCACCTCGAGGGGACCAACATGGCCGTCGAAAGCGGCTACCACGCCGGCAACGCCATCGCACGGGCGGCCGAGAACGGGCGCGTCGGGGCCGAGGCCCTGCAGGCCTATCCCGCGGCGCTCGAGGAGTCGTTCGTCGTACAGAACCTGGAACACTACAAGTGGATGATGGACGCGGTCGAGGAGGACCGCGACCTGCTGTTCGAGGACCTGCCGCGTGCGTTCGCCGACGCCGGAACGGAGTACTTCCGGATCGATCGCACGCCGAAGGAATCGCACGCCAAGAACGCGAAACGCGCCGTCCTGGACGCCGTCGGCGGCTGGACCGGCGCCGCGAAACTCGCCCTGCGGTACCGCAAGGTGGTGACATAAAATGAGCGTCCAACCCCAGACCCCCGACCTCGACAACGACTCGATGGAGGATCGTCTCTACACCGTCAAGTACGACGACCCCGGCGACTCGCACCTCGACGTGAAAGTCGAGGACGTCTGTGCGGAGTGTGAGACCAACGACTGCGTCCGCGTCTGCCCGGCGAACGTCTGGCGCGAAGGCGAGGACGGCGTTCCCCACATCGCCTACGAGAACTGCCTCGAGTGCTCGAGCTGTCGGTTCGCCTGCACCTACGACAACGTGGTGTGGACCTACCCGGAACGCGGTGCCGGCATGACGTACAAACACGGCTGACGGCCGCCTTCGACGGCTGAACTCGTCCAGACGGTTCCCAATCCTCGGGAACGGTAAGGACGTTTCTTGAGTGAGAAACACAAGCGTGCAGATAGAGGGTGATCTCCATGACCGACCGACTTTCCGCCGACGACGCACCCGCTATCGCGACCAAGGAAGACGCCGCAGTCACGGCCTACGACGCGCTCAGCGACGCCGGCTGTGACGCCGTCGTGACGTCGATGCCCCGTCGGACCCGCTCGACGTGGATCGTGCCGGCGACCAGCGAGGACAGTTCCTGGCGGGTCCACATCGACCCGCGAACCGGAAAAACACGGATCGTCGAAACGCCCGAGTGAGAACGTCTCGTACGGATCGTTGTAGGTCCTACTGGAGATCGTTCCGACGGGAGCGGTCACCGGTAAGGAACTACCCCGGACCGTCTCAGACCGGGTGGTCGATCGACTCCATCAGCACTTCGACGTTCGCCGATTCGTCGGAGAACGGCTCGGGGTAGCTGCCGAGCAACACGAGCAGGTCGCCCTCGTGAGCGAACGAGGTAATCACGACGTCGACGTCGACCGTCCGGCCCTGGAACTCCGTCTCGCCGACGAACACGTCGACGTCCCGCCCCTCGCCGAGGATCGGCAACTGGAACGTCTCCTCATGGGAGAGGTCCTCGAGTTGGTTGCCGTCGGTCTCGAGTTGCGAGAGGAACTCGTCGAGCAGTTCTCCGTTCGAGAGGCCGTCGAGCGGGTTGAACGAGTAGCCGAACTGCTCCATGGCGGGGACCGAGACGGCGGCGAAGACGCTCGCCTCGTGGCTCTGTCCCTCGAACTCGCGGTCCTTCGTGTAGACCGACGCCCAGATCGAGGCCTGGACCTCGCGCTCGAGGCCGCCGACCTCGACGGTCTCCTCGAAGGACTGTTCGTCGACGTCGTCCTCCGTGTAGCCGGTCTCCTCGAGCGCGGCCGCACTCGGGGCGGCGCGTTCGGCCGTGAACTCGAGGGGAGCGTTGCCGAGTGCGAAATCCAGACAGCCGGCGGTCAGCGCGAGGGTCCCGGTCGCGCCCGCCGCCAGTAGTGATCGACGAGAGAGAGTCATTACCTCAGTTGTGCGCCAGCGGGTGCATATTCCTTACGGCTCCTGTGATCTCGGAGACAAGAGTATCAGGACTTCTGATAGCACAACGACAGGAGTTTCGGGCCGCGTTCGGGGAGCATCAAGAGTTATCGGGGTCGCCCGCACCTGTTTAGGCATGACCACATTCTCCGACCGGGTCGAGCAGGTGTCGATCAGCGGGATTCGCGAAGTGTTCGAGGCCGCAAGCGAGGACGCGATCAACCTCGGGATCGGCCAGCCGGACTTCCCTACCCCCGAACACGCCCGGCAGGCGGCGGTCGAGGCCATCGAGGCCGGGGAGGCCGACGCCTACACCTCCAACAAGGGAACGCGGGAACTCCGGGAGGCCATCGCGACCAAGTACGATCGGGATTACGGTCTCGAGGTCGATCCCGGCCACGTCATCGCCACCTCCGGCGGCAGCGAGGCCCTGCACCTCGCACTCGAGGCCCACGTCGACCCGGGCGAGGAAGTGATCTTCCCCGATCCGGGGTTCGTTTCCTACGACGCGCTGACGAAGATCGCGGGCGGGACGCCGAAACCCGTGCCGCTGCGGGACGATCTCACCCTCGATCCCGCGACGGTCGAAGAGGCGATCACCGACGAAACGGCCGCCTTCGTCGTCAACAGCCCCGCGAACCCGACGGGTGCCGTCCAGAGCGAGACGGACATGCGCGAGTTCGCCCGCATCGCTGACGAACACGACGTGCTCTGTCTCTCCGACGAGGTCTACGAACGGATCGTCTTCGAGGGCGAACACCGCTCACCGATGGAGTTCTCCGAGACGGACAACGTGGTCGTCGTCAGCGCCTGCTCGAAGACCTACTCGATGACCGGCTGGCGGCTCGGGTGGGTAACCGCCTCGAATCGCCGCATCGAACGGATGCTGCGGGTCCATCAGTACGGCCAGGCCTGTGCGTCCGCGCCCGCCCAGTTCGCCGCCGAAGCCGCGCTCACCGGCCCACAGGAGCCCGTCGAGGAGATGGTCGACGCCTTCGAGGAGCGCCGGGACGTCGTGCTCGACGGCCTCGAGGACGCCGGCCTCGAGGTGCCGACGCCGGAGGGTGCCTTCTACGTCATGCCGAAGGTCCCCGAGGGCTGGTGCGACGCGGTGCTCGAGCGGGAGGTGGTCGTCGTCCCCGGCGAAGCGTTCGGCTCGAACGGCGAGGGGTACGCGCGACTCTCCTATGCGACCGGGATGGAGGAACTAAAGGAAGCACTCGAGGTCATCGACGACGCGACCCGCGCGGTCCGGTGACGGTTCCCCATCGCTCCTATCGGGAACAGTAACTCGAGTAACACGTTTATATTCCTATCCGTCCTACCGCAACCTGCATGAGCGACATTACCATCACGACGACCGATAGCCTGGAAGGACGGGAGATCGTCGAGTACCGCGGCGTCGTCTCCGGCGAGGCGATCATCGGCGCGAACGTGGTCAGCGACATCGCCGCCGGCATCCGCGACATCGTCGGCGGGCGCAGCGGCTCCTACGAGAAGAAGATCGCGGTCGGCCGCGAGGAGGCGGTCTCCGACATCCGTGCGGAGGCGGCCGACCTCGGAGCCGACGCCGTCGTCGGCGCCTCGTTCGACTACGAAGAGATGGCCGAAGGCATGCTGTGGGTCAACCTCTCGGGGACCGCAGTGACGACCCGCCGCGAGTGACGGGTACGCTGCCACGAACTTCTTAGTGACCGCGCAGGAACTCCGCGAGATCGGCCTCGACGTCGGCGACCGTCTCGTACTCGATGACCTCGACGTCGCCGTTGCCACGGACCATCGCGGAGAGGTCGTGGTCCCCGTCGGGGCGGTACAGACAGCAGACCGGCTTCCCCCACGCGACCGCGCGGCCGAGTTCGTAGCCGACGCCGAGGCTGGGGGTGGTTACCTCCGCGACCACGACGTCGGCCCGCCGGAGCCAGGTGAGGTCCTGCTCGTAGATGTCGGCGTCCGTGAGCCCCACCTCGGCTTCCTTCTCCTCGACGTTTTCTTTGCCGACGTGTTCTGTCAGGACCGTTCCGTGGTCCTCGAGTAGATCGATGATGGCCGCGTACAGATCGACGTCGGACCGCCCGCCGCGGATCGAGCCGCCGAAGTAGATGTCCATGTCGGCGCGGTTCCGACTGGCGGGGTATCAACGTTGCTGATCCGGGCGCCGTCGTCGCTCGAGTGCTACGCTACGCTACGACCGCCTCCATCGTCGTTCGCTTCTCCTCCTCGGTCGTCCCGTCGACGAACCCGATTCGGACCGCGTCGACGCCGTCGATCGCGCCGTACTCCGCGACCCACTCGCGGACCTCTGTGGGGGTGCCGGCGGGCGCCAACTCGTCGAGCACGTCGTCGGGGAGCGCCGCGGCCATCGCGTCGGTGTCGCGGTCCTTCCAGGCCGCGCGGACCTCCTCCACGACGTCCGGATACCCCTGTTCGGCAACCGAGTTGCCGTAGTACGGACCGTAGGCCCCGATCATGAACGCGATCGTCTTGCGCGCCTTCCGGCGGGCCGCCTCCCGGTCCTCGCTCGCGATCCCGCGAACGATCGGCGCGACCCGCAGGTCCGCGAGGTCCTTGTCGGCGAGGTGGGCACCGCGTCGCAGGTCCTCGAGTCGATCCTCGAGGCCCGCTTTCGTGAACAGCTGTGGTGCCCAGCCGTCGCCGAACCGGCCGGCCATCTCGGTCGCCTTCGGGCCGAGCGTGGCGAGATCGATCGGCGGGGGCGACTCCGGAACGCCGCGCTCGTAGTCCAGCCCCGCGATCTGGAAGATCTCGCCGTCGTAGGCCGGGGTTCCCTCATCGTAGACGGTCCGGATCACCTCGATCGTCTCCCGCGTCCGCCGGAGCGGGCGGTCGAACTCCCGACCGTGCCAGCGTTCCGTGATGGCGGGCGAACTCGGGCCGATGCCGAGCCGAAAGCGGCCGTCGGCGGCGTCCTGTAGCGTCAGCGCCGTCTGGGCGAGCATCGCCGGCGAGCGCCCGTACGGCGAGACGACGTCGTTCGAGATGCCCAGGTCGTCGGTCCGATCGGCAGCCAGCGTCAGCGACGGGACGATGTTCCAGCCCGTCGTCTCGCCGGCTGTGATCCGGTCGAAACCGAGTTCTTCGGCCTCGACCGCGCGTTCGGCGACGTCCTGGGGGCGTTCGTAGTCGTTCAGCGCCACCAGCAGGTCACGCTCGAACGTCGTAGTCGTGGTCGCGGTCGCGGTCACGGTCGATCCCTCCCTCGTCCTGCCCGCCGCAGCCTCGAGCGACGGTCCGCTCGTTCTGGTCGTGCCAGTGCCATCACCCTCGAGCGCGTGAGCCATTCACATAAAATGGGGCGTCGCAGGTCGCAACCGGCAGGTCTCGGCTCGAGCTGAATACCTGAAAAGAATCCTCTCTATCCCGATATCGATTCCGATAATTTGTGTAAATCGATCCGTCACCCAAAACTTTACACTAGTCGGTATTCTCGGTGGCGGTATGTCCGAATTCGGGGCACTGGCACTCGCACCGCCGCTCGTGGCCATCGCGTTCGCCATGTACACGAGACAGACGGTGGTGTCGTTGTTCGCGGGCGTATGGATCGGCGCGCTGATGGTGGCGGGCTGGAACCCCATCGAAGCGACGGCGCTCTCGACCGAGTGGATCGTCGAGATGATCATGACGCCGTTTAACGCCCGATTCCTCGTCTTGATCATGTTCATGGGGGCCGGTGCGGCGTTCATCTACAAGTCCGGCGGGATCATCGCGCTCGAGAACTGGATCGGCCACCGGATCCGGACCGCGCGGGATTCCCAGCTGCTGACGTGGCTGATCGGGATCTTCATCTTCTTCGATTCCTACACGAGTACGATCGTCACGGGCAACGCGACGCGGGAACTCTCCGAGGCGAACGACACCTCCCGCGAGATGCACTCCTACGTCCTCGACTCGACGACCTCGCCCGTGACGACGTTCGGGCCGGTGTCGAACTGGATCGGGTTCCAGGTGTCGATGATCATCGTCGGGTTCGAGTCACTCGACGTGACGATGGAGAGCCTCGACGTGACGGCGTTCGGCCTCTTCCTCCAGAGCATTCCGTGGAACATCTACTGCTTCCTGGCGTTTTTCATGGTCGGGTTCATCGCGATCACCCAGCGGTTCTACGGGCCGATGCTCGACGCCGAGTGGCGTGCCCGGACCGAGGGGAAGACGATGCGCGAGGACGCGACGCCGCTTTCCGACATCACGACCGACGTCGGCGAACCGAGCCGGGAGAACCCCAAGCTGATGAACTTTTTCCTCCCGATCTTCGCCCTGCTGGTCGTCGGGCTGGTCTCGCTGTGGTGGCTCGGCGAAGGGTACAGGGCCGACGTCGACGTCGCGACGGCGTTCCAGGAGACCGACGTCGCGCTCGGACTGCTGTACGCCGCGTTCGCGTTCATGGTCACCGGGATGGCCGGCTCGCTCGCCTACGGGACGATGGACCTCGAGGAGGCGAGCGAGACCATCATCAACGGCTTCAAGACGATGATGATCGCCGCGGCGATCATCATCCTGGCGTGGTCGATCGGCCACGCCGCGGAGCAGGTCGGCACCGCGGAGTTCATCGTCGATCTGATGGTCGGGGGCGGCGTCCCCGGCTCCCTGTTGCCGCTTATCATCTTCGTCGCGGCGATGTTCATCGCGTTCACGACCGGGACGTCCTGGGGGACGATGGGTATCCTGACCCCGATCGCCATCCCGCTTGGCTACGAACTCGCCGGCGTCGGGATCCTGCCGGTGTTGATCGGCGTCCTGCTGGGCGGCGCGATCTGGGGCGACCACTGTTCGCCGATCAGCGATACGACGGTCATGTCCTCGATCTTCGCTGGGGCCGACCACATCGACCACGTCAACACGCAGATCCCGCTGGCGATGACCGCGGCGGGCGTAACCGCCGTCGTCCTGCTGCTGTACGCCGTCGGGCTCCGACAGCCCTACATCGCACTGCCGCTGGCGTTCGTCCTCACGGCCGCGCTGGTCGTCGCGCTCAACAAGTTCGACGCCAGGCGGAAGAACCTGCCCGAAGTGATGCCGACCCAGGAGGAACTCGAGAACGGGACCCCGGACCGCGAACCGGACCGTCGTTCGGTGGACGAGAACGGTGACTACAGCGTGTTCGATCCGGTCGCCGTAGCCGCGCTGTTCGTCGTCGGCGGCTATTTCGTCCTGCTGTTCGCGTTCGCGACGCTGGGTGGATAGGCTATCGGTCCGCGGCCGAACCGTTCTCCTCGAGTACGTCCGCACACCGCTCGAGCGCCGCCTCGACGTGTGCGCGGGCTTCGTCGTGTTCGATCCCGTCCAGGTCCAGTTCCCCGAGCAGGTCCCGGACGGTCCGGACCCGCTCGCGGACGGTCTCCGCGTCGAGATCCCCTGCTGCCGCGTCGCTGGCCACTGCTTCGGCCTCGCCGAGCACGCGGCTCGCGGATCGCTCGAGCGGCAGTTCGCCGGTCGCTTCGAGGTGTCGGGCCAGTTCGACGACCGGATCCGCCGCGTTCGAGTCGGTCACGCTCTCGAGTATGCGTGGAGCGGACGTGACGGTTTCGCTCTCTCCTCTCGGTTCGACCTACTCGGTCCCCGCTCAAGCGGGTGAAAACCTTCATATCCGCCCCGGATAATGCGGTACTATGACACACGACTGCTCGTTCCTCGAGGACCTGTCCCTCGCGGACGACCAGTTCTCCTTCGGCGAGTCGGCACGGGAGGGCCACGCCGCGGACTGGGGGGCCGACCGGAAAGGCGAAGGCGTCGTCCCCGACGCGGTCGTCTGGCCGGAGTCGACCGACGACGTCTCGGCCGTGCTGGCCGCCGCGACCGACCGGGGAGTTCCCGTCACGCCGTACGCGGCGGGAACCGCGCTCGAGGGCCACGCCGTACCGGCCTACGGCGGGATCAGTCTCGATCTCACGCGGATGAACGAGGTGGTCGACTACCGGCCGGACGATTTCCAGATCGACGTCGGACCGGGGATGCTCGGGTCGGACGTCGACGACTACGTCGGCCCAGACGGGCTCTTCTTCCCGCCGCTGCCGTCCTCGGGCGACATCTCGACGGTCGGCGGCATGATCGCGACCGACGCCAGCGGGATGAAGACGGTCAAGTACGGGGAGGTCGCCGACTGGGTGCTCGGGCTGGAGGCCGTCCTCGCGGACGGGACCGTCGTACAGACGGGTTCACGGGCTGTCAAGACCTCGAGCGGCTACAACCTGACCGACCTGCTGATCGGCAGTGAGGGGACGCTTGCGGTCGTCACGGAGGCGACGCTCGAACTGGCCGGCCGGCC
Organism: Halobiforma lacisalsi AJ5; assembly: GCF_000226975.2. Taxonomy (NCBI): domain Archaea; kingdom Methanobacteriati; phylum Methanobacteriota; class Halobacteria; order Halobacteriales; family Natrialbaceae; genus Natronobacterium; species Natronobacterium lacisalsi. The sequence goes on along the minus strand of NZ_CP019285.1, from coordinate 2,716,540 downwards.
CAGGCAGATCCGCGGCGGCCGGGCTATCTTCGACACCCTCGAGGACGCCACCGAGGCGGTTTTCGACGCCGTGCGGACCGACGTCGACGTCGCCCGGATCGAACTCGTCGACGCCCTCTGTGCCCGCGCGGCCAACGACTACCTGGGGACCGACCTGCCCGACGCGCCGATGGTCTTTCTCGAGTTCCACGCCAACCACGGCGTCGACGAGGAGATCGACCTCTGTGAGACCATCTTCGAGGACCACGACGTCGTCCGGTTCGAGATGAGCGACGACGACGCCGAGATGGACGAACTCTGGCGGGCGCGGCGGGAACTCTCCTACGCCATCCCGAGCTACGACCCGGACCTCGAGCCCCAGCACCCCGGCGACGTGACCGTCCCCATCAGCGCCTACCCGACGATCGTCCGCGAGGCGAAGGAACTCGCGGCGGAACACGACGTTCGGATCCCCTGTTTCGGCCACGCTGGGGACGGTAACCTCCACTACAGCATCCTCGTCGATCCCGACGATCCCGCGGCGGTCGAACGCGGGAAACGCGTCTACGAGACGATCATCGAACGCGCCCTCGAGCTGGGCGGCACCGTCACCGGCGAACACGGTATCGGCCAGGGGAAACGGGAGTTCCTCGAGGCCGAACACGGCGCGGGCGGGGTCGAGGCGATGCGTGCGGTCAAACGCGCGCTGGATCCGACGGATACGCTCAACCCGGGGAAGATATTCCCGGAGACTGCGGAGGGCGAACGCGTCCGCGAGGAAGGGACGGCGTCCGGCCGCCGCGAGTCGGACCTCGAGTAGCGGTCGTTACCGGGGTCGCTACCGGTCCTGTCGGTCCCCGCGGCGGCGCGGACTCCGATCCCTGGTCGTGTACGCCTCGTTGGGAAGCGTCTCGAGGCAGTTCCGACAGTAGGTGTAGAATACCTCGTTTTCGGTCCGACATCGCCGACAGCTGACGATCCGCGAGGAGTCGGTACTGGGACTCATCACCGGACGTTCGGCGGGTTCGGGCATATCATCCCGGCCAACCTATGCAAGCACGGCGCTTGCGGCCTAATCGTGGACCAGCACGTCGAGTACGTCCGGGCCGTCGCGGGCGAGCGCCGCCTCGAGCGCGCGCTCGATCTCGTCGGGCGTCTCCACGCGTCGTGCGGTCGCCCCGTGGCTCTCCGCGTTCCGGGCGATGTCGACCGCCGGTTCGAAGTCCATCCCGACGAACTCGTAGTCGTCTTCCTCGCCGCCCAGCAGGTCCAGCGTGTTGTCCTTCAGGATGCGGTAATTGCGGTTGTCCGAGACGACGACCGTCAGATCGAGGTCGTACCGCGCCGCGCTGTAGATCGCGTGCGGGTAGTAGAGGTACGAGCCGTCGCCGACGAACCCGAGCACGTCCCGCGGTTCGTCCCGCTGGGACTCGGCCAGTGCCGCGCCGACGGCGGCCGGCAGCCCGTATCCCAGCCCGCCCCCCTTGTTCGAAATGTACTGTTCGGACTCGAACTCCCACCGGGTCAGCAGGGCGTACTTCGATGTGACGGCCTCGTCGACGACGAAGGCGTCGCCGGCGACTCGTTCCATCGCGTCGGCCAGTTGCGCCTTCGAGGCCCGCGGATCGTCGGGGGCCTCGTCCTCGCCCAGCGCCGCCATCTGGGCCTCGACCATCTCCTTGACGGCGGCGACGTGCTCGAGGCGTTCGGCGACGGTCGCGTCGTCGATCCGCTCGCGAACGCGGTCCGCGAGCTCCCGCAGGACGAGCCCGGGGTCACCGAGGACGGCCGCGTCGGCCGGCTCGTTCTTGCCGAGTTGCCAGTCGTCGTCCCCGACGTGGATGCAGGTCGTCCCCGGGTCGACCAGCGGGTCCTCGTGCCGAGTCAGCGTCGTATTCGTCGAGCAGCCGGCGAAGACGATCGTATCGGCGTCCAGCAGCGTCGACGCGAGGTCCTCGTCGGGCGGGAGATGCGAGACCCACTGCTCGTGGGCCGTCGGGAAGTCGATCTCGCTCGCCAGAATTTCGGCGTGTACCCGCGCCCCCGCGGCTTCCGCGAGGTCGACTGCCGCGTCGACGCCGTTCTCGCTCGAGCGGGCGACGTGATCGCCGACCACCAGCACGGGGTCGTCGGCCTCGACGAGCAACTCCGCCGCGCGCTCGAGGGCCGCGGGATCGCCCCGGCCGGCCGAGGGGATCGGCCCGAGCCGCTCCGGTTCGGCGTCGGTCTCGGCGAGCATGACGTCCAGCGGGAGTCCGAGGAAGACCGGGCCGGTCGGCGGCGTCAGCGCAACCCGGAACGCCCGCCGGAGCATCGTCGGCAGCGCCGCCACGTCCAGCACCTCGTCGGACCACTTGCAGAACTGGTCTGTCAACTCGCACAGGTCGCCCGAGAGGATCGGCTCCTCGTGGCGGAAGTCCGTGCTGTGGTTGCCGGCCGTGACGACCAGTGGCGCGCCCGCCATCTTCGCGGCGTAAAGGTTGCCCAGGCCGTGGGCGACGCCCGGCGCGATGTGGAGATTGGCGACGCCGACCGGCGTGATCGACCCGTCGTCGCGGGAGTGGTATCGCCGCGTCTGGGCGTACCCCGCGGCCATCCCCACCGCGACGTCCTCGTGCAGTCCCAGGACGTACTCGAGGTCGCCGCGGCTGATCGCGTCCACGACCGGCAGTTCCGTCGTTCCGGGGTTCCCGAAGACGTAGTCGACGCCGTAGGACTCGAGCGCGTCGGTGACGAGATCCGCACCGGTGTAGCTGCCCGTCATGCTCTATCGTGTCCTTCGATAACACATCAATCTGTGTGTTCCAGCGGGGTCGTCTTCCTTTCCGCTTTTCCAGTCATTACGTGGCTCCGCTTCGACGGCTTTCGCATGAGCGATCGGTTGCTCGTCCTCAACAAGGACTCCGATACGATGTCGGTGATCGACGCCGAGGCCGGCGACACCGAGACGGTCGTCGAGACCGAATTCAACCCACACGAGATCGCTGTGACGCCGGACGGCGAGAAGGCCTACGTCACTTGCTCGCTCGGCGACACGTTGCTCGCTTTCGACACCGAAACGTGGGAGCGGACCGCGGAGATCGAACACGAGGGGTTCGACTTCCCCCACGGGCTGGCGATCCGGGAGCGGGCGGGCGAGTTGTGGCTCGCCTCAACCTACAGCAGCCGCGTCTACGTGATCGACCTCGAGAGCGACGAGATCCTGACGGACTTCCCGACCCACCAGGACAAGTCCCACATGGTGGCGCTGACCCCCGACGAGGAGCGGGCGTTCGTCGCCAACATCGGCAGCGGGAACGTGACCGCCATCGACTGCGAGGAGCGGCGGATCCTCGCGGACCCCGAGGTCGGTGAGGAACCCGAGGGGATCGAGGTCCACCCGGAGGCTGGACTGCTCGTCGCCAACCAGGAAGACGGGATGCTCTCCGTGCTCGACCCCGAGACGCTCGAGAAAACGGGCCGCGCGCTGCTCGGCGAGACTCCGATCCGCGTCGTAAGTTCGCCGGACGGACGACACGTCCTCGTCCCGAACCGGGAGTCGAACGACGTCTCGCTGATCGACACCGAGCACGTCCGCGACGGTGAACGGCAACCCTGGGAGATCGCCCGGATCCCGGTCGGTATCTGGCCCGGCGGGACCGTCTTCGCTCCGGACGGGAACCGCGCGTTCGTCGCGAACAACAAGACCAACGACGTGTCGGTGATCGACTGCGAGACCTGGACCGAGACCGAGCGCTACGGGACGGAACTCCACCCGGACGGCATCGCCTACCTCGAGCGGTAACGTAGCGGTAGCGGTAGCGAGAGTCGTCGTCCCGATTCGGTGACCGTTCGACCGGTGAGTACCGGCCCACCAGCCTCCGGGCCACCCACGGAATTATACGTCAGTTCGTTGTCCCTCGAGGCATGGCGCTCTCGCGACGTGGGACCGGCGTCCGGACGACGACCCACGCGTTCTGGTCGCAGGTCCATCCCGTGTTCATGCTCCCACCGCTGGCTGCGTCGCTGTTCGGTGCGATTCTGGCTCGAGACGTCGCTCCCTCCCTCGCCGCGATCCACGTCGTCGCGATGTTCGCGGCGGTGTACACGGCCCACGTCAAGGACGGCTACGTCGACTTCCACGTTCGCGGTGAGGACGACGACCACCCACTGACGGAACGCGGCTGTCAGGTCGGCCTCGCACTCTCAACGACGGTGTTCGCGGCGTGTGTCGTCTTCCTGGGCGTCGCGGTCGACCTCGTCGCGGTCGCGCTGACCGTGCCGACGTGGCTGATCGCCTACCACCACGCGCCACAACTGGACACGAACCCGCTGACGGCCACCACGGGGTATCCGCTCGGCATCTCGCTTTCCCTGCTCGGGGGGTTCTACGTCCAGGCCGAGGCGTTCGCCGCAGTCCCGATCGGGTTCGCGGTCGTCTTCCTCGTGCTCCTGTCGGGAGTCAAGGTGATCGACGACGCCCAGGATTACGACTACGATCGGTCGATCCAGAAGCGAACCGTCGCCGTGGCCGTCGGGCCGACACGGGCCTACGACGTCGCCTACGGGCTGATGGCGACCGCGTTGCTTGCCGTCGTCGCGTTTGCCGTCGCCCGTGTCTTCCCCCCGTCGTCAGCCCTGGCCGCGCTGGCGTTCGCGGCGGTGGCCGCCGTTGCCAGGCGCGCCGAGCCGGACCTCGCGACCATGCTGCTGATCCGAGGGTCGTACGTCTTCCTGGCGATCCTGGTCGCGGCGGTGTGGTTCGAGCCGCTGGTCGGTACCGGGTAACCGCCGGCGCTTTTCCTATTCTCCCTCCACCTCCGCTCCCGCGTCCGGTGCGGCCTCTTCCGTCGCTCCCGGCGGTCGCCACCCTAGCTTCAGCGTCACCGCTTCACGTTGCCCTCGCAGGATCGACGACCGCTCGCGGACGCTTACTTCGTACGCGATCGAGTCAGACGGACGGAGATCGACCGTCTTGTTCCCGGCACGCACCGTCGCCTCGTCGCCGTCCTCGAGTTCCTCGGCGATGGTACGCAGTTTTTCGGCGACTTCCTCGGGACTGACCTGTTCGGCGGAGACGGTTTCCACCATGGGCGTGCCCTCAACGATTTTCGGAATAAATCGTCTGCCTAACGCCTATACAGAGTCTTGAACACCTCTACGGCATGAATTTCGCCGAAAAGGGACCGTCGGATACGGTGATGGGAACCGGTCCGTGTGAACCAGTCAGTTCGTACTTACGATCTTGATTAGTGCTTCTGAGTATACAAAACGTACACAATGGATAAACCCAGCCAGACACCGTGAGCCGTAATAGCAAGGATTACCTCGGGTGCGGTCTGATTGGACAAACGAATGGCAGACTCGTTCTGGTATCCGTCAGTCAACGACGTTCTCGCCATCCACGATGACGTCGTAGCAGAATATTCCGACACGCACGCTGGAGTCAAGAATCGCGGAGATATTGAGTTTGCCCTGAACTACGTCGAGAATGGGAGTTTCGGAACGGTGCCCGAGACGATTCACGAGAAAGCGTTTCACCTCATCCGGATGTTGGTAGCGAACCACCCGTTCGTCGACGCAAACAAGCGTACCGCACTCAACACGACGGTCGTGTTCTACTTTCTCAACGGGTATCGGTTCGCGTACGACGACGAAATCAGGACGATCCTCAAGCAGTTCGGCACCGATCAGGCAACAGTCGACGAAACGAAAACTCTCGAATACCTTCGATCTCACACCGAAGAAATCGACCTCCCAGGCGAGATCGAACGGTGGCGTGACGACCTCATCCAGTACGGACTGGACGAACTGACAGGCGACTCGTCTAACCCGAACGATTAACCGCAGTCGGGACGATACACCAGATATGGCGACCGAGGAAGGTTCGGAGTCCGGTTCCCCGCTCGATGAAGTGATGGACGACATCCGACGAGAACTCGTCCAGCGAGTAGCAGCGGCTGACCGAGACTCGAATCGAGATATATACGACGCGCTCGAAAACGAGTAACGCGCTCTAATTCCGGCTGTATCAGTTCGTACTCACGATCTTGATCACGTCGCCCTCCTCGAGTTCGTAGTCCTCGCCCACCTCCCGGTTCGACGTGGCGTCGACCGCGTGGAGGTAGCCGTCGCCGATGTCGGAGTGGACGGCGTAGGCCAGGTCGACGGGCGTCGACCCCGCCGGGAGCAGGTGGGCGTCGGGGAGAATGTTCCCGCTCCCGTCGGACCACTTCGAGGCGTCCTCGACTGGGTAGGCCGTGATGTGATCGAGCAGGTCGTAAACGGCGTAATCAAGCGCCGACTGGACGCCCGTCCCGTCCCACTCGGCCATCGTGTCCGCCAGGTCCTCGAGCGCGCCGCGTTGAGCGTCGCTGACGCCGTCGCCGATCTCGAGGGTCTCGTCGCCGGGGTCGTAGTCGACCAGGTCGTTGTCGGCCGCGCGGCGCAGGGCGAGTTCGCCCTCCGCGGTGGTCGGGATCACCGGTTTGTCCAGTTCGAGCAGGCGTTCGACGTTTTCCTCGGGGGCGACGTCGATCTTGTTGGCCGCGACGACGATCGGCTTCGTCCGCTCCCGGACCAGTCGTGCGAGTTCCTCCCGGTGCTCGTCCTCCCACTGGATCGGATCCTCGGGGTAGTCGAGTTCCCGCAGGACGGTCGCGATCCCCTTCGGCGAGGCACCGAAGCCCGAGAGCATGTCCGCTAAGGCGTCGTCGATGTCGAAGTCGGGCGACCGGGACTTGCGCTCGACCGACTCCCAGTTGCGGTCGACGATCCCCGCCAGCCAGAGGTCCATCTCCTCCTCGATGAAATCGATGTCCTCGAGCGGGTCGTGCTCGCCGATATCGACGGGTTCGCCCTTCTCGTTCGTGCCGCCGGAGGCGTCGACGACGTTGACGATCACGTCGGCGTTCGTCAGTTCGTCGAGGAACTGGTTGCCGAGGCCCTTCCCCTCGTGTGCCCCCGGTACCAGCCCCGCGACGTCGAGCAACTCGATCGGGACGTAGCGCTTGCCGTCTTCGCAGTCGTCGGCGTTACAGCGCTCGTCGCGCTCGAGGCAGGGACACTCCGTGCGGACGTAGCTTACGCCTCGGTTGGCGTCGATCGTCGTGAACGGGTAGTTGGCGACGTCCACGTCGGCCATCGTCGCCGCGGTGTAGAACGTGGACTTGCCGGCGTTTGGCTTTCCGGCAAGCGCGATCGAAAGCATGGGAAGGGGTAGCGTCGTCGTCTCAAATTGTCTTTCGATTCGGGAAAGGGTGGTCTCGGCCGGTTCCCGACCGAGCCGGGAACCCGAACCCAGGGACCGGAAGCGAACCGTTCGATCGGCCGAAGCGCTGAACTTCCAGGCCCGGGATACACGGACGTTTATGGGAGGAGAGTCCGCTGGTGCGGTCGGCCGAGCCGACGCCGGACCCGGATCAGACGATCTCTCGATCGAGCCGTTTCTCGAGGGCTCGACGTTCGACGCGGACGGGCGTATCGAGATCAGCATCTTCGTCTCGGGGGAAGGGACGCTCGAGGAGAGCGAACTCGACGTGTTTCTCAGGCAGCCGCGGATCGACCCCGGCGAACGGATCGAGATCGGGGTCTTCGTCTCGGGGATCGATCGCGTCGAGGAGAACGAACTCAGCGTCTTTCACGGCCACGAGGAGGTGATCGACCTGGAGGATCCCGGCGTGGTTCGCCGGAACGCGACGGCGGCCTCCGATGCTCGAGCGGGACGCGACGGCCCCACGGAAGCGCGAATCGATGCCGAGACCCCCTCCCAGGGCGATTACGTCCATCCCGTCGTCTTCCGCGAGGGTTCCGACGGAAGGAGCGACTACGCTCTCGAAGGGAAGACCCTCGACGGGAACGCCGACGCGAACCCGGCGTACATCTTCGAACTCAACACTCGAGCGGGTGCACCGCCGGGCGAGTATGCCCTGCCGATCGTGTTCACCTACCACTCCGAGGACGGCGTCAAGCAGGTCAAGAACGCGCCCTCCGTCCACATCAACGACTGGCGCGAGCGGTGGGAACCCTGGCTCACGCGCGGCGTCGCGACGCTCGCGTTCGTGACCGTGGTCGCGCTGTCCTGGATCGCGGTCACGTAGCAGTCGGGAGAAGGCGACTGTCGTGCGGGAAAAGGCGGGACTCGAGGACGAACGTCGTGGCTCGGCGGCCAGCACGAACCGCTCGAGACGACTCGAGACGGGCGAGACAGGGTCGAAGCGACGTTACCGGAGTTCGACCGCCATCATCACCTCGTCGACGTAGTGGCCATCGAGCTTGTAGTGGTCCTCCCGCACGGCCTCGGTCTCCCAGTCGTGGGCCTCGAGGAACGCGATCGCCTCCACGTTAGTCGAGGGCACGCTCTGGTAGACCTTCTCGTACCCGTTGGTGCCTGCCCACTCGAGGCCCCGCGAGAGCAGGTGCGAGCCGATCCCGTGGCCGCGATAGCCCTCGAGGACACCGACGGTGAGTTCCGCGGTGTGGCTCAACTTGTCCAGTTCCGGCGCGTAGAGGTGGACCCAGCCGACTACCTCCTCCTCGACCGTCGCCACGAAGAACATCCGGGACTCGAGTTCGTTCTGTCGCAGCAGCGCCTCCTCGTGGTCGATCTCGTCGGCGACGCTCTCGGCGACGATGTAGGTCCGCTCCTCGGCGACCTGACGGATCGCGCCGACGATCCCCGAGAGGTCCTCCTGGCGCGCCGGCCGGATGTGGAACTCGAGGTCCTCGGAGACGTACTCCTCTTCGGCCCCGGCGTCGATCGTGACCCGGAGTTTGCCGTCTTCCTCCTCGAGTCGGCCGTCGCGTTTGAGGATCGCGATGTGGTGGCGGAATCCGCTCGGATCGATCCCCAGGTGGTCCCGGGTCTCGTCCGGGTCGGCGGCCCCGTGTCGCTCGACGTACTCGTAGATGCGTTTCCGGTCCTCGTGCCCGAATTCGAGCGATTCGCCGATTTCCATGCCATGCTATACCAGACCACATTACTTAATCCTTCGCTCAGGACGCAGGTGAGACGTTCGCTCTCCGTGAACGGTCGACGCAATCGAACCGTCGTCCTCGCTGTCGAAAGCGGCCGGTACCGTGTTGAGCAGTCGTCCAACCCAGTTCGCCGGAACAAGACGATAGCGAGCCCGGAAGTTACTGGATATACGAGAAATGCCGTCCAAACCCAGTTTCGATCACACGTTCGGCCAGTACGTTTAATCGACATCTATCTGATGGGGCAGTATGAGAAACCTGGAGGACGACGGGTCGGGTACGTCTCCGTTTGGGGGGGTGTACGATCGTCTGCGGTCCCGATATTTCTTCAAGATCGGTGCCGCGATACTCGTTCTGTCGATCATCCTTCTCGGCGTGGGATACATCACGCTTACCACGGTGCAGGCGAGCGTCGAGTCGGATTCGACGGAGACACTGTTGACGGCCGCCGAACGCGAAGCGGACGGAATCGAGGAGTTCATCGTCGATCGGAACGCCGACGCCGTCCGCATCTCCGAGAGCGAAGCGCTCGCCGAGGGCGACACGGAGCGAATCAGAGGGGAGTTGCAAACGAACCTCGATATCCTGCCCAACAGCGTTCGATCGATCCACTACTACGACATGGAGACGGGGACGATCACCGTTAGCTCCCACCCCGTACAGGACGGCCAGGAGGTCCGCGGCGACCGTCCGTGGGCGGTCGACGGGTCCGCGTTCGACGGGCCGGGCGACGTGCGGTCCTTCGAACCGTACGAGACGAACGGCGAGAAGCGAATGGGGTTCGTCAGTCCAGTCGTCGGCCAGGAGGACCACGCGGTCGTCGTCACGGTCGACCTGACGAAACAGGGCCGGTTACTGACGCCGCCCGTCGACGGCGCCAAGATCGACGTCGTCTCGACGCGGACCGGCGAGGTCGCGCTCGCCAGCGACTCCGACGCGATCCTCGAGGACTACTTCCTCCTCGAGGAACTCCCACACCTCCAGGAGAACGTCAGGGAATCACGGACGGACGCCGCGAGGATCGACCACGAACTCGTCGACGACGACCAGGTCGTCGTCACGACGGTCCCGATCCAGCAGAAACCGTGGGCGGTCACCGTCGTCGCGCCGGAGAGCGAAGTCTTCGGGACCGTCGGCGACGTCTCGCGAAGTATCCTGGTCCTGATCGCGGTCTCGATCGTCGGCTTCGGAGTCGTCGGCGTGCTCATCTCGCGCGACATCAACGAGTCGCTCGGGACGATGACCGGGTACGCCGAAGAGATCGAGGAGGGGAACCTCGAGGTCAGTATCGACCGCTCCAGAACCGACGAGTTCGGGCAGTTGGCGGCCCTGTTCGCCCGCATTCGGGACACGCTCAAGGAGCAACTCGACGAGGTCGAACAGCGGGCGGCGGAGGCCGAGGCCGAACGCGAACGCGCCCGGGAGGCCAAGGCCGCAGCGGAGGAGGCACAGGCCGACGCACAGCGGGCCAAAGCCGAGGCGGAAGCGCTCAGCGAGCACTTGGAGGAGAAGGCGACGGCGTACAGCGAGACGATCGACGCGGCGGCGGACGGCGACCTGACTCGACGGCTCGACACCGAAAGCGAGAGCCGGGCCATGACCGAGATCGGCGAGTCGCTCAACCGGATGCTCGAGGACCTCGAGGGGATGGTCGTTCGGATCCAGACCGTCGCACAGCGCGTCGACGAGAAGAGTTCCGAGGTAACGGCCTCGACGGAGGAGGTCCGGGCCTCGAGTGCGGAGGTCGCCGAGAGCATCGAGGAGATCTCGGCCGGAGCCGAACGCCAGAACGAGAAGTTGACGACGGCGGCCTCGGAGATGAGCGATCTCTCGGCGACGGTCGAGGAGATCGCGTCCTCGTCCGCAAACGTGGCCGGCCAGTCGGAACAGGCTGCGACGGTCGGACGGGAGGGCCAGCGAACCGCACGCGGGGCGAGGGAGTCGATGGCGGCGATCGAATCGAAGACGGAGGATACCGTCGGGGAGATGGAGACGCTCCAGGCGGAAGTCGAGCGCATCGAGGAGGTCGTCGCGCTGATCGACGACATCGCCGACCAGACGAACCTCCTTGCGATCAACGCCTCGATCGAGGCCGCGGCGGCGACCGACGGCGGGGACGGGTTCGCCGTCGTCGCGGACGAGGTCAAGTCGCTGGCCGAGGAGACCGCCGAGGCGACCGACGAGGTCGAGCGACTGATCGAAGCGGTCGAGGACTCGACGTCGTCGGTGGCCGAAGACATGTTCGAGATGCAGTCGGAGGTCGAACACGGCCGCGAGACGATCGACGAGACGGTCTCGGCGCTCGAGGAGATGGTCGAGCAGGTCGCGGATGCCAACGCGGGTATCCAGTCGATCAACGAAGCGACCGACGACCAGGCGGCGTCCGCACAGGAAGTCACGACGATGGTCGACGACGTCACGTCGGTCAGCGATCGGACCGCGAAAGAGGCAGCGAACGTCTCGGCCGCCGCGGAGGAACAGACGAGCGCGGTCGAACGGATCGCGACCGGTTCGGAGTCGCTGTCGGGACGTGCAGACGAGTTGCGGACGCTCGTCTCCCGCTTCGAGACGGACGGGAATTCGGACGAAGCGTCGAACGACGATGTCGACGCCGCCGACGTCGATTCTATCGTCTCGGACGACTAGCTGACGTTCATCCTCCCCACAAACCGACGACCGGTCGAGGCGCGTCCTGGTAGGTCTCCGAGAGTGATCCGGCCCGACTTAATACCCGAACCGATGAAGCCTGTTAGACTTCCGGATACCGTTCTCAGAGAGCAACTGCGTGGAGTTGCCCCCGATCGACGAACCGGCCGGGCGGATCTCGCGCGAGACATGATCGGAACGGCTCCCCTGGTGGCGGGTTGTGTGCTCCTGGGCACAGTAGCGGTGGGACTGGTCGTCCACGAGTGGGCCCACGCCGCGGTGCTTCGACTCGGGGGGATAGACTACGACGTGTCGTTCTTCCCTGGGCACGAGTCGGGTCCGCTGGGGTTGCTCGCGAGTTGTCCCTGGGCCGTCGTCCGTCCGAATCCGACGGACCGAGACCCTGCCTGGCTCCTGCGCTGTGCCGCGCTCGCCCCGGCATTGCTCTCCGCACCGGTGTTCGTGGTCGGGTTCGTCGGCGACGGGTGGCTCGCGTCCCCGCTGGCGACGGCGGCAGCGATCGGCTGGCTCGCCTGTTCGCTCCCCAGTCCGCAGGACTTCTCCGTCGCCTTCTACGCTCATCGAGCCCTCGAGAAGCGGACGGCCGGCGTAGCATCTCTCCCGCGCTGACTGACGGTCGCCGGGAAATTCGCAGGTGGATCCGCTCTTCGACTCCGTCTCGCCGGTTCCGTCCGTCGGCTTCCGGTGCCTTTCTCGAGTCGACCGACCGGTAGCGGCAGACGTTTCATCCGTCCCGAAATTTCATATTGCTGAATGTAATGTGTCCGCGTGGCACTATGGCCGCGAACACCTCGGCGCTCGAGATACTGGTGGGTGAGGGCGCTCGGAGCAGGACCGCGATCGAAATCCGGGACGGGACTGCGACCGGAACCGCAACGATCGACGCACTACGCTCGAGCGAGGCGACCGACGGAGGGGGTCTATCGTGATCCCGGAATCGACAGTCTACGTCCTCTCGGGAGGTGCGCTGGGCACACTTGCGCTCCTGTTTGCCGTCTGGACGGCGCGGCTCCCGTCGGCCGTCCGACGGTACGGGTTGGCGGTCGTGGTGGGGACTGCGAGCATGACTGTCGCGTACTTCCTCATGTCGGCAGGGGTTCTCACTGTCCAGACGACGGGGCGGGAGCAATCCGCTGCACGGTTTCTCGGCTACACCGGGACGTGGACGGCGTTTGCGTACCTGCTCGCAGCCGTCGCCGGCGCTGGACGACGGATTGCGGCGATACTGCTCGCGGCTATCCTGTGGGTCCAGTGGGCGACGCTCGTCTCCTGGGTCGTCGGCGGTACCGCGGAACTGTTCGTTTCGGTGAGCATGCTCGCTGCGCTCGCGCTCGTCGTCTACCTGCTTTTCGTCCCGTTCACGCGACGAGCGGGGGAAACGACCGGCGAACGGTTCCTCCTCTTCTCGAAGCTCAAGTACCTGACCGTCCTCGGCTGGGCCGGGCTGGTGACGGTCGCGATCGTCTCCGAACAGAACCTGGCGCTGGTCGATATGTTCGTCGGGCAGGTCGCGGCGACCTACATCGACGTCGTCCTGCTCGCGGGTCTGGGGGGCATCGTCCTGCGCCACGTCGACGCGCTCGAGGCGACGGCCGCCGGGACCGACGCCCCACGTGACGTCTCGAGCGGGGACCTCGGTCACGACGCAAATCCCGTGGACTGACGGCTACGACAGCGGGCGATGGTCCGTTCGACGTCTTCTGGTCGGGACGGTCGAACCGCTCTGGGGTCGTAATCGGTCAAAGAAGGCAGCGCGGCGGCCACACAGCCACGGGTAGCCACGGCGCCGCTCGAGCACGAGTGTTCCACCGGCACTCACAGCGTTTGTTCGGGTGCGATGCGTCGGGGAGTCGGCGTCGCGCCGACATGACCACCAATGTTATGTCCAACAATAAATCTATTCGTTGCCGCAACTACGACCATTGTGCGCATATAATTAGACAATCGATTCATAGAACTGCATTTTTGGAGCTGTATTTGGTAAAACTGTCTATGGTGGAGCAGGATCGCTGCCGAAACGCGTGATCGGACGGGTTCCGACCGGTACAGCAAAAGGACGGGAGGGTAGTGCTCGAGACGAGCGGCTACGAGGTCGAACGGACACCCCGCTCAGGGGTCGATCCCCGCCGGCGACAGCCGCGCCGAGAGCTCCGCGCTGATGAGCGCGGCGTGGCTCCGGCGGAGCCGCTCCGAGAGCGCCTGGTGGGAGACGTCGAGTTCGGCCGCCAGCTCCTCGAGGGTGATTCTCCGGGGGACATCGAAGTAGCCCAGTTCGTGGGCCGCCACGATCGTCTCGTACTGGGTCTCCGTCAGCGGCGTCCGCTCGCGCTCGAGGTCTTCGGGAGTGCTGATACGGGTCACTTCGACCCGGAAGTCGTACTGTCCGAACAGATCGTGGCTGGCCGAAACCGACTCCCGATCGTGGTAGAGCAACTGCAACGACCACCGTCCGTCGCGGCCGTGGGCAGCGAGGATCGCGCCGTCGTTCTCGGCGACGATCTGCTGGAACAGTTTGAGACCGTCCCGGAAATCGAGACGGTACAGCCACTGGCCCCGATCGGGACCCGATTCCCCGTTCGAAGGGGCGGCCCGTCCACGCTCCCTATGAGTCCGACTCGCCGCGGCGGTCCCGACGTTGGCCTCCGATGCGGTGACATCGAACGTCGCGTTCGACTCCGCCGACCCCGCTTCTGCGTCGCTGGCTGCCACGCTTCCGTCCGAGTCCGGCCCTCCGACGTTTGCACGGTCCGCCACGCTCGCAATCACCTCGACCGACGGGTCGGCCTCGAGCGCGTCGTCGACAGTGTGCCGATCGGGTCCAGCCACTCGAACCAGCGGTGCCGAGTCGCCGATCAGTCCGCCGATCCGAAACTCGAACGTCGACACGCGGTCGAACGTTCGTGCGAATCCGAGCCGATCAGCCGGAATCTCGAGTTCGACGACCGTGGTCATCACGACAGTCCACCACGAACGCATATAGACGGATTTCCCTTCCGGTAGCCTTTCCCGCCACCCAATCGCAGTGAGAGTCAGTCGAACCCGACGGTCGACTACGTTGACCGGTCGTTCGAATCAAATGATCGGTCCGACACGCGAGCGGCGCCGACAGGCTCCCGAAACGAAACGTCCGAGTACTCGCCCTTCACACACCCCGCCATGGAGTCGTTCGTCGCTGATAACCTCGAGTACTACGCCGAAACCCAGGGCGTACTCCCGAGTCGCCTCGAGGAGTTCGGCGAAACGTACCGCGACCAGGGGTATCTCACCCGCGACCAACTGTACGAAATCGCCTACGAGTCCTCGACACGCAGCGCCTACCACGTAGAGAAGAACCCCGAAGAACGGTGTCGCACCGTCACGGAGAACGTCCTCATCGTCGAGGACGACTTCTCGAAGATCCACCTGCTGACCGGCCTGTCGGGGTTCAAGGCGCCGACGGCGTCGTGCGTGCTCGCCGCCTACGATCCGGACCGCCACGCCGTCGTCGATACCCGTGTCTGGGCGTCGCTCGAGCGACTGGACTACCTCGAGGGGCGCAAGGAGTCGTTCGACGCGGCCGACTACGTGACGATGATCGGCCCGATCCGCGAGATCGCCGCGGAGACGGGGTACAGCGTCGCCGAGGTCGGCTACGCGCTGTTCGCCTACGACGACAAGGTACGAGACGGGACCTTACACTGATACTGATACTGTGCGGATCACTCGATCCGCAGTTCGCCGTTGCCGTCGCCTCCGCCCGCGCCCTCGTCCCACTCGAGTTCGAACTCGACGCTCAACTCGCCCGGCCCGTCGGTCGGGCCCTCGCGTTCGGCCTTCACCTCGAAGGTGGGGCGGGCCGGCGGCTCCATCGTCACCGACTGATCGCCCGCCGAGAGCGTGATGGCCTCGCCGGCCTCGAGATTGTCCGCGACCCGGCGGAGGTAGTCGGCGATGGCGGCGCGGTCCTGGCTGCTCTCGGATTCGAAGAGGACTTTCTCCGGCATAGGTTACCTACGTGTCGCGCAGATAAATAGTTCGCTCCCGGAGTGTCCCAGGAGTCGACGGTCCCCGTGGGAGGTGCAGTTGACTCGAGTGCGAAGACCGGAGAAGTAACTACCCGAGTAGCGTTCCGGGAGAACGACTTCCCGTCATATCTCCACCTTGTAACCAGAGTAACTTAAAGGAGCGACGGGGCTCATCGGAGTCAACCGCTCGACCGGGGCGTCGGGACGGGCGTCGCGTTCTCGAGTCGGTCGACGAACCGTTCGCTACTGGCCCCTGAGAGCGTGATAACGAAAGTGCGGTCGAAGGGATTTGAATCGCGAGGACTCCGCTCCGCTCGTCCTCTGGGCTCGAATCCGCCGACATCACGTATTTGCCGCTCACGAGCTTGTTCGCGGCAAAATACAGTGGGGTCGGAGGGATTTGAACCCCCGATCGACTGATATCTCCGGTGCGCCTCGGAACTCCAGAGGGTCATCACACGGACGCTGATCAGGCGTCCGATCAGTATATCAGTCTGGAGTGTCGTCCCGGGCGCGTGCCTCTGGAGTCAGTCGCCATACCTGGCTTGGCCACAACCCCTCGCCATTTCGTAGGGGGGTTTTCCCTAAAGTGGTTTCGATTCGAGTTACGCCGAGGTCACAGCCACGGGGCCCGACCGGCCGTGTCCGTGGTGTCGTCCCCGGGGTAGGTCTCCTCGGTTTCGTCCTCGCTCTCCGTTTCGTCTTCGTTCTCGGGTTCCCCATCCGTTCCGTCGTCGGACTCGAGGTCGGGGCCGGCTCTGTTCGCTCCGTGTTCGACGGTCGGATGGCGGGGGTTGACGCTCGCACTCGCGCTTGCGCTCGTGGTCGTGGTGGTGGTCGTGGACGGACGCGGACTCGTACTCTGACTGGAACCCGAGTCCGAACCCGACCCCCAGCTCCCGCCGTCGGGCAGCGGTCCCGTCCCGACCGCGGGGGCCGTGAACTCCTCTTCCTCGTCCTCTGCGCGCTCGAGCGGCGGGTCGATCGCGAAGATGGCGGCGACGATCAGCGCAGCCAGCGGTGCCTGCCCGAAGGCGTCCGCGACCAGCGCCATCGGCAACAGGCCGAGCGCGACGGCGCTGCCGAACCGGAACCGGTCCAGATCCATGTACTCGCGCAGGTAGGGGCCGCTCAGCGCGACGGCCAGTGCGAAGGCGACGCCGATGGCTGCGGCCAGCACGGAGTTGGCCACCAGCGCGGGGTCGTTCATCAGCACCAGGTTCATCCCGGTGGGGTCGATGCTCGCGACCAGCCCCAGCCCGATGATGACACCGGGGCTGGGCAGGTACTCGCCGACCGTTGCGCTGGCGGTTTTCGCGGCGATCGCGAGGATCACCAGGGCCGCGAACCGCTCGAAGATCAGGATGTCGATGACGCTCTCGATCGCCGGCGCGAGCGCAGCCTGTACTGCCGAGAGCAGGATCAACGGGATCCCGACCAGCAGGACGACGCCGGCCTGTTCGCGGGGCGATCCGGTCATCTCCGCGAGGATGACCGCCACCGTCGCGCTCCCGCCGAAGATCAGCAGCCCGACCTGGATAGCGCCCAGGGGCTCGTCCAGGGCTCCCGCCAGGATCAGGGCCGGGAAGACCCCGTCGATCAGCGGGAGCATCATCACGAGGGCGAGCAACTTGGCGTTACCACCGACTAATGACTCGAGGCGGAGTGCAACCGGATGTTCAGAGGCGCTCATTTCTCAGGGTCGATGGCCATGACCCGAGGCCGATGGGTGATATGACGGACGATCCCGATGGTAACTGTGGGAATGAACCTGGCACCATGACCGAATAATCGGTTGCCAGATCGTCCGGTTGAGGCCTCGTGCTGTGAGTTTTCGTGTATTCCCGAATTTAAAGCTGGAGGCGGAGACCGCACTCATCCGACCACCGATTCGGGCTTCGCTGGAACTCACAGCGTGCATATCCAGACGGACGGCCGGATTGTCCATAAACGTTGTGTGAGACGGCGTTTCACGATACATTTGGTCTCCGACACTAACAGCCATATTCGGGTCGTAATGTACGGATCTGCCGTTTATTGGGTGCTGCTACCGCGTAACGTGTGTCTCGATAACGGACAGTGGGTCGCCGACGTGGTCAATCTCGCAACGCTTTTCACCCGCGGGTTCGGACGGTTTACATGGCGAACGACGTTCCAGAGCACGAGCCCTATTCTTCGAAACTCCAGGTACCGGAAGCGCTGACGTTCGACGACGTCCTTCTCCGGCCGAAAGAGAGCCGAGTCGAACCCGACGACGCCGACCTTTCCTCGCGAGTCTCCACGAACGTCGAGGTGTCGGTCCCGATCCTCTCGGCCGCGATGGACACCGTCACCGAGAGCGAGATGGCAATCGCGATGGCTCGACACGGCGGTCTCGGCGTCCTCCACCGGAACATGAACATCGACGAGATGGTCGAGGAGATCGAGCGCGTCAAAAGCGCCGACGAACTCGTGATCCCCTACGACGACGTCGTCACCGCGGACCCGGAGATGACCGTCCGCGAGGTCGACAACCTGATGGCCCACGAGGGTGTCGGCGGTGCACCCGTCGTCAACACCCGCGGCGAGGTGCTGGGTATCATCTCGAGTACGGACATCCGGCCCCACCTCGAGGTCAACGAGGACGACCCCGTCACGGAGGCGATGACCGACGAGGTCATCACGGTCGACGAGGGCGTCGATCCCCGCGACGCGTTCGACCTGATGTACGAGCACAAGATCGAACGCGTCCCGGTCGTCGACGACGAGAACCTCCTCGTCGGGCTCGTCACGATGCAGGGGATCCTCCAGCGCCGGGAGTACAGCGAGGCCGTCCGCGACGAGGACGGTCGACTTCGCCTGGGCGTCGCGGTCAGTCCCTTCGAGGAGGACCGCGCCGCGGCCGCCGACGAGGCCGGCGCCGACGTCCTCTTCATCGATACCGCACACGCGCACAACCGGAACGTCATCGAGGGCGCACGCGACATCAAGGAGTCGGTCGACGCGGACGTCGTCGTCGGCAACGTCGGCACGCGCGAGGCCGCGGCGGAACTGGTCGACTTCGCGGACGGCATCAAGGTCGGTATCGGGCCGGGTTCGATCTGTACGACCCGCGTCGTCTCCGGGGCGGGGATGCCCCAGATCACGGCCGTCGCGCAGGTCGCGGACGTCGCGAGCGAACACGACGTGCCCGTCATCGCCGACGGCGGCATCCGTTACTCCGGCGACGCGATCAAGGCCGTCGCCGCCGGTGCCGACGCGGTCATGCTCGGCTCGTACTTCGCCGGCACGGACGAAGCGCCGGGTCGTGTCGTCACCATGAACGGCAAGAAGTACAAGCAGTACCGCGGCATGGGCTCGGTCGGCGCGATGAAATCCGGCGACAGCGACCGCTACCTCAAGGAGGAACCCGACGAGGAGGAGGATTACGTCCCCGAGGGCGTCGAGGCCGCGACGCCGTACAAGGGCACTCTCAAGTCCGAACTCCACCAGCTCGCCGGCGGGATGCAGTCCGGGATGGGCTACGTCGGCGCCGAAACGATCCCCGAATTCAAGGAACGCAGCGAGTTCGTCCGCGTCTCCTCGGCCGGCCAGGCCGAGAGCCACGCCCACGACGTCGTCATTACCGACGAGGCGCCGAACTACTCGCCCGACGGTAACTGACGGAACCCCCCTCGAGCGACGCGACGTTCGTCAGGTGGTTCGCCCATCGGCTCGAGACAGGAGCCCGTTCCCACTTTCCCGCCCTTCTTCGGTCGGATCGCGACCGCTCCGTTATCCGGCGTTCGGCAGACCTGACGCGGGCCACCTGCCCACATCCGTGCCAGTCACGCGGAGTCGCCCGCCCCACCGATCGTGAACGCGGTGCCACACTCGGTACACTCCATCCGGAACGCGCCGTCGTCCGTGAGTTCCAGCCCGTGTCCCCGTTCCGCGTCGCACTCCCGACAGTGGACCACCGACTCGATCTCGTCCCAGTCGTGTCTCGGCCCGGGCGCGCCGAAGGCGAACCCGACGACGGGTTCGGTTGCGCCCTCGGCGTTGTAGCCGTGCTGGAACTCGCCGGGGGCGAACCGGATCACCTCGCCCGCGTCGACGGCGACCTCCCCGTTCTCGGTATCGAACGTCGCCGTCCCCGACTGGACGTAGAAGACTTCCTCCTGGTCGTGGTGGGTGTGATAGCCGCCGGAGAAGGACTCGCCGGGCTCGAGTTCGAAGTAGTTCATCGCGAAATCGGTACAGCCAAGCGCCGCCGAGATCGGGCGTCTGATCGAGTGGACGCCCATCGGGTTCGGCTGGGTCTCGACGTCGTCGATCGTGACTTTCTCCATGCCACGTCGTCCGTATGGATTGACAAAAATCCCTGGGCCGAGGACACGTCAAATCGCTCCCCGGCGAAGAGTAACGCCTACCTTTGTCCGGCCCCGACGATTCGTCGTGAACCGTCGCACGGTACTCCGGACCGCGGGCGTCGCGACGATGGCCGGCCTCGCCGGCTGTCTCGAGGGCGTTCGAGAACACTTCAGCGTTCAGGGCGTCGTCACCCTCGAGATCGTCAACGAAGCCGACGACTCCTACAACCTGCGCCTCGAGGCCCACGAGTCCGAGACCAACCGACAGACCTACGACGAGAGCTTCACCGTGACGCCCGGCGAGCGGGCGATGCCCCAGCATCTCGAGCGGACCGACCAGCGGTTCCGGGTCATCAAGTTCGACGGCACCGAGCAAGAAGAGATCAGGGAGGTCTCGATCACGCCGGAGACCCGACACGTGAACGTCTACGTCCGGGACGACGACCTGGTCATCGACGTCCACCGCGGCGACGACGAGGGGAACACGACCGTCGACGGCGGTCCGACCGAGGAAACGACCGACGACGAGTCCGAGTCCGACGACTGATTTTCCGGCCGCCGTCCGCCGCCCTACGGATAGGGGTGGAACGCCCGCTCGAGCCGCGGCTCGAACCCCAGATCTTCGGGCACGCTCCGTGCGCGCTCGCCGAAGTACGGCTCGCCGGTAAACAGCGGCTGCGCCCCGGGGACGACGACGCGAACGGCCTCGAACCCGATCGACGAGACGTCCCGGGTCGTCAGCCGGGCCGCGTACGGCGTGAGACCGGGGGGAGCCGGTCCGCGCCGGTCGGGACGGGATCGGGCCCAACACTCGCCGCGGGGATCGTCCGCTCGACGTCGACGAACGACTGCGCTCGCTCGGGGAACGCGGCGTACTCGCCGATCGCGCCCGAGGCCTCGTCGGCGTCGTCGGGGCCGAGGTTCCGCAACTCCATCCAGTTCTGTAGCCCTTCCTCGAGTGCGGCGACCGCGGCCGCGGTCGCGTCGAGACCGGCCGCCGAGCCGACGGCGAACGCGGGCCACTCGTCCGCGGTCTCGTCGACGGGCGCGGCGGCCGGATCGCGGTGGACCGCGACCGCGACGACCGGCACGTCGACGTCCTGGGTCACGAGCAGCGGCGTCACCGACAGCCCCTCGCTGCGTGCGCGTCGCTCGAGGGCGTCGAACGCCTCGTCGTCGACGGCCAGCCCGAGCGGGTCGAACGTCGAGTACCACGCGAGCATCGTCGCGTCGCGCTCGATGACCTCGGTCAGCCCGGATAGCAGGGCATCGACCGTCGAGGAGCCGAGGCCGAGCCCGGTCGTGATCGCGGGGACGAGCCGCGGGCCGGGCTGTGGGAACTGGACGGCCGCGGCCGGCAGGTGGGCCTGGTCCCCGGTCGCGAGGTTTTCACCGGGGACCCACCGGTGCTCCTCGCTCGAGTCGTAGGCGGGCGCGTCGTCGGGCCGGACGAGCGCGGTCGGCGATACCGCGGTTTCGCCGTCTGCCTCGAGGTCGTCCTCGCTCGCGTGGACGAACGCCGACTCGCGGTAGACGCCGGCACAGTACCGCTCGAGGCCCTCGCCGACGGCTTTCATCAGGGCCGCGTTCCAGTCGGTCGCGACTCCGGCGGCCTGGGTCGGCGCGTCCGCGTCGCTGTAGACCGAGGTGTCGGCGTTCGTCGCCAGGTAGTAGGGAGCGGGGAACGACTCGACCTCGCCAATGCTCTCGACGATACCTACACGGTCGTCGATCGCAGCCTCGACACGTTCGACGGCCATCTCGAGGGCGAGCGCGTCGTCGTCGCGGCTGAGGGTACGGTCCCGTTCGTCCCCGTCCGCACAGCCACAGCCGGGAACCGGGAGGAACCGTCGGCGCTGGTGCGGGAGTTCGACGACGCTGCCGACGATCGATCGTTCGTCACCCGAGAACACGCGGACGCACTCGCGACCGGCGATCGCGCCGGCGAGTCGGGCCGCGCTGCGGTCTGCCTGCGGGCTCTCGTCCGCGTCCCCGACGTGGGAGGCGACGCGTGCCCGGAGGCAGTCGAAACAGCCCGTTCCCGCTCCGGGGGCGAACCCCGACACCGCGGCGTCGACGGTCGACAGCGGCTGGCCGCCGACGCCGCCGATCTCGACGGCGATCCAGGGAGTGTCGCCGGCCAGGGCCGACTCGTTCGCCCGTTCGAAAGTCGCTGCCCCGGCGACGTCCCCGACGACTGCGAAGCGCGCGTCCGCGAGCTCGTCCGGGGTCGCGTCTTCGACGGTGACGTCGACGTCACCGAGCGCGGCGACGACGGCCGAATAGACCGGGTCGTCGCCGACGACGTGGACTTGCATACCCGAACGGTCACGGGGAGGGGGCAAAAGAGCCGCGCTCGTTCCCGGCCCCCTTCCCGCGGTTTTCCGGACGGCACGCACCGGGAGTCGCAGCTCCGATCGTCAGGAGCCGTCGGCATCCGATCCGCCGTCCTGGCGCGTCTCCGGAACGTCGACGACGTCTCCGCCCTCCGACGGCATGTCCTCGCCCTCCTTGATCGCCTGGGCCTCCTTCTCCATCGCCTCGACGTCCATCTCGGCTTCCTCGATCTCGCCGATGATCTCGGCGATGTCGTCCAGGCCGATCAGTTCGCGGGTCTCCTCGTCGAACTCGAGGCTCTCGAGTTTGCCGTTCCCCTCGGCGACGTCGCTGCCCGAGAGGTGTTTGCCGTAGCGACCGACCATCGAGGTCAGCTCCTGTGGCATGACGAAGGTCGTGGACTCGCTCTGCCCGATCCGCTCGAGCGTCTCCATCCCCCTGTCGATGACCGCGCGTTCGCCCATCGATTCCGCGGAGCGAGCGCGCAGGACGGTCGAGATGGAGTCACCCTGGGCCTCGAGGATCTGGCTTTGCTTCTCACCCTGGGCGCGGATGATGTTCGACTGCTTCTGTCCTTCGGCCTTCTCGATCGCGCTGCGTCGTTCCCCCTGGGCCTCGAGGATCATCGCGCGACGCTTACGCTCTGCGGAGGTCTGTTGCTCCATCGCGCCCTTGACGTCCCGCGAGGGCGTCACTTCCCGGACCTCGACGCTCTCGACGCGGATCCCCCACTCGTCCGTGGGTTCGTCGAGTTCTGTGCGGATCCGCTCGTTGATCATCTCGCGCCGGCTGAGGGTGTCGTCGAGTTCCATGTCGCCAATCACCGCGCGAAGGGTCGTCTGCGCGAGGTTCGAGACCGCGCGCTCGTAGTCGTCGACCTCGAGGAACGCGCGTTTGGCGTTCATCACCCGGATGTAGACGACTGCGTCGGCGGTTACGGGCGAGTTGTCGCGAGTGATCGCTTCCTGGCTCGGGACGTCGATCGTCTGGGTCCGCATGTCGAACGTGTAGACCCGCGAGACGAACGGCGGGACGATGTTCAGTCCCGGCTCGAGCAGTTTGCGGTACTCCCCGAAGACGGTCAGTGCACCCCTGTTGTAGGCGTCGACGATCTCGACCATCGACCAGACGGTCGCGAGGACGACCACGAGCACCAGCGCTCCGACGAGTACCAGCGGATCCTCGAGTCCGACCTGCATCAGCCCCCCGACGAGGATATGTGTGAGGATGTCCATCAAGCAAACTAGGGAGCCGAGCCGAATAACACTTGGCCCCTAACGACGGCTCAGTATCGGCGCCCGCGTCGACGGGCTGGGTTTGCCGTCAGCGTTACTCCGACCCGGACGACTGTGGAGTGGTGTCGACGTAGACCAGTTCGTCCGCCGACTCGAGCAGTCGCACACCCCAGGTGACGGTAACCGGGACGAGTGCGGTCGTGAAGATGGCGATGAAGACCAGGATCGAGAACAGCGACTGGCCGATGACGCCGGCCTCGAAGGCGACCTGTGCGATGATGATTTCGACCGTTCCGCGGCCGTTCATGCCGAAGCCGACGACCAGCCCCTCACGCGAGGTCAGCGATGTCGGCAGGGCGAACAGCCACGACCCGATGATCTTCCCGAGGAAGGCGACGGTAACCAGGCCCGCGAGGATGACGAACGAATCGGAGAACACCCCGAAGGTGATCTGGAAGCCCACGGTGACGAAGAAGACCGGTGCGAACAGCCCCATCGCGAGATCGTAGATGACGGTGTGCATGTGCTCGTACAGCCCGGGTTCGACGTCGGACTGCCGGAGGAACATGCCGGCCATGAAGCCGCCGATGATCATGTGGAGGTCGGCGAGCGTCGCCAGCTGGGCGAACAGCAGGGAGACGAGCAACGCGAAGGTAAACGCGGTGGTCCGGTCGACGAAGCCGTATCGCTCGCGCTGGCGTTCGATCGTGCGCCAGGCGACCGGCAGGAAGCGGTAGCCGAGCACGAGCGTCACCGCGAAAAAGCCGATCGCCTGGGCGATGATGATCCCGAGTTCGGCCGGATCGAACGCGCCCGCGGTCACGTAGCTGTCGACACCTGCGAACACGACGAGAACGCCGACGTCCGAAGCCAGCGCGCCGCCGAGCAACACGTTCGCGATCCGCGTGTCGAGCAACTCGAGGTCCGCGAGGATGCGGGACTTCGTCGCAAGCGACGTCGCAGCCATCGCGAGTCCGAGAAACAGCGCCGCACCGATCGACAGGTCCAGCCAGATGCCCGCCGCGAACCCCATCCCGAAGGGGATGACGAAAGCCCCGAACGCGATCAGCAGCGACTGGGTACCGAGCCGAAACAGTTCACGGAGGTCGACCTCCATCCCGACGTAGACCATCAGGATGAACACGCCGAACTCGGCCAGCACGGAGAGCAGTTCCGAGGGCTGTAAGATTCCGAGCAAGGCGGGCCCGAAGGCGATGCCGGCAAACAGTTCGCCCATCATCGTCGGATAGCCGAACCGCTCGGCGATCGCGCCGAAGATCCACGCGACGGTCAGTACGAGCAGGAGACTCAGGATGTCGATCGAGACTGTTTCTACCATTTCTCACCTGTCGTTGACGGTCCGACGGCTGTGGTTTCGTCGTCAATTCTTGGTCGGGGGAGCGCCCCAGACCGGCAGCGGCATCAGGTCCGGTCGAATCAATCGGTCCGGGACCACGTTAGTGTCGGGGGTCGCCCAGGGGTTGCTCGATCGTTTCGCGGCGAGTTGGTATTCCTGAAAGGACGATTACCACGTCCGCTCGAGGTGGCGTAGTCTCTCGGTCGGAACCGCGACGAAGAGGGCAGAGAAGGGAGAAGGGCAAAGACCGTCAGTCGCAGAGGGGCCGTAGGTCACCCCTGGTCGCGGAGTCGCGTGAGAACTTCCTCCGCGTTCTCGACGGCTTGCTCTTTTTTCGCTGGGTAGGCCTCGACCTTCCCTCGGAAAGTGAGTCCCTCGCCGAGTCGGACGTCCCCGCCGAACGCGGCCTGTTTGTCCAGTCGCAAGAAGAGTTCGGTGTTCTCAGTGACCCGATCGTCGAGTTCGTCGATCAGCCGGTCGAACTCCTCGAGGTCGGCGAGTCGCGAGAGGACGTACCGGACGTCGTCGGCGTTCTCGACGCGAGCGGAGAGGACGAGGATCCGGTCGCCGTAGTGGCCCTCGCTTTCGGTGCGTTCGATCGGGAACGGCTCCTCGTCCTCGTCCTCGTCCTCGTCCCTATCGCTCTCGTCGTCATCGCCCGGAAGGAACGTCCGGAGCGCCTCCTCGACGCGCTTTTCGTCCTCCGTGGCGTAACAGAACGTCCGTAAGTCGACGTAGTGAAGCGGAATCTGTGGCATCTGCGGTTCGGTAGTGTACTGAAACTCGAGGTTCGGTCGCCGGAGTCGACCTCCGGCGGAACGCGGAACGCGGAACGCGACGCGGTGCGCGAGGCGACGACCAGTCGGTTACTCGTCGGCTTCGGCGTCGGCGTCGGCGTCGTCTTCATCGTCGGCGTCCGGGGCCTCGTCGGCCGCCTCGAGGGCGTCCTCGGGAACGCCGGCTTCCTGCCCGTCTTCGAAGCTGACGGTGTAGGTGACGTCGCCGAACATGGACTCCATCGTCTGGGTGATCGTGCCGGTCTCTCCGTCGAATTCGCTGTGCTCGTCGTGCAGGACGACGTGGTCGTCTTCCTCGAAGCTCATAGCCGATAGTTCCCTGGCGTCTCGTAAAAAGGGACTGATTCACGCCAGGCGCTCGAGTTCGGTTCTCGACGGTATCCACCGGTCGTTGGCGAACTCCAGCCGGTCACCGCATGCTCTCGAGGGCGACGACAGTGTCGGACATGAGCCACGCGTCGTCCCTGGCGGTGTCCTCGATGCTGAGCGCGAAGAACGATTCTCGCCCGTCGTCGACGGTGATACGATAACTTCGGCTCTCGAGGGACGTCGGGGTGGCGGCGTTCGGATCCGCGGCGTCTGCGTTCGGGTTTGGAGGGGCCACGACCGTCCTCGGAGCGCGAGGGGCATAACGTCCTCGTTCCAGGACCGACGCATCGATCCAGTGACAGGATTCGATCCGACAGGTCGAGTGCCGCCGTCTCAGGCCGTGTCGCGCCCTACACGTCGAGTTCCTCGAGCAGCGTCTCCGCCGCCGCCGACGAGGAACCGGGGCCCCGACCGGTGAGCAGGTCGCCGTCGACGGTGACGCTCGTGTCGCTCTCGAGTTCGGCGTCCCAGTTGCCGCCGGCCGCTTTGACCTCGTCCTCGACCCAGTAGGGGAGTTTGCGACCGCTCGGCATACAGTCGTTCTCGTCGACGATGCCCTCCTCCCACTCGTTGGGGAAGCCGGTCACGTCGCGACCGTTGACGATGAACGCACCGTGGCTGTCGCGGGCGAACGCCAGGATGCCGACCGCGTGACAGACGACCAGTGCCTTCCCGTCGTCGCCCTCGACGGTGTCCCGCAGGAGACGGCGCGCGTCGCTGTCCTGGTTGACGTCCCATGCGGTGCCGTGGCCGCCGGGGAAGACGACGGCGTCGTAGGCCTCGGCGTCGGCTCGAGCGGTCGGGATCGGATCGTTCAGTCGCTCGTCGTTCTCGTGGACCTCGCGGACGTGTTCGGCGGTCTCCTCGCCGACCTCGTCGGGGTCGATCGAGCGCTCGTCGACTACCGGCGGCGATCCGGACGGCGTCGCGACCGTGATCTCGACCCCCGCATCCGACAGCGTCTCGAGGGGCTCGACGCACTCCTCTCCCCAGTAGCCTTCCTCGCTGACGACGAACAGTGCCGATGTCATACCCATCGGTACGCCGAGCACGGTAAAAACGTCCAGCCCTGCCCTCGCCTCTGCCGCCTCCGGAGGAGCTAACCCGCTCGAGTCACGGTCGATCGTATCCGGCGGGACTCTGCGAAGCCACCGCACCCGCCCTTTTGACCCGGCAGCACGTAGCAACCTATACCCATGCTACCGCGTTCCGCGCCGTTGGACGATCTCGAAGACCGGGGTAAAGCGGCGGTCGAGACCTTGCTGACCGAAGTCGGTGAGCGACTCGAGGACGCCGTGCGGACGTACACCCGGACCGTCGACGAGCGGAGCCGACTCGATCTCGCGGCGGGATGGACGGGAATCCGGATCGATCTCGTCGACGCGGGCGACGAACTGTTCGTCGTGGCCGACGTACCGGGGTACGAGCGCGACGATCTGACGGTTCGGCTCGAGGGGGAGACGCTGACGATTCGGGGGGACCGCGGCGGGGATCACCGTCGTTCGAGATCGGCGACCGAATCGGTCCACGACCGGACAGCGCCCGCCTACCTCCGACGTGAGCGGACCGCCCGGTCGTTCGCCCGCCGCGTTCGCCTCCCGGAGCCGGTCGCGACCGACGACGCGACGGCGTCACTGGACGACGGCGTGTTGACCGTCCGGTTCCCGAAGTACGCGTCGACGATGGAGGCGACCGAAATCGAGGTCGACTGACGTTCCCGCGTCACTCCTCGCGCTCGAGGTTCAGCGCCTCGAAGAAGCGTCGGGAGAGTCGATCGCCGGCGAACTCGAGCAGCGCGTCCGCGTCGTCGGCGTCGTCGGCGAACAGCCCCAGTTCGATCCGGCCGCCGGCCATGTCGTGGTGCCCCCCGACCTCTCCGAGTTTTCCGTACGCCTCGATGAGCGTCTCGCCCATGTGGACGCGGGGGTCGATCGAACGGCCGCTTATTCGGATCCCGTCGCCGACGATGCCGTAGACGAGGACGGTGTCGACCCCCTCGAGATTGAGCAGGTAGTCCGCAGCCTGTGGGAGCGCGTCGCTCTCGGCCGTCTTGCCTGCACTCGCGACCATCGAGGAACCGCGTCGGTCCCGGGTCGCGATCGCCCGGCCGATCGCGTCGAGCGTCGCCGGTGAGAACGCGCTGCCGTACAGTTGCTCGAGGGTCTCGAGGTCCGCCTCCGGGTAGACCGCCAGCGCGGCCTCGTACTCCCGGCGCGTCGGATCCCGGACGAAGTCGAGCCGTTCCCGATGGAGGGCGAACAACAGGGCCGAAGCTAGTCGCGTCGTCAACTCGACCTCGAGATCGGTGAGGTACTCGACGAAGATGGTCGCCGTCGCGCCGGACTCGGTCCGGACGTCCGCGAACGTGACTTCGTCGGAGCCGTCCGCGTTCGGATCCGGATGGTGGTCGACGACGATGTCGGGTTCGACCTCGGAGACTTCCGTGTTCCCGCCGGCCCGGGTGTGGTCGACGAACGCGACCCGTTCGTGGTCCTCGAGCGCGACCGAGGAAACGTGCCCGAGGTCGATCTCGAGCATGTTGACGAACGCGCGGTTTTGCTGGTGGGAAATCTCGCCGCCGTACCCGATCGTCACCTCGTCGACCCCGGTATCGAGGGCGATCGCTTCGAGCGCGAGCGCGCTCGCGAGACAGTCGGGGTCCGGATCGTCGTGACAGACGATCGCGAGCGACTCGGTCGACTCGAGGACCGCGGCGAGGTCTGCCGCGCGGCTCATGTTCGAACGTACGGGAAGCAGCGGTTTCAACCCAGCGTCGGCGTGAGTCGGGAAGTGGCGAATTCGCTGCTCGCCCGCACCGGCGAACGTGTCAATGAAACCACTATACTGCCGGACGACGAGGGGACGCCCGTGGTCTCGATCCGACCGCGTCCCGCGACGACGCTCTCGAGCTGGCACGAATAGAGGCCGACGCCCTCCGACGGCGCGCGGCCGACCGGTACACCGGGGAGCAACTGGGGCTGGGTCCCCTGCTCCCGGACGACGGGATCCCCGACGAGGAGTTCGACGGCGACGCAACCCGACCGGTCGTCGCCGAACGCGACGGCTCGGTCGTCGGCTGGGGCAGTCCACCTCGAGGACGGTTCGGCCGTCATCGCAGCGACGTTCGTCGACCCCGAACATGCGAGGTCCGGGGTCGGGCGGGAAATCGTCGATCACCTGCTATCCGTCGCCCGCGAGGAGGGCTACGAGACGGTGACGGTCCACGCCTCGCTCAACGCCGTCGGGTTCTACGAAGTGGCCGGGTTCGAGCACGTGCGGGAGATAGACATCGCTGGCCCCGCCGGTGCGGGGGTCGACGTTCCCGCCGTGCTGATGCGGACGACGCTTTCCTGATTGGCCCGCTCGAGTCGACCGGCGAGCGGTCGACCGGCCGCCGGAGTTCTCGCGTACCCGGCCGTCAGGTGCCCGTATCGTCTCCCGAACCGGTTCGGGGGGAGACATAGGGGAGCCCCGTTCGTCCCTCCGAATACGGACGCCGTGCCGTCGGTTTCGGCGGCACGGCCGATCGACCGCCGTCGGCAATGGGGGACTGCGCTCGCAGGATGGCGCGATAGCGAAAGCGACGCGAATCGATACCCGATCCGCCGACGGAAACCGGCACGCGACACTCGTACGCTCGAACACCCGCGACTCGAGGGACGGACACTATGATGCCACCAATCGATCGTCGACGGTTCGGAGATTTGCTCGGGGCGACTGCCATCGCCGCCTATCTGCTGATCGCCCTCGGAACTGCCGTGTCAACGACCGGGAGCGGCTCCTCCTGTACGACCTGGCCCAGTTGCTCGAGCGACTGGACGATCGGACCGATGACCGGCGACGCCCTGCTGTTCTGGGGCCACCGCGCTGCCGCACTCGCGGCCGGCCTCCTCGTCGTCGCGACCGCCCTCGCCGCGTGGCGACTCGACGTCGACCGCCGCGCGAAGGCCGGCATCGCGGTCGCCGTCGTCCTCTTCCCGGTCCAGGTCGCGCTCGGGGCCGCGCTCGTACTCGGTGCCTCGACGCTCGTCGGCGTCGCGCACCTCGTCTTCGCGATGGCCATCTTCGGCGGCCTGCTGGGCGCGCTGGCGGTGACACTGGAGAATCGCGCGCTCGAGCGCGAGCAGGGGGAGACCGACCTCACTGAACCGATCGCATCGGACCCCACGCTGACCTCGGCTCCGGCCGGGGATCCCGCCGACGGGCCCGAAGCGGAACCATCGACCGAGGTTCGGATCGAGGACCTGGGAACGATCGAACGGCTCCGGCGAACGGCCGGCGCGTATCTGACGCTGACCAAGCCCAAACTCATGTGGCTGCTCTGTCTGGTCGCGCTGGCGGGCGTCGGACTGGCGACGGTCACCGGCGAGTCGGTCGCCGTAAGCACGGTCGCCGCGACGCTGCTCGGCGGCGTGCTGGCGATCGGCGCATCGGGAACGTTCAACCACGTCCTCGAGCGCGACCGCGACCGGAAGATGGACCGGACGAACGATCGGCCGCTCGTCCACGACCTCGTCCCAGTCCGCAACGCCGTCGCGTTCGCGATCTGCCTCGTCGCCGCCTCGATAGCCGTCATGCTGACCTGGGTGAACGCCCTGGCCGCGGGGCTGACCCTCGCCGCGATCGCGTACTACTCGGTCCTCTACACCGCCGTACTGAAGCCGAACACGGCCTGGAACACGGTACTCGGTGGCGGTGCGGGAGCCCTGCCCGCGCTGATCGGCTGGGCGGCGGTCACCGGCAGCGTCGGTCTCCCCGCCGTGGTGCTCGCCGCAGTCATCTTCTGGTGGACCCCCGCCCACTTCTACAGCCTCGCGATCGCGTACCGCGAGGACTACGCCAGGGGCGGCTTCCCGATGTTCCCCGTCGTCGAGGGCGTGCTAACGGCCCGGCGACACGTCCTCCTCTTCCTCGGGGCGACGTTGCTCTCGGCGAGCCTGCTGGGCTGGCTCGCCGGGCTGGGCTGGCTCTACACGGTGACGTCGGTCGCGCTCGGGGCCGTCTTCCTCCGGTCGGTCGTCCGCCAGTACCGCGAATCGACCGACGACGCGGCGCTCCGGTCGTTCTACGTCTCGAACTACTACCTCGGAGCGATCCTCGTCGCGATCGTCCTCGAGACGATCGTCGTCGCCTGACACCGGGCCCGTCCGTACCGGACCCCGGTTTCCTCGATTCCCTCTTGTAGCCCCGTTTTACCGGACGAACCCATTCGTGTCGAATCCCGAAGACTGGGAACCGGACACGGTCGTAAACCACGTTCACGTCCTAGACGCTCGTATGAGCAAGTCAACCGATCCAGCGAAACCCTGCAACGGTGCCGAACGAGCGTGGGAACAGGGCTGTGACCCGTCGCTGATCGTCGACACGATCGCCGACCCGACGGCCAGACGCATCTACGAGGCGATCGAGCTCCCGACTACCGCTCGAGAGCTAGCCGCGGAACTCGATCTGCCGGATTCGACGACCTACCGGAAGCTCTCGAAGCTCGAGGAGGCCGGCCTGATCCGCGAGCTAGATCAGGGGCCGAACGTCGACCAGCCGGCCCGATACGTGCGACGGATCGACCGCGTTTCCGTGACCAGCGACGGCGAACTCCGTATCGACTGTCGCAAGGGTGGCAAGAACGTGTTCTGCAACCCGGACCTCTAACTGGCGCAGGACCGCGATCACGTTCACGTTCACGATCGCCGCTGCGGGCCCAACGGATGGCTCGCGACGAACCCGCGCTACTCGTCCATCGTGACCTCGAGATCGCCGTGGACTTCGGTCTGACAGGCCAACCGACGCCGAGATCGGTCGACGTCGGTTTCGTCTCCGTCTCCGTTTCCGTCTCCTCCCTCGCAGGGACTGTCCTCGCACGGCTCCGACAGCCGATTCCGCTCCGCCTCCGTCAACTCGTTCGTCTCTCCCTCGACGGTGACGGCACACATGCCGCAGACGCCGTTGCCGCACAGCGAGACGGGGGTCGCACTCGAGAGTGCACCCCTGGGGAGCGCCCGCAGGAGGTTGCGGCCGTCCTCGCACTCGATCCGTTCGCCGTCGAAGCGTATCGTTGGCATGGCTGCGTTCTTCAGTCGTCCGCGTCGCTTTCGTCGGCGATCGATAGCTCGAACAGTTCGCGCGCTGCCCGCAGCAACTCGGGATCGTCCTCCCGGGCCGCCTCGCGGAGCCGGTCCGTCGGCGGTCCGAACAGCCGGCCGGCGAAGGAGGTGGCGAACTCCTCGAGGATCCGTTCGGGATCGGCCTCGCCGTCGCGCAGGCGGTTCCGGGCGCGCTCGAGTTCGGCCTCGCGAACCGCCGCGGCGTGTTCGTGCAGCGCCCGCAGCGTCTCCTCGGCGCGGTTCTCGCGTTCCCGCCGGACGAACCGGATCAGATGCTCGTCGATCAGCGCCTCTGCCTCCGGTACCGCCCGTCGACGGCTCGTCCGGTCGCTGGCGAGCCGCTGGACGTCCGCGAGCGACCAGTACTCGATGGCAGGCCGCTCGGCGAGCGCCGGATCGACGTCCGCGGGGTTGCCGAGGTCGACGACCGCAGTCGGCGTCGCCTCGCCGTCCGCGAGCGCGTCGGTCCCGACGACAGGCTCGTCGGCCCCGGTCGCCGCGACGACCGCGTCCGCCGGGGCGACGATTTCGTCGATGCACTCGAGGCCGACGGCGACGCCGTCCCCGGTCGCGAGGTCGCGTGCCCGTTCGACGGTGCGGTTCGCGGCGTCGATCCTGACCCCGGGCCAACGCTCGCGGATCGCGTCGACGGCCGCCCGGATCACCTCGCCCGCGCCCACGACGGCGATCCGTTCGGGCGCGTCGACGCTCCCGGCGAGAAGGTCGCGAGCCGCCGTTCCGTAGTCGAGGCGCCCGTCGGCGATCCCCGTCTCGGCCCGGCAGGCGCGGCCGGCGCGGAGCCCACACTCCGCCGCCCGGCCGACGACGCCGTCGACCAGCCCCGCCTCGTCCGCGGCCTCGAGGGCACGGCGAAGCTGCCCGATGATCTCGTCCTCGCCGAGGATCGGGCTCTCGAGCCCGGCCGCGAGCCGCGACAGGTGCCCGACGGCGTCGAGGCCGGTGTGGATCCGCCCGACTGCGGCGTCGGCGGGTAGCGACAGCGTCCGTCGGGCGGCCTCGAGGGCGTTCGGCAGATCCGACGGCGACCGTCCGCCGACGTAGACTTCGACGCGGTTGCAAGTCGTGAGCACGAAACACTCGGTGATCCGATCCGTCGCGACGACCGACTCCGCGGCCGCGACCGGGTCGTCGGGCGCGAGGTCGCCGATCCGCTCGAGCGAGCCGTCGTGGCCCGCGACGGTCAGACAGGCGAGCCGTTCGATCGATCGCGGTTCCCCGTCGCTCGCGGCGCCCGCGGCGCCTTCCCTCGCCCCGGATCTCGAGGGGGAGGGCGACGCCGAAGCGGTCGTCTGGCTTCCGCTCTCGGTCCCGCTCTCGCTCGAGCACGAAGGCGAACGCGACCGAGCGGGGGATCGGGACTGCGATCTCGAGCGCGACCCCGAACGCCGGGATTGGATCGGATCTGACATGGTTCTCAGGTTCGAAGCGTGTCGGTCGGGACGTCGGTCGGCTCCTGGACGGTCCCGCTCTCTCCCTCGCCGAGGCCGAGTTCCTCGTCGGTCAGGTAACACCGCGGGTCCTCGGCCCAGAGGTCGCCGTTCTCGGCGACCGCCCGGGCCCGGGAGTTGCCCCCGCAGACCTCCTTGAACGGACACTCGCCGCACCGCCCCTCGAGGTGGCGGCTCGGTTCGGCGAGTTTCGACCAGACGTCGCTGTCCTCGAGAACCGCCTCGAGCGGCCGCTCGCGAATGTTGCCCATCGTGATCGTCGGCAGGAACATGCTCGGGTGGACGTCGCCGCGGTAGTCGATGTTGACCACCTTCGGGCCGCCGTCGCCCTTCTTGACGACGCGGCCGGGGCCGTCCTCGAACAGCAACTCGCGGGCGCGGTCGGCCCGTTCGGGCAACTCGCGCTGGATCTTCCGGTAGAGGTAGACCGCGTCGGCGTAGTTGCCCGCCGAGAGCAGTTGCATGCCGGGATCCGTCTCGGCCAACTCGAGCGTGCGCTCGAAGAGGTAGTCGACCATCTCCCGGGTGCGCTCGAACGGGAGATCGGTGTCGGTGATCGTCCCGCCCCGGCCCGTGTAGATCAGGTGGAAGACGTTGAGCCGGTCGACCTCGAGGTCGACGGCCAGATCGACGAGGTCGGGGAGGTCCGCGATCGTCTCGCGGGTCATCGTCGATCGGATCCCAGTGCTCATCCCGGCGTCCTGGGCGTTCTCGATCCCCTCGAGGGCCGCCTCGAACGAGCCCTCCTTGCCGCGGAACTCGTCGTGGGTGTCGCCGACGCCGTCCAGCGAGACCCCGACGTAGGCCATCCCCGCGTCGGCGACGGCCTCCGCGCGCTCGGGGGTGAGGTAGGTGCCGTTGCTCGAGGCGATGGTCCGCATCCCCTGCCGGTCGGCGTAGGCTGCGAGTTCGGCGATGTCCTCCCGGACGAACGGTTCGCCGCCGCTGAACACCAGCACGGGGACGTTCGCCGCCGCGAGGTCGTCGATGAACGCCTTCGCCTCTGCGGTCGAGAGCTCCTCGTCCGAACGGCTGTCGACCGCGCCGAAGTAGCAGTGCTGACACCGGAGGTTGCAGGCGGGCGTGGTGTTCCAGACGACGAGCGGGACGAGGGGCGAGTCGTCGCCCTCGTCCTGGGACTGGTCGCCGCGCTCGCCGTCCTCCCCTCCCCCGAACGTCCGCTCGTACTTCATCCCCTCGGGGCGGTTGTCGATGCCGTTGACGAATCTGGTGAGGTCGATCATGGCTGGAAGATTCCGCTCGGCATCTCGCCGAGTCCGTCGATTCGATCGACGACCGTCACGTCAGCCGGGCGGTCGGCCCGCAGCGGCTCGAGGTCGAGGACGGCCACCGAGGAGCGATCCATGTTGCCGACGTAACACTCGCGGTCGTCGGGCGAGACGACCACGTGCAGGGGTTCGCCGCCGACCTCGACCCGGCCGGCGACCGACAGCGTCTCGGCGTCGACGATCGTCACGTGCGCCTCGTCGTAGGAGTCGACCAAGACGTACCGATCGTCAGCCGCGGTCGCGGCGAAGCCGGTCGCCGTGCCGACGTCGACGAACGCGGTCGGGCGCCCGCCGGGAGCCGATCGTCGTCACGGGCGGGGACGTAGGCCCGCCGCCCGCCGGGGCCGTCGGCGAACGCGATGCCGTGTGGGTTCTCGCCCGTGGGAGCCGTCGTCCGAACCTCGCCCCGGGCGGCGTCGACGAACGTCGCGAACGACTCGCCCGCGTTGTTGACCGCGATCAGGTCGGTCCCCGGGACCGGGTAGATGTCGTGGGGATCGTCCCCGACCTGGTAGCGTTCGAGTTCCGACAACTCGGCCGTCGGCGACAGCGCGATCAGTTCGCCGGCGTTCTTCTCGGCGACGTAGACGAGTCCGTTCGGGCCGGTACACATCCCGGCGCAGCGACCGAGCGTCGTCGTGCCGATCCGCTCGAGTCGGAGCGCGTCGTCGCCGTCCGCGCCGTGGACCCGGAAGGCCACTACCCCGGGGTCGACGTCGTCGGGCAACTCCGCCGCCGTCCCGACGAACAGCCGTTTCCCGTCGTCGGTCAGCGCGCTCCCGACGGTCGCGACCCCGAGGTCGTCGATCCGCTGGACCGTCTTCATCCGTTCCAGGTCGACGGCCTCGAGGTGCGAACTCGAGATGTACAGCAGGATCGCGTGTCTCCCGTCCGGGTGGAAGACGGCCGTGTGGGGGTAGCTGCCGTCGCCGACCTGGGCGATCACCTCGCGGGTCGCCAGGTCGACGGCGCTGAAGTGGCTGCTACCCGCGTTTTTGACGATCGCGAGGCCGTCTCTGCCCCGCTCTCCGTCCGCGGTTTCCGTGTCGGGCGCGTCCGCCCGGGTCGTCTCGGTTTGGGTCTGCGTGGATCGTGTCATGGCGAATCACCGAAATCGAAACCGGTCGCGCCCTCGGTCAGGAAACAACTCGAGGGGGCGCTGTCCTCGGGGAGTTCGATCGTCGCCTCGACGGTCGGCGGTCGTTCTGTCGTCCGAACGAGTGGTCTCGTGTCTAGCACCGAAAAAGAATCCCCGCTCACGTTCGGGACGTAGCAGCGACGGCCGTCCGCGCCGAATCGCGGATGGCGGGGTTCCGGACCCGTTCGTACCCGTGCGACGGGCTCGAGCGTCTCGACATCGAGGAACGTCACGCGGTCGTCTTCGTAGGCGTCGACGACCGCGTACTCGCCGTCGGGGGTCACGTCGGGAAACGCCGTCGGCGTGCCGAGCGAGGGTCGCTCGAGCGGCGTCGGTTCACCGGCCACGTCGATCACCGTCACGCCGTCGCCCTCGGTGTTTCCGACGAACCAGCGATCGTGCGCGGCGGAGACGACGCCCCCTCGCGGGTTCAGCGCGTCGACGGTCCCGACGAGTTCCCGCTGCTCGAGGTCGAGGAACGAGACGCTTCCGTCCTCGACGTTGTTCACCCCCAGTAGCCCCACCGACGGCGCGTACGCCAGGTCCTGGGGATCCCCCGGTACGGAAAACCGGTCGCGAACCTCGAACGGGGGTTCGGCGTCCATCCGGACCACCGCATCGTCGGCTTTCAGCGCCACCCAGAGGTCCCCAGATCGATCGACGACGGCGCCGGCGCACTTCCCGATCTCGCGGGTGGCGACGGGCTCGAGTGCGGTAGCTTCCCCGTCGGCCGACTCGAGCGTCCGGAGGACCGTCAGCCCCGGGCCGTCGCCGTCGGGCAGTTCGCCGTACCCGGTGACGAACAGGTAGCGCCCGTCGCGGGAGGCTTCGATCCCGATCGGCGCGGTCCCGACGGCGTCGGTTCGCTCGACCGTCGACAGCGAGCCGAGGTCGACGGCTTCGACCGTGCTCGAGCCCGCGAACGCGACGTACACCCGCTCGCCGTTCGGGGCGACCGCCAGCCCGTGCGGGTGGCGCCCGTCGCCGACGGTCGCGACGTGGTCGCCACGACGGACGTCGATCGCGGCGACGCCCGTGTCGCGCATCAGTTTGACGAACGCCAGGTCGTCGGGCGGTACGCTCGAGTCGGGTTCGGCGGTCGCGGTGGGTCCGGATTCGGATCGGGTCATGGGAAGACGGTGGCTGAGATGGAGGGTAAGTGAGGGTGTGGTGCGGTGCGAGTCGATCGTTCAGCTCTCGGCGTCAGGCGTCCCAGTCCATGGCGAACTTCTTGGCGCGTCGCATCGGGAACTTACCCGTACAGTCGGTGAAGTCGCCTTCGACCTCCTCGATGTGTTCGCCGGTGTGGCTGTCGTAGACGTGAATCTCCCCCTCGGCCCAGTGGCTGACGAACACCTCCTGGCCGTCGTTGGAGAAGATCGGGTGGATGGCGTGGTCGCTTCCGGTCTCCACCTCGAACGCGACTTCGAGGGTCTCGCGGTCGATCGCGTACACCAGCTGATCGAGTTCGGGGTCGTCCCGCAGCGCGACGTCACACCAGATGTAGTCGCAGTCCGGGTGGTCGCGCAGGAACAGGCCGCCGCCGGGGACGTCGATCAGCTTCTCGAGTTCCCAGGTATCGGTGTCCCAGGCAGCGACGACGTCGTCGCCGATGTGGGTCGTGAACGCGCGGTGGCGCTCGGCGTCGAGCGCGCCCGGCCCCGGGTGCGGCACTGCGCCGACCTCGAGGTTCTTCACAAGTTCCTGCTCCTCGAGGTCGATGATCGACATGACGTTGTCGGTCTGGGAGGCCAGCATGAAGTAGCGGCCGTCCTTGGTGAAGAAGCCGTCGTGCAGGGTCCGGGCGCAGTCGATCTGTTCGACGACGGGGAAGTCGTCCTGGGTGTAGTCGATCAGCCACACCTGGCCGAGTTCCTTGAGCGCGGCGACCCAGACCCCATAGTGGGGCGCGTCGTACAGCGCACAGACCCGACTCTCGACGAACTGGCCGTCGAGGTCGATCCCCTGGGTAGTGATCTGCTTGAGCGGCTCCATCGTCTCCGCGTCGACGACGAACAGCTGTCCGGGGTTGTACAGCCCCGCGATGAGGTAGTCGTTGGTGCGGTTGAGCGAGAGGTCGCGGGCGTCGGTCCCGACCCGGACGCGTGCGACGCGGTTGAGCCCGAAAAGGTCGAGCTTGTACAGATAGCCGTCGCGGGCCATCGTGTACAT
This sequence comes from Halobiforma lacisalsi AJ5, assembly GCF_000226975.2. Classification (NCBI taxonomy): domain Archaea; kingdom Methanobacteriati; phylum Methanobacteriota; class Halobacteria; order Halobacteriales; family Natrialbaceae; genus Natronobacterium; species Natronobacterium lacisalsi. The sequence continues at coordinate 2,678,340 of NZ_CP019285.1, read as the reverse complement.
GTATGCGCCCTCGCGTTCGTTCTCGGGGATGTCGCGGTGGAACTCGGTCACGTGGATCGCGTGGCCGACGTCCTCGATCCGACCGAGTTTCTCGTGGTTCTCCATGTCGACGTAGGACACGGAGGCGTTCCCCCGCTCGACGACCGCGAACATGTCCGTCAGGTCGTCGACCAACTGCGGCTCCTGGGGCAGTTCGCTCTCCTCGTTGAGGATCTCGTGGGTCGTCTCGACGTCCTCGATCTTTCGGTAGTCGAACTCGGCGGCCTCGTCGCCGACGAAGAGTTCCCCCTCCATCTGGGCGTGCCCCGAACCGCAGTACAGCGTACACTCGTAGAGGTGACGACCGGGTTCGTCGGCGATGAACTCGACCGACTGGCTGACCGAGTCCGGATCGGTGTCCTCCTCCAGACCGACGTGTTCGTCGTAGGGCTCGAGGAGGTGCCAGTCGTGGAGGTTGAAATCGGGGTTCTCCTCGAACGTCGATTCGACGAAGTCGATCTTGACCTTCGCTCCTTCGGGAACCTGGATCTCCTGGGGTTCGAAGCCCCACTGGTAGGCCCGCATCTCGAACTCATGGAGTTCGGCGTCTTCGTCACCTCCGGACCCACCTTCGGAGTCCTCGCCGTCGTCGGTCTCGGTCCCGTCGGCCGGCTCCTCGTCCCCCATACAGCCGGCGACGGCCGCCGTCCCGGCCGCAGCGGTTCCGGCCAGGAACCGACGCCGCTCCGGTAGGTCGAGGTCGATCCAGTCCGGGAAATCCAACTGCTCGTCGATCCCCATCTCCTCGGCGTCGTCTACCCGCATCGCGTAGGCTTTCTTGATTCGCTCGATTCGTTCCGCCGTCGTCTTCGCGTCGTCTGATGGATGTTCGCTCTCTGACATGGCTGTCGGTTCCGAACGCGGATCGGTCGTACGGGTCGCTACAGGCGACGATCACTACAGTGAACACTTGGTATCGGAACACGACCCCCACCCGCTGAGAACCGATGCGGAACAATTCGCGTCCATACTCACTCACTGGGATGGGTGGCGAAGCGGTTCGCCTCGAGGTTCATAACCCCCGACAAGGGCAGCCACGCACGCGCGAGACGCGGCGGGCATACGACCTGTCTCGCCGGACCCAACGTTTTCTTCGCGTGTGCCCGCCGGCGTGTCCCGGCGCGCTCGAGCACCGATCACGGTCACGACTCGAGTCACACACGTCAACCCCGACCCGAACGCGTTCCGGTTCCTTCCTGTCTAGCGGGAACTCGGGGGAGGGTATTAGCGACAGAAGCGTCGATTCTCGCTCGAGACCATGGCCTCCGACGACGTCCCTTCGACGCCGGCCCTCGACAGGCGGTCGTTCCTCAAAGCGACCGGGACCGGAGGAACCCTCGCAGTCGCGGCGACCGCCGGCTGTACCGATCTCCGGGCTGCCGACCGGGACGACGTCGTCCTGTCGCCGCCGGAGGGCTACGACGAGGACGTCGCCGCGGAACTTCCCCACCCGACCTACGGCGACGAGGTGCCCGAGGTGACGATCCCCGCGCCGCTGGCCGACCGGGAGGTCACCACGACCGACTTCGTCGGGGAGCGCCACTCGCTGTACACGTTCCTGTTCACGCGGTGCTCGTCGGCCTGTCCCGGCCTGATGGCGAACCTCGTGCACGTCCAGGCGGACTCGCTCGAGGAGGGGTACGCGGACGACGTAACCCTGTGTCCGGTCACGTTCGACCCGGAACACGACACGCCGGAAGTGCTGGCGGCGTACGAGGAGGACCACGGCGTCGACGACGACGCCGGAAACTGGTACACGCTGCGCCCGGAGACGCCGGCAGCGGCCACGGACGTCGTCGACGACACGTTCGGGGTCACGTTCGCGGAAACGGACGACGCGGACGGGATGGCGTTCATGCACACCAACCTGGTGCTGGTCGTCAACGAGGGCGGCCACGTCGAACGCGCCTACACCGGTGACGTGCCCACGCCGGCGGACGTCGTCGACGACGTCCGAACGCTGCTCGAGAAGTGGTGAACCGGTAGACGCGGGCTGTCGCAGCCCGACTCGAGGTCGCGAGGCCTGTTGGGACCGGCGATCGGTCCGACGTGGCAGGGATCGGACAACCGCTCGTCGCATCGCTGTCCATCTAATTCTTCACGGAAATATATTGGTTCAATAAATATAGTAGATGATCCAATAACTACTGCTACCTGATCTATCGAATATGTACGGGAGAATGAATAGGGGGGTTGGATACCGAGTTCCGCCTGGAGCGAGCTATGACGACCACAGACAACGGAGAGGAGATACCGTTCATGCAACGGTTGTACAATCGAATCTGGCTTCTCGCCGCGGCAGCGCTGCTGTTTTTCGCGCTGTCGTACTCCGGTTGGGGGATGCTGGATCTACTGACGATTCCATCGGGGTGATTCAGGATGACGTCACCGATCAAACCGCCGAAAGGAAACTGGTGGGACCAACCCGTCAACAGACGTGAATCGATCTGGCTGGGGCTCGGCGTCGGCTGGGCGCTAGTACTGTTCGGGTGGATGAGCGCGTTCACCCGGATCGGCGACCAGAACCCGATCGGCGAGACCTACCGCGTCACCGAGGACGAACTCCGGGAGAAAGTCGACGCCTTCAAAGACGCCGCCGAGGAGCGCGAGGACGGCGCGTACGTCCCCGACGGCGACGACGTCTTCGTCGTCGGCCAGCGCTTCGACTGGGACGGGCTCCCGGTCGTCCTCGAGACCGGCAAGGAGTACGACTTCCACCTGAGTTCGTACGACGTCCAGCACGGCTTCTCGATCCGCCCGGAACACGCCTTGAGCCAGCAGATCAACCTGCACGTGATGCCCGGCGAAGAGTGGATCGTCCCCATGGAATTCGACGAACCCGGGACCTACCACGTGCTCTGTAACGAGTTCTGTGGCGAGGGCCACCGCGGCATGCACGGAACGATCATCGTCGAGGAGGGTTCACAATGACGCACGCGCTCGACGTCTTCGGCTGGTTCGACAACGAGTACGACGACGACGGGTTCCGCACGTGTTCGGTGACCGGCTTCGACATCCACCGGTCCGTCGAGAACCACGTCAAACTGTTCGGGGTGACTGCGGTCGTCTTCCTGCTGATCGGCGGTATCTTCGCGACCACCGTCGCCACCACCCGGTGGGAGCTCATCGGCTTCCTCGAGCCGGGTGACTACTACAAGCACCTGAGCATGCACGCCTGGAGCATGCTCCTGTTCTGGATCGTGTTCATGGAGGTCGCGATCCTCTACGTCGGCGGCCCGATGGTGCTCGGGCGCAAACTGCCGCTACCGTCCCTGGCGAAGGTCGGGTACGTCGTCATGATGGCCGGCGTCCTGACGATCTACTACGCCATCTGGACGGCCTCCGGGAACCCGGTCGCCGACAACGCGCCGCTGCTGACCGCGTACGTTCCCCTCGAGGTCAACCCGCTGTTCTACGCCGGTGCGATCGTCTACATCGTCGGGATCGTCGTCGCGGCGCTGCCGTTCTTCCTGACGATCTGGTACGAGAAACGCGAGAACGGCGGCACGCTGCCGCTGGTCACGTTCGGCGCGTTCGTCACCGGGATCATCGCCGTCGAGGCGCTGGTCGGCGGTCTCGTCGCCTTCGCGGGCGCGCTGGCCTACAACTTCGGTCTCGCGGAGTGGTTCGACGCCGGCGTCTACCGCCAGTGGTTCTGGATCATCGGCCACGGCACCCAGCAGATCAACCTCGTAGCCATGATCACCGTCTGGTACCTCTTCACCCACGTCCTCGCCGGGGCCGAGGTCGTCAGCGAGAAGGTCTCCCGGACGGCGTTTATCCTCTATCTGTTCTTCATCAACCTGGGCGCGGCCCACCACCTGATGGTCGACCCCGGGCTCTCGGTCGGCTGGCGCGTCTGGAACACCTCCTACGCGTTCTACGGGGCGACCTTCGCCAGCCTCGTGCACGCCTTCACGATCCCCGCCGGCCTCGAGGCGGGTCGCCGCAAGCGGGGTAAGGGCGGCGGCCTCTTCGGCTGGCTCACGTCCGCGCCCTGGAAGAACCCGATGTTCTCGACGTCGATCTTCGCGATCATCCTGTTCGGGTTCCTCGGGGGCATCACCGGCGTGATGATGGGGCAGCTCCAGCTCAACATGAGCTGGCACAACACGTTCGCGACGGTCGGCCACTTCCACAGCACGGTCGTGCTCGGGACGACGGTCACGTTCATGGGCGTCGTCTACTTCGTCATCAGGACGATGTTCATGCGGGAGTTCGTCTCCTCGAAACTGGCCTCGTTCCAGCCGTACCTCTACTGCAGCGCGATGGCGGTCACCGCGCTGATGATGATGTACCTCGGCATCCTCTACGGGATCCCCCGCCGGACCGCGGAAGTCGTCCGGAACATCCCGCGGACCGACTTCAGCCTCATTGAGGCCGCGCCGCTGTTCAACGTCTTCGGCGTCTTCGCGCTGCTGGCGATCACCGGCGGCGCGCTGTTCGTCCTGCTTGCCGTCGGCTCGCTGCTGTTCGGCGACCGGATCGAGCCCGGTGGAAACGGCGACCTCGTGGCCGACGGCGGCCTCGAGATGGCGACCGATCCGGAGGACCCGGTTCACGCCTACGAGATGCGTGGCACCTTCGTGCTCTGTCTGTTCTTCCTGGGGGTGTTCGTCGTCGCGTACGCGTTGAACTGGTTCCTGCTCACGCAGCTGTGGTCGATCGGGGCGTAAGCGTGGCTGTGGGTCCGACCTCGGATCCGGGTTCGGAACCGGGATCGGAATCGGATTCCGATTCCGACCGGGATCCGGTCCCGACACCCCTCCCCGTCCCGCCGTTCGCCTCTCCCGCCGTCGTTCGCTGACGGCGGCTAGTCGTCCCGTTCCCGACCGTCACACGCCGTACCGACCCGTCGTTGTGGCGAGCCGGTACGTGAACCGTGAACCGAGAACCGACCCGATCTAACTCGTCCGACTCGACTCGAGCGACGTTCGCCACGATACGATCCACTCAACACATCACCAGACGATCCATGCCCGATTCGCAGCACGTTCCCTCACGACCCGGAATCGTCCGACGCACAGCGAGACAGGCCTGGCGCAACCTGTTGAACGTTTACTACACCAACACGACGGTCTGGCGCTACCTCAAAAGCGGCGCGCTGGTGTGGTTCGGGCTCATGCTCTGGGCCTTCTCGAACCTCCTGCTGTCGTACCGGCCGGACCTGACGGTCATGTACTACACGATGGCCTACGGGTTCGTGTTGATCCTGTGGGGGCCGCTGACCCACTTCGTCGTCGTGCCGCTGGTCATCCGCCTCCGTCGATCCGGGGCGACTGGCGTCACCGGGACGATCGCCCGTCACGGCTCCAAGATCAACCTGGCCGTGTTCTTCGCCCTCGTGATCCTGCTGGGGGCGATGCCGTTCGGACCCATGGTACTCGACTTCCAGCCGTCGTCGACCGACGGCACGCAGAGCGTCGCACCCCCCGAACTCGAGTGTTCGAAGACCGACGAACTCGTCACGTGTTCGATCTCCCACGAGGAGGGGTACGACCGCGTGGTCGTCTCCGACGCCGACGGCGAGATCACGACCGTCGACGAACCGCCCTACGAGTTCGAGATCGATGCCGCGGGACACGACCAGTTCGTCGTCGAACTCGTCGACGAGGACGGCGAGATGGTCGACCGGCGCGTCAAACGGATCGGGTCGATTCCGTCCGAATCCGAGTCCGGGTAGTACGGGCTATAATTCGCAGCCGTCGCTCGAGGGGACGTCTTCCGCCTTCTCCGTCGCTCCTCTCCGCTTTCTTTTATCGGTCCCGTTCCGACTGCTGTCCCTCGACGACCAGGACCCCACGCCGGTGAGGAGTCGATGACGGTCCGGGACGGTCGGTTCGCCCATCGACTCGAGCGGACCGGTAGCGTCTTTGCTTCTCGAGGTCCAACCCCGACCCGTGACCGAGCTTCGATACCTTCCCGACGCGGACGACGTGACGACGTTCACGGCCACCGTCACCGAAGCGAGCCGGGACAGCGTGTTCCTGGACGGCACCTACTTCTACCCCGAGGGCGGCGGACAGCCGTCCGACCGGGGCGTCCTCGAGTGGGACGGCGGGGTCGCGGACGTCGTCGACGTCAAGAAAGATCACGGCGACGTGCGCCACGATATCGAGCTTCGATCCGGCGAGCCCCCGGCGGAAGGGACGACGGTCGAGGGTCGAATCGACGAGGAGCGTCGCCGACGATTGAGCCGGATGCACACCGCCCAGCACGTCGTGTCCCGGGTGGTGCTCGACGAGTTCGGCGCGAGCACCGCCGGCAACCAGGTGTACCCCGACCGGTCGCGGATCGACTTCGAGCCCGCGTCGTTCGACGAGGACGACCTCGCGCTCATCGAGCGCCGCAGCAACGAGGCGATCGAGCGCGACCTCCCGGTAGTCAAGGAGAACCGACCGCGACCGACTGTCGAGGAAGAGGTCGACGAAGGGCGCGCGCTGCTCGACATGATCCCCGACTCCGTCGACCCGCTGCGGGTCGTCGAGATCGAGGACTTCGACATGTGCCCCTGCGGCGGCACGCACGTCTCGAGCCTCGGCGAACTCGGCGGGATCACGATCACGGATACGACGTCGAAAGGAGCGGACGTCGAGCGACTCGAGTTCGAACTGTCGGACGGCTAAGGGCGAAGACGGGCGGTCGACCTCGAGTCACGGATCGCCGCCGATTACGGGGCGTGAGGAGTTCTTGACTACCAGCAGGCTGCTGGTCGCCATCGCGACCGCCGCGAACAGCGGGTTGATGGCCCCGAGTACGGCAAGCGGGATCGCGACCGCGTTGTACAGCAGCGCCCAGCCGATGTTCTCGCGGATGCGCCGTCGGGTCCCCGCCGCCAGATCGAACACGGTGTGGACGTCCCGCAGGTCGCTGTCGGTGACGATCGCGTCCGCGGCGTCGGCCGCCCGCGCGGTGCCGTTGCCGAGCGCGATTCCGAGGTCGGCCGCGGCCAGTGCCGGGGCGTCGTTGGTCCCGTCGCCGATCATAGCTGTGACGCCACCCCTCGAGAGCCGACGGACCGTCTCGACCTTGCCGTCCGGCGGGACGCCGGCGAAGACCCGGTCGACCGCGGGGTGATCCCGGAACTCCTCGGCCGCCGACTCGTCGTCGCCGGTGAGGACGACGACCTCGCGGTCATCGACCGCCTCGAGGACGTCGCGCCACTCGTCGCGGGCGCGGTCCCCGACGACGGCGACGGCCCGTGCCCGGCCGTCGTAGCCAATGACGACGGGTAGACGGCCGCGCTCCCGCGCTTTCGTCGCGGTCGCCTCGAGGTCGTCGGGGACGGAGCCGACGAGCCGTTCGACGAGGTCGACCGTACCCACGACGACGCGGTCGCCGTCGACGCGGCCGCTGACACCCTCGCCGGGGTGGCGTTCGAACTCCTCGACGGGGCCCAGGGGGCTCGAGGTCGAGTCACCTGGCGGGGTCGGCTCCGTCGCCACGGCTGGGTCGGCGACGCCACCGTCGGCCCGGACGGCCTCCGGTGTCGCCACCGCATCTTCGTCCTCGAGTCCGTCCGCGTACGCCGTGATCGCGGCCGCGACCGGGTGCTCGGAGAGCCGTTCGACCGCCGCGGCCTTCCGGACGGCATCCCGATCGCCGTCGACCGCGAGCACCTCCATCTCGCCCTCGGTCAGCGTTCCGGTCTTGTCGAAGACGAGCGTGTCCGCGGCGGTCGCGGACTCGAACAGTGCCGAATTCGTGACGACGACGCCGCGCTCGAGGGCATCGCGCAGCCCGGACGCGACCGCCAGCGGCGTCGCAAGCCCCATCGCACAGGGACAGGAGACGACCAGCACGGTCAGTCCGGTCAGCAGGGCGTCGGCTGGAGCCGTCCCGGTTGCGAGCCGGTAGGCGGTGACGACCGTCGCGAGCACGAGGACGAACGGAACGAAGATCGTCGCCAGCTTGTCCGCGAACCGCTGGACGCCAGGGGACTCGCTCTGGATCTCCCACAGCAGCGTGGCGATCCGGTCGAGCGTGCTCTCGGCGTCCTCGTCGACCTCGAGCACGAGCGCGCTGTCGGTGACGACCGCGCCGCCGACGACCGCGTCGCCGACCTCTTTGGTGACCGGCAGCGACTCGCCCGTCAGCACCGACTCGTCGACGTCCGCGGTGCCCTCGAGCACCTGCCCGTCGATCGGGACCCGTTCGCCCGGCCGGACGACGACCTCGTCGCCGGGCTCCAAGTCGTCGACGGAGACGGTCTCCGTGCCGCCCGCGGTGCGACGGGTCGCCTCGCGGGTCCGAGCGGCAGTCAGATCCGAGAGGAGGTCGGTCGCCCGCCCCTTGATCCGTCGCTCGTAGTAGGTGCCGAGGCTGACGACCATGATCACCGCGACGGTCACGTCGTAGTAGAGGTGCATACTGCCCATCGCGAGGGCGACCGTGCTGTAGGCGTAGGCTGCGACCGCCGCGATCGCGATCAGCAGATCCATGTTCGGCCGGCCAACGCGGAGGCTGACGTAGGCTCCTCGGAGGACGGGATAGCCGGTGTAACACAGGACCACGGCCGTCATCAGACCGATAAAGGCCATGGGCAGGTAGAACCCGACCGAGGTCGTCGCGTCGACGGTGAGAATTCCCGTCTCGAGGCCGACGTAGCTGGGGTAAAGGTAGAAGAGGTACCACGGCATGATCAGCATCGCCATGAATCCGCCGACGAGTAGTCGCTGGATGAGGTCGTCGTTCCGGGTGCGGCCGTCGACCTCCTCGTCGGGGAACCGCGCGTCGTAGCCGTGTGCCGACAGCGTGTCGGGGAGATCCGTCCGCTCGAGGTCGTCGGGATCGTAGACGATGCGGGCGGTGTCGGTGGCGTAACTGGCCTCGACGCGGCGGATGCCCTCGCTTCGCTCACCGAGCAGGCTAACGAACCCCTCGCAGGTCGAGCAGTGCATGCCGTCGATCGAGAGAAACGCCACCTCGGCGTCGTCGGGGACGTCGCAGTGCTCGTCGCCGTCGGAATCGTGGGCGCGCTCCCTGACAGCTTCGCGGTCGACGTCGAGGTCGTCGCTCGCCGAAAGCGTTCGGCTGACTTCGAGACAGCCACGACAGCAGAAGGTGCCGTCGACGCCCTCCTCGGTCACCGGCTGCTCCGGCGTTGGCAACTCACAGAGTGAACAGGTGGTCATCCCCTGACCGACCGTTGGACCACTCGGCCGATAGACGTGGTGACGAATATGTTCGACGGATACCGTACCTGAGACGCCGAAAACCGGCAGGACTCGCGAGATCCTTATAAATAACTGTAATATAAAGAGGTGGCTAAATCGGTTCGGGGTACGTTCCCACACGTATGAGCCATTATCCGATCCGGGACGGGGCGACCGGATATCCGGGCCCCAAGAACGGGCGGAGGGTCGCGCTCGAGGCCACCGCTCGGCGGTCCCGCCCCGGATGCGCCGCCCATGCCGGAGACTGGCTTCCGGAAACGGCTTTTCGCCCTCTCGAAGCCGTCGGTCCCGCGAACGGGGGTGGCCGCCGATGAGCGACGAGTCGGTTGACGACCGGTTCCGGATCACCGTCACCGTGACTGACGAGGAAACGATTCTGGACCTCGTCGATCGCGTCGACGACGTCGTCGACGCCCGCGTCGTCCCCGACGGTGGGGCCGACGACCTCGTCCCGCCACAGAGCCGTCCCTCGAGCGTCCGGGTCGATCTCCGCGATCTGACGCCGAAACAGTGGGAAGCCCTCGAGTTGGCGTTCAAGAGAGGATACTACGATCAGCCCCGATCGGTCGACCTCCAGGCGCTCTCCGAGGAGCTCGATATCTCGAAATCGGCGGTCTCCCAGCGGCTCCGCTCGGCCGAGGCGACGGTCGTCGAGAGCGTCCTCGAGGGAGCGATGTCGGCGTCGAACGGCTGATACGGGTTACTATAAGAGGGGACCCGTCGTCGTACTCGTTGTCAGTCGCGGCGTGACCGCCCTCGGGTCGCGGTTGCGCCGGTACATCGGACAGCAACCGTATGAGTCGTCCTCTCCTTGCTTTCTCCTCCGACGACGAGAGCGCTCTCCGACCGCCGACTCACGACGAGAGAAACGATCTGAGCAACTTCGACTCCGCCGCGTTGAGTCGCTGTGAGACGGCCGATCGCGAAATCTCCAGTCTATCGGCAAGTTCCTGGAGGTCCGTCCGACGGGGCCGGTCGTAGTAGCCCAATTCTACCGCCAGTTCGATCGCCTCCCGCTGCTTGGCCGTGATGTCGGCCGCGTCGACCGACGGCTCGTCCCGCTCGGCTCCGGCTCCGGCTTCGGCTTCGTCGGTAGTGATTCGCTCGAGTCGCACCGAGCCGCCGGTTTCGCGGATCGCGGCGACGATGTCGGTAATCAACTCCCGGTCGCGAACGACGATCGTGAAGACGAGCGATCCGTCCCTGATGGACTCGAGCGAGAAGACGCAGTCGAAGGCCGAGATCGCCGGGCAGACACAGTCCGACCCGATGTCGGCCGACGTGTGGATCCGCTTGCGACCGCTGCCCCGTCCTGCGGTCCGGTTCCCGTTCCCATTCCCCTTCCCGTTCGCATTTCGCGACGCGACCGTCACTTCACTGTGACAGGTGCGACAGTCACCGGCACACGACAGCGTCTGGGAGACCGCCGCCGCGTTCGGGGCCTTCCGGGCGAGCGGACAATCCGGCGGGTCGACGAGTAGCGTCGCCTCGAGCGGAGTGCCCCTCGACTCCGAACTCGTCGCTGCGGAAGCGTCGGTGGCCATGTTCGTATCCACCGCTCTCGAGCGAATATATGATCGGTCACGTTCCAACTGGGTGGGAACCGACGGCAGGTGTAGCGGGGAGACGCTTCCCGTCCCTATACGAGCGCGGCCGAGGACGGGTGTCGAACGAGTGGAAACGGAAGGAAAACGAGACGAGGGATGACTGGATTAGTCCGCGTTGAGGGGCGGTCGGGCCGACTGGGCCTCGTCGGAGGCGTCCGCAGGCGTATTCACGAACATCGCGTGGCCGATGATTCCCATCGAGACGAACGCGCCGATCGGGACTGCCGTGGTAAAGGACATGCCCACGACGAGGAGGGCTGCGGTGATCCCGAGCAGTGCGACTGGGATGAGGCCGAGAACGATGTCGTAATATCCAGTCATAATCTATCCAATAGTATGAGAAACGCGTATATAAGCGTTTCCCATAATCGGCCAGTACTTGACCCGTTTCTAATACATATTCACTGGATTAGATTTTCATAAGTTATGAGATGGTTATTAGACAACGGATATCCACGAAATATTTTCGGTATCGGGCCGGATTAGTGGCAAGGAACAGGTAGGAACTGACAGATGGAATTTATTAAAAGCAAGAAGGCGGCGAGTTGAAGAGCGTCGAATGACTTGCAACGGCCCCATAATTATAATATTCTATAATTCACTTTGTTTCGCGGGAGGATTTTTCGTATTCTGTTCGTGATACATCCGTCGACGATCGGGCGTTCCGGCCGGCTCGGACCGGCCGAGGGTTACGCCGATCGGGTCGCGTATACGGCGTACGCGACTCGCCAGCCGACCAGTGCGACGAGCCCGGTCCCGGTCATGACGACCGTAAACGTCCACGGTGCGTCGCCCGCGAACACTGGCGACCCACGCAGGATGAAGCCCACGTTCGCCGCCGCGATCCAGCTCACAGCCGTCAGGCGGGCGACTCGAGAGGGAGTCGTCGCGACGCCGCGGGCGTACAGCCCGACCAGAATCGATGCCGCGATCCAGCCGATCGCGAACGGAACGATAGTCTCCAGCGATGCCAGCGGCTCGGTAACGATATTGACGTCGTGGGAACGCTGTCCGACGAGGATCAAGGCGACGAGGACCGCGAGATCGGCGACACCGAGCGGTAGCGCGTCTCGATCGAAGAGACTGCGTCCGGTGCCGGCTCGAGTTGCCGTGTCCATATCGACCGATGGGTGCCCCGGCACTATCGGTGTCCCGGTTCGCGACGCTTCGCCCGCGGCCCGTTCGCGGCCGGACGATGGGGAGCGAACGCCTGCCGGACGACCGCTGTCCGAACGACGTCGTTCGACGGAACGGGCGACTGACGAACTGACCTCTTGCAGGCGAGACGTCCCTCTCGGGACGCTTCGGTATTCGTATCGGTCATCGGTCAGCAGAACTCGTCCCTCGAGCGGCCGTAGACCGGTCTTACGCTCCGCTCGTGGACGTCCCGTCGGGTGTTTTCGCGTTTCGTAATTACCACACAGGACTCATAAGGGATGGCTGCGAACCACTGCGACTGTGTCGGGGCAACGACGAACGCGAACCGCGTGTGACGGCTGTGATCGGACAGTCCCCGAAGCGGAGGCGACGACGGTGACGATGCCCGGCGGGGAGCGGGTGACCTGCTGTCCCGAGTGTGCCGAACACGCGCGGGCGGTGACGGACCGGGCCGACGACCGCTCGGCGCCGCTCGATTCGGCCCGCACCCGTTCCGGCTCCCGTACTCGCACGACCCCCTCCTCCCCCGATTCCGGCGGCTCCGAACCCCGGTCCGGCGACTCCTCGAACGCCGGGCGAACCGGCACCTCGAGCGCCCGCTCCGGGAGTTCTACTCGGGTCACGGAGTCGACCGGTAACTCCTCGATCGATCACCAGCGAGCCACCTGCGACGGGTGTGCCCAGTCCGTTCCCGAGACGGACCTCGAGACGCTCATGGTGACCGACGGAACGACGCTCTCCTGTTGTCGGTCGTGTGCGATCGAGGCTGCGAAACGGGACGACGTGTTCCGGCCGGGCGGCGTGGACCGCGATAGCGGATCCGGGCCCGACTCGAGCACCCGGACCGAGACGGGGACGACGAATGCATCGGACGTCTCGAGTTCCCGTTCCGACTCGAGTGACGACGGCATCGATGGCACCGGCTCCTCGCTGACCGACGACTGTGACTCCGACCGGGACCGAGATCGAGACCGAACCCGAAACCGGTGTACGCAGTGTCGCGACGCCGTCGCCGTCGAACGCTACCGCGTCACGACGATCGACGGCCGAACCGAGTGGCTCTGTCCCGCCTGCAAGGACGAGGCCGAGGAAAACGGTATCCTCGAGTCGGTGGCCATGCGGACGACGCGGGCCCGCGAGGTCCTCGGCGTGGGGGACGACGCGACGCTCGAGGAGATCCACGAGGCCTACCGTGTGCAGGTCAAGCGAGCGCACCCCGATCGGCGGAGCGGTAGCCGCTCGGCGTTTCAGCTAGTCACCGATGCTTACGAGCGGTTGCGAGAAGCCGAGGACGACGCGTAACTGGCGACACGGCACGGATTACTGCCGGCGGCCGTTCGGTTCCTCGCGACCGAGGTAGCCGATCGTCCCCGGGTCGAAATAGTACCGCGAGCCACAGCCGTCACAGTCGGCCGACAGCCGGTGGCCGTTGCGGTGGAGTTTCCAGAGTTTCGTCTGGTCCCGGTCGATCTCGAGGACGACCGGTTGCTCACAGTTCGGAACCGTACAGGGAAACTGCACGTACCAGTTGGGTACCGACAGCGCGCCGAGGGGCGCGAGTTCGCTGCGGAGCCGACTGAGCAGGTTGAACACCGTCACCGAGGGGTTCTCCCGATCGATCGCGACGCCCTCCGCGTCGTCGACGAAGCCGGCGCGTCGCTTTTCGCTGTCGTACATCGGAACGATCGGGATCCCCTTCGCCCGGGCGTAGCCGATCTCCTGATGGATCCACTGGTTGTGCTCCGAACGCTCGGTCAACACTGCGACGACGACGTCGCTGTTGGCGATCCGGCCCTCGAGTCGCTTCCGCGAGCGGCCCGACTCGACCTCCTCGAGGGCGACGTGGACCCCGATGGGGAAGTTCTTGACCGTAGCGAACAGCTCCTGGACGAGTTCGACGTCGCCCGGCGCGTGCGAGACGTAGAGCTGTTCCCCCGGCATTGACTGAGGTACGTTACCCCTCCACCATTAATTTACGTGATCCTCACCCGTAGTTACCGTCTCGAGGACGCGCTCGGAGAATTCGACGTCGGAGAGCTCGATCCCGAGCCGGTCGAACCAGTCGGCCTCGACGTGCCAGCGCCCGCGCAGGTCGCCGTCCGTCGTCAGCGAGGTCGCCTCGAGTCGGCCGGGGGTCCACTCCCGCTCGTCGGCGATCGAGAGCAGGGTTCGGACGACCGCGCCGACCTCGTCGCTCGTGACGACTGGGGGTTCCGCGACGGCCTCGTATTCGAGGGCGAACGCGGGACGTGTGCCCCCGCTCGCCTCGATCTCGCCGTCCTCCCCTTCGCCGTCCCCGTCCAGTCGCTGGCACGACTCCACGTAGATCCCGTGGCTCATGAGTCGGTTCTCGAGCGCGACGGCCACCGGTCGCTCGTCGGTCATGGGTGGTCGTTGGACGAGTACCGAGAAAAGTGATTGTGGTCGGACGACGGGACGACGACGCCGAAGATCAGAGCGGATCGACCAGATCCTCGAGCGCGGCCCGCGGATCGTCGGCCTTGGCGACCCCGCTGGCGAGCAACACGCCCTCGGCTCCGAGGTCGCCGGCCGCGACGACGTCGTCACCGGTACTGATTCCCGCGCCACAGAGGACCGAGACGTCCGGGTCGACGTTCCGGGCAGCCTCGACGGCATCCTCGACGACCTCGGGGTCGGCCTGGCTGACCGGGGTCCCCGTCCCGATGAGTTCCGGCGGTTCGACGGCGACGGCGTCCGGCCCGAGCGCCGCCGCGGCACCGATCTGTTCGGGGTTGTTTGCGCAGACGACGGTCTCGAGGCCGGCGCGTTCGGCCGCCTCGACGGCGCCGTCGATGTCGGCGAGTTTCAGCCGCCGCTCGGAGTGGTTGATTAGCGTCCCGTCCGCCCCCGCGTCGGCGAGCGACTCGGCGAGCGCGTGACCGGTGTTGCTCCCGTAGTCGATCGGGTCGACGTGCTGGGCCCAGGTTTCGACGCCGGTTTCGGCCACGCGCTCGAGGTGGGCCGCCTGCGGGGCGACCACCAGCCGGGCGTCAGTCGCTTCGTCGACGTCGCGTACCGCCGTCGCGACGTCGACCGGATCACACGGATACGTCTTCAGGTTGACGAGGACGAACATGGGCGTGAGAGGGCCCGCACGAAAGAAATAGCTTGCGAGTCATCGACGAGGATGGACGTGGGCCGAGAAGAGCGACGGACGGCGGAAAAACTCGCGGACGAACCGGCTGGTCCGGGCCGCCTCAGTCCTTGCGTTTGACGACGTCGCCCAGCGTGTAGCTGCCCGACGAGGAGCCGCCGGACCACTCCGAATCGTCGCCGGAACCACTCTGGGCGCTGAGTTCGATCTCGAGGAACCGCTCGAGTTTCGACTGGACCTGGTCGCTGGGCAGGGTGTCGCCGCGCTCGATCTTCCGGATGAGGCTCGCCTTCTCGTTCAACTCGTTGGCGAGATCGGACTGGCTGAGCCCCTTCTGCTCGCGGGCCTTCCGGACGCGCTCGTCGTAGTCGGTGGCGAGTTCGTCCATGTCGTCGAACATGTCCGAGCGGGAGCGACCGCCGGAGCCACCGGAACCGCCGGAACGACTCGAGGAGCTTCCGCCCGTCGAGCCACCCGAACTCGAGCCGCCCGAACCCGACGAGGAACTGCTCGAGCCGGTCGAGTACTTCGTCGAGGAGCCGGAGCTAGAGGTCTGGGTGACCTCGGTGCCGAAATCGGTGCAGTTCGAACATACGTCTAACTTCGCACCCTCGACTTTGATGGTCTTCGGAGACGACGTCTCGGCGCCACACATCTCGCACTGAACCATGCCCGAAGCTATATCGCGGCGAGCCATAAAGGATGCGGCGCGGTCCCCGGAATTGAGAGGTTCGCGGTCAGTCCAGGGCCGACCAGGAGTAGGCGAACCGCTGGAGGGCGGTCAGGTGGCCGACGGCCGCGAGGAAGACTAGCAACCAGCCGACCAGCCCCCAGCCGCCGTAGGTACCCGTAAAGGGATAGGCCAGGAAGCCGACGAACCCGATGATCGCCAGCCGGTCGGCGCGACCGACGGCCCCGCCGTAGACCCGCTCGAGGCCGACCGCCTGGGCCTGCGTGCCGAGATAGGATGTCATCACGACGCCGGTCACGGCCAGGAAGCCGAGGAAGTAGTCGAGGATCCCGGCCGCGAGGCCGCCGATGACGACGATGTCGGCGTAGCGATCCAGGACGTGATCCAGCAGGTCGCCGGACGACGACGCGACGTCCTGTTCGCGCGCGAGCGCGCCGTCGATGATGTCGAGCCAGCCGTTGAGGAAGACCAGCACCGCCCCGGCGACGTACCAGATCGGATCGGCGCGGCCACCGAGCAAGAAGGCGGCCCCGGCCAGGATCGCCGTCCCGAACGCGAGGACGCTCACCCCGTTCGGCGTCAGCCCGACGCGGTCGAACCCCGCGACGAACGGGTCGAGAAACGGCGAGATGTACGGGCGAAGCTGATCCAGCGTCATGTGAGATACCCCATGAAGTCGACCTCGCCGGCACTCGGTTCCCGATCCCCGGTGACGACCGCCTCGAGCGCATCGGCAACCCCGTCGGGATCACGGTCGGTCGTGTCGATCTCGTAGACCGACTCGAGGCCGTGCTCCTCGACCGCTTCCGAGAGGACGACGTCTAAGGCTTCGCTCTCGGCGTTCTCCGCGGCTTTCGCCTCGGTCTCGCCGCGCTCGAGTAGTCGCTCCTCGAGTCGCTCGGGTTCACACCGGAGGACCGCCACGCGGTCCGCCTCGAAGTGGTGGGCGAGGTGGGATTCGACGACCCCTTCCCGACCCTCGAGCCACTCCGCGAGCGCGTCGAGGTCCGCGACCTTGCTCTCGCGTTCGGCGTCGACCTCGGTGTACAGCCCCTCGCGCTCGAGGACGCGGTTGAGGTGGACCACCTCGAGGTCCGGCAGGGAGTCGTCTTCGGCGAGTCGCCCCTCGAGCAGGTCGGCCGCGGTTGTCTTCCCAGTGCCGGGGGTGCCGGTGACGGCGACTCTCACGCGTCGGTCACCTCCTGGCTATCGGGGTCGGATTCGGATTCGGCTCCCGAGTCGACCTCAGCGAGCACCGCGTTGACCGTCTCGACCGCACGTTCGGTCTCCTCCTCGGTGCCGCAGGTAATCCGGATACACTCCGGCAGCCCGAAACTCGTGCAGTCGCGGACGATGACACCCCGTCGCTGTGCTTCCTCGGCGACCCGCTCGGCGTCGCCGACGTCGACGAGGACGAAGTTCCCCTCGCTCTCCCAGACGGGAGCCTCGAGGTGTTCGCGCATGTACGCGCGGGACTCGCGGGCCGTCCCGACCGTCCGCTCGACGTGCTCGTCGTCGTCGATGGCGGCCAGCCCGGCCCGGCAGGCCAGTTCGCTGGCGGCGAAGGGGGTGTTCACGCGGGCGTAGGCGTCGCCCCACTCCTCGGGGACGACGGCGTACCCCAGCCGGATTCCGGCCAGGCCGTAGGCCTTCGAGAACGTCCGGAGGACGGCGACGTCGTCGCGGGCCTCGAACCCGTTCCGGCCCTCGATCAGCGCGAGGGCGCTGTCCCGGTCCGCGAACTCGCCGTAAGCCTCGTCGACGACGACCAGCGTTTCGTCGTCGGTGCGCTCGGCGATCTCGGCGACGTCCTCGAGCGGGATCGTCGATCCCGTCGGGTTGTGCGGACTGGTGAGATAGACCATCCGGTCGCCGTCGTAGGACTCGAGGACGGTCGCGGCGTCCTGTGCGAAGTCGTCGGCCTTCGAGAGTTCGTACTCCCGGACGTCGCCGTGGTGGAACCGGGCGCTCATCCCGTAGTAGGCGAAGCCGGGTGCGGGGACGAGTACGTCGTCGCCTGGCTCGAGGACGGCCCGCGAGAGGTAGTCGATCGCGCCGTCGCCGCCGTTTGCCAGCCACACCTGCTCGTCGTCGACGTCCCACTGCTCGGCGATGGCGGCGGTGAGGTCCGCGTGGGCGGCTTTCGGGTAGGAACTGACGTTCGAGGCGGTCTCGCGGATCGCGACGGCGGCCGCAGGGGAGGGGCCGTGGGGGTTCTCGTTCGAGGCGAGTTTGACGAACTCGGAGGGGTCCCGGTCGAGTTCCCGGGCGACTTCCTCGATCCCCCGACCGGCTTCGTACGCGACGTGGTCGGAGAGGTCTCGCGGTTGCATACGGGAACCCTGTTGCCGATGGCTCTTAAGGGTGCTCACCTCTCTCGAGGGCCGTAGGCGATCGGACCGGTCCCGGCCCGGTCACCAATCGCTACGTAGGGGCCGGGAGCAGGACGCGTATGGACATCGTCGAGAACACCCTCGAGTGCCCGATCGAGGACGTCCTCGAGCGGCCGCTGTTTTGTTTCCTCGGGACCGTTTCACCTGACGCGGCACCAGAGTATCCCCGCTGTGGTTCCGCTGGGAGGACGAGCGGGTCTGGATCATCGCCGATACCGAGAAGTCCTACGTCGATCGCGTTGCGGCGGAACCCCGAACCGCACTCGCCGTCGTCGACTTCGACGTCGCTGGCGGTCGCCTCCACCACGTCGGGATGCGCGGCCGCACCGACGTCGTCCCGTTCGACGAGGACCGTGCCGAGCGACTCCTCCGGCGGTATCTCGGCGCCGACCGGAGCGAGTGGGGCCCGCGGTTCAGGGGCCTCGATCCCGATCGCTGGCAGTTCGTCCGCTTCGACCCGGGGACGGTCGTGGCTCGCGACCAGTCGTTCGTTCCGGCGCTCGAGGCCCGTTCGGACGGGTAAGACGCGTCGGAGGGCGGATTGACGTTCGAATACTCTCGATCGTGGTACCGTTACCCTCGGAAGACTTATCCGGGTACCGGCCATACGTTTGTTTGTAATGGCAAACGGTAACGTTGATTTCTTCAACGACACTGGCGGCTACGGTTTCATTTCGACGGACGACGCGGACGACGACGTATTCTTCCACATGGAAGACGTTGGCGGCCCGGACCTCGAGGAAGGACAGGACGTCGAATTCGACATTGAACAGGCCCCCAAGGGCCCCCGCGCGACGAACCTCGTCCGCAACTAATCTCGCTTCGAACTGCCGTCTGACGGCATTTCTGACGCGATTCAGTTTTTTGTAACCAACGATAGAGAGCGACGGCGCTACGACCGCAACCGCTCGACGCGCTCGAGCGTGTCCGCGTCCTCGGGTGATTTGTCGTCTCGTACTGCCTGGAACCGCGGGAACCGCAGCGCGTAGCCCGACGAATACGTCGGCGAGGTCTGGATCTCTTCGTAGCCGACCTCGAAGACGACGGCGGGCTCGAGGTCGACCACCTGGCCCTCCTCCGCGGCGATGTGTGGCTCGAGTAACTCCGTCAGGTCGGCCAGTTTCTCGTCGGTGATCCCGGTCGCGACCTTGCCGACGGTTTCCAGGTCGCCCGTCGCCTCGTCGCGCACGGAGAGTTCGAAGGTGCCGAGGAAAGTCGCCCGTCGTCCTTCGCCCCACTCCGCACCCGTCACCACGCAGTCGAGCGTCTCCACGTCGGGCTTGCGCTTGCGCCAGTTCTTCCCGCGTCGGCCGGGCGAGTACGCGGAGTCGGGGTTCTTGAGCATGATCCCCTCGTGGCCGGCCTCGAGCGCCTCGGCGTCGATCGACTCGATCTCGTCGGGGTCGTCGGCGAGCCACAGCAGGGAGAGGCCGTCGACGTCGTCGGGGTCCTGCTGCGGATCGTCGCGCAGCACCCCCTCGAGTCGGTCGTGTCTCGCGGTCAGGGGCTCCTCGAGCAGGTCGTCGCCGTCGGCGTGCAGACAGTCGAAGAACACCGGTCGGACGGCGACGTCCTCGCGGGCCTTCGCGACGTCGTGTTTCCGGCGGAACCGCTTGAGGACCTCCTGGAACCGGAGGGGGTTGCCCGCGTCGTCGACTGCGACGACCTCGCCGTCCAGGATGGCCGGTCCCTCGAGCGTCCCCTCGGCGAACTCGACGATCTCGGGGAGCGCGCCGGTGACGTCCTCCATGTTCCGGGAGAAGAGGCGGGTCGTCGCGTCGTCGTCCTCACCGGCGGCCGACTCGAGGCCGTCCGGGTCGTGGTGCAACTGGATCCGCGCGCCGTCGTACTTCCACTCGACGGCGGCTTCCTCCCACTCCTCCAGGGCGTCGGTCACGGTCCCGGCCTGGGCGAGCATCGCCTGCACGGGCCGGCCGACGGCCAGTTCCATCGCGTCCAGCCCCTCGAGCCCTTCGTCGCGGGCGACGCGGGCGACCTCGCCGTAGTCGTTCGAGACTTGCAGGGCCCGCTCGACGCGCTCCTCGGGGACCTCGAAGGCCGCGGCGACGGCGTCGCGGACGGTGCCCTCGCCGACGCCGATCCGCATCTCCGAGAGGACGAGGCGGGCGAGATACCGGGCCTCGTCGCTCGAGCAGCGGTTGAACAGCCCGAAGAGGATGTCGACCTTGCGGTCCTCGCTGCCCTCGCCCTCGGCGGCGGCGAGGTCGACGAGTTCGTCGTGGACCTCGCGCACGGTGAGGTCGTCGTCGCCGCTGCCCCCGTCGCCGGCGGCGAAGGCGTCCAGTCCGCGCTGGCCGCCGAAGTCGTAGCTCGCGGCCACGTCGCCGATCTCGCCCACGTCGGCGAGGCGCTCCTCGACGTCGTCGGCGTCGACGTTCTGCCCGGCGGCGCGGGCGATCGCCTCGTAGCAGGCGCTGGGTCCGATATCGAGGGTGGTCGAGTCCCACGCCGGGAACACCCGTCCCTGGACGAAGCGGGCGACGATCTCGACGGTCGCGATTCGGTCGTCGGCTCCGTTCTCGGCGTCTCCTGCGTCCTCGAGGAGGTCCCGCACGTGAGCGACGATCTCTAGATCCGCGGGTTCGGCTTCGATCGCGGCGGCTCGGTCGGCGAACGTGGCGAACTCCATCGGCGGTGTCTATCGCCGGGGGAAGTAAAACGGTTCTGAGATGCACGAACCTCGGACGGTCCGCTCGCGGCGACGTCCTACCGGGTCGCCCTGATCCCGACGAACGAGCCCTCGCCGTACCCCTCCTCGACCGGCTCGGGGCCGTCGATCTCGTCGAGCCAGTGGTAGATCGTCTGGACGTACTCGAAGTCAGTGAAGCCGGTCGCCTCGAGTCGATCGACGAGTTCGTCGGTCGAAACGAACGTCGCGTCCCGGTAGAACGGGTTGTGCTCTTTCATCTCCTGGTATTTGCGGCCGACGGGACTTTCCCTGTCGATGTACCCGATCACGAGGCTCCCCGACGGCCGGAGGACGCGATCGGCCTCGGCCAGCGTCGCCGGAATATCGTCGACGAAACAGATCGCAGTCACGATCAACGCGGTGTCGAAACTCCCGTCCCGAAACGGGAGGGATTCGGCGACACCGCGAACCGCGTCGACGTCCCGCTCGCGGGCGCGCTCGAGCATCGCCTCGGCCGGATCGATGCCGACCTCGATCCCGAGGGGCGCAGCGAACCGCGCGCTGCCGACGCCGATCTCGAGTCCGCGGCCGGTCGACGGGACGAGTCGCTCGAGCGCCTCGAGTTCGGACCGATAGGCGTCCCCGTGTTCCTCGAACCAGCCCTCGTAGCGTTCGGCGTGTTCCTCGAACGGAGCCGTCGTGGGCATACTCGGCGATAGGATGCGGAGCACCACTAACGTTGGGCCCCGTTCCCGACCCGTGCTGGCTTCCCGCGGCAGGGCCCGCCGTTTTGACCCTGGACGTGGAACGATTCCGGGATGGACCCGACCGAATTTCGGACGGCCGACGGACGACCCGACGAACGGCTGGCGACCGACGGTGCCGGCTCCGGTTCCGGGGACGAGGGAGGCGGGACGCTCGTCGCCCTCGCCTCCCGGGACGGCGTCCTCGTGGCGGCCGACACGCGCGTGAGCGACGGCACCGTCGTCACCGGCGAGCGCGCCCGAAAACTCGAGAAGGTTCACCCAACCGCCGCGATGGGATCGGCCGACGGCCCCGGGAGCGTGCGATCGATCGTTCAGGTCGTCCGTTCCGCTGCCGACCACTACGAGAACGAGCGAGGCCGCCCGATGACGATGCCGGCACTCGGGAACGCCGCGTCCGCGGAGATCCGGTCCGAGTCGGACGCCGGTGCGTTCGTCCTCGGCGGCGTCGACGACGACGGGCCGCAGGTCTTCCACCTGCACCCCGACGGCGGCGTCTTCGAGGAGGATCACGTTGCGATCGGGAGCGGCCGCGAGGCCGCCGCGGGCGTTCTCGAGGCCGAGGCGACGGACTCGCTCGCGATAGCCGACGCGAGACGGGTCGCCGCTCGAGCCCTCGAGAGCAGTGCCGAACGCGACGCTCGAACCGGTTTCGGCGTGCACGTCGCCGAGATCACGGCGAGCGGGGTCGACCTCGAGGAACTGGATTCGACCGACGAACTCCGATAGAGCACCTGTCGCCGACACCGAAGTACGCTCGCCCCGGTTCCCGGACACCCTCGAGAGACGTGCTTTCAAGTCCGTCGGGCGCACACTCGGAGGTATGCCAGAAGCGGAACTCGCGACGCGGGTCGCGGACGTCCTGTCCGTCGACACCGACGACTTCCGGCGGCGGGCCGAGGAGGACGCCGAGGTGATCAAAGACGCCGTCGAGGACGGCGTGTTCGACAACCCCCAGGCGATCGTCGGCCTCGAGTACGAGTTCTACGCCGTCAAGGACGACGACTGCGCGCTCCGGCGAGTTCCGCGCCGGTTGCTCGAGCTCATCGGCTTCGAGAAGGAACTAGGGCTGCACAACGCCGAGATGACGACCAGCCCCCAGCCGCTGAACGCCGACGGCATCCTCGCCCAGGAGTCGGAGGTCAAGGCACGGCTCCGGACGGCGCTCGACGTGACCAAGTCCGAGCGGATGCGGCTGGTCAGCGACGCGCTCTGGACGCTGCCGCCGGAAGGCGAGGACGCGGGAACGTACCTGACCGACAGCGTCGAGCGGACGGTCGGCGACACCGACCGGACGATTCGGATCGCGACCAACATGAGCGATTCCGCCCGCTATCACGCGATGGCCAACACCGACCAGGCCAGCGCCGCGGGGATGTGCATCGAGGCTCCGAACGTCTCGCTGCAGGGAGATACGGTCATGCCCGAGAGCCTCATCACCTCGATCCAGCCTCACTACCAGGTCGCCCACGCCATCGACCTCCCCACCTACTTCAACTATGCGCTGCGGGTCGCCGGCCCGCTGCTCGCGCTGGGGGTCAACTCCCCGTTCTTTCCCGCCGACCTCTACGACGACGACGCGACTCCCGAGACGATCCTCGAGGACGGCTGGATGGAACACCGGATCAGCGTCTTCGAAACGGTCCTCAACGACCCCTCCACCGGCGAGGGGAAGGTGCGGTTCCCGCGGGACCTGAGCAGCGTCGACGAGGCCATCGACCGGGTCGCGACCGACGACACGATGGTACCGATGCCCGTCGAGGCCGGCGAGCGGTTCGACGACGAGTTCCCCCACTTCCGGCGCAAGCACGGCACCTACTGGCGGTGGGTGCGCCCGGTCTTCGGCGGCCCGACCCGGTCGGCCGCCAACGCCCGCATCGAGTTCCGGCCGATCCCCGCCCAGCCGACGGTGCGGGACTCCGTCTCCTTCCTCGCGGCCTTCGCCGGCCTGCTCGAGAGCCTGGTCCGACTCGAGCATCCGGTCCACGAACTCGACTGGCAGGTCGCCCGCGAGAACTTCTACGCGGCGATGCGGGAGGGGCTCGAGGCCGACCTCACCTGGATTACCAACGACGGGAAGGAGACGACCGATCCGCTCGACCTCTACGAGGACCTGCTCGCCCACGCCGAGGACGGCCTGACGAACCGGGGCCTCTCGGAGGAACAGGCCGCGAAGTACCTCTACCCGCTGCGCCGACGGGTGCGACAGCGGATGACGCCGGCCAGCTGGAAACGCGCCCAGGTGCGGGCGGCCCTCGAGGACGGCGCGGATCTCCCCGACGCGATCGGACGGATGCAGCGCCGGTACGTCGAACGACAGAGCGAGACGCTGCTCGAGGGGAGTTTCGCGGACTGGATCGTCGAGACCGACCGCGAGTGGGATCGGGAGTAGCGACGATCGGCTTGCCGGTTCCCTCACCCACGAGTATCCGCCCTTCGAACCCGTGGCCATGACACGACTCCCGCAACCCGGGTTCGGAACCTCCGGCCACGAGGGCGAGTCCTGCACGGAAGCGGTCCGGACTGCCCTCGAGACGGGCTACCGCCACGTCGACACCGCACAGATGTACGACAACGAGCGCGCTGTCGGCCGCGCGCTCGAGGAGACCGACGTCGACCGCGAGGACGTCTTCCTCGCGACGAAGGTCCACCCCTCGAACCTCGCGTACGACGACGTGATCGAGACGACCGAGGAGAGCCTCGAGCGACTCGGCGTCGACGCCGTCGACCTGCTGTACGTCCACTGGCCCGTCGACGCCTACGACCCCGAGGAGACCCTCCCCGCGTTCGACGAGGTCCGCGACCGCGGCTGGACCCGCCACGTCGGCGTGAGCAACTTCACCGTCGACCTGCTCGAGGAGGCCGTCGACGTCCTCGAGTCCCCGATCGCAGCCCACCAGATCGAACTCCACCCGCAACTCCAGCAGGACGACCTCGTCTCGGTCGCCCGCGACCACGACGTCGAGACGGTCGCCTACTGCCCGATCGCGCAGGGCGATGTCGCCGAAATCGACGTCCTCCGGGAGATCGCCGACGCACACGACGCGACGCCGGTCCAGGTCGCGCTGGCCTGGCACTACGGGCGGGACGGCGTCGTCCCGATCCCGAAAGGCACCGGCGACCACATCCGGGAGAACTACGAGGCGCTCGACCTCAAGTTGAGCGACGACGAACGCCGGCGAATCGCCGACCTGGATGCCGGCGAGCGACTGATCGACCCGGATCGGGCGGCCTGGAACCGGTAGCGACACCGCAGCCGCAGACGCGGCCACAAGCGATTAAGTGGCCACGGGCGAGAGTGTTGCGTATGGTTACTTTCCTCTCCGGAGGCACCGGAACCCCGAAGCTTTTAGACGGTGCCGGCGCGGTGTTTTCGCCGGAGGAGACGACGATCGTCGCCAATACGGGCGACGACATCGAACTCGGCGGTCTCTTCGTCTCGCCGGACGTCGACACGTTACTGTTTCAGGGCGGCGGAGTTCTCGATCGGGACACGTGGTGGGGAATCGACGGTGACACGCACCGGACCAACGCGGCGCTGATGGACCTCGCGGACGCCGCGGACCTCCCCGAGGGACCGCAGTATCTCCCCGAGGACAGACAGACCGCGGGTCGGCGACTCGCGAACTGGCGTCGCTTCTCCGGAATCGCCGAGTTCATGACTATCGGCGACCGCGATCGGGCCGTCCACATCACGCGGACCAGCCTCCTGGATCAGGGGGACACGCTGAGCGAGGCGACCGAGACGCTGGCCGACGCCTTCGGCCTCTCGGTCGACCTCCTGCCGATGAGCGACGATCCGGTCGCCAGCCTCGTCCACACCGAAGACGGGATGATGCACTTCCAGGAGTACTGGGTCGGCCACCGTGGCGACCCGACGGTCGAGACCGTCGAGTTCCGCGGCTCCTCGAAGGCCGAACCCGCGCCGGGCGTCCTCGAGGCGCTCGAGGACACGGTCGTCATCGGCCCGTCGAACCCCGTCACCAGCATCGGGCCGATGCTCGCCCTGCCCGGCTTCGCGGACGCCCTGGCGAAGACGACCGTCGTCGCCGTCTCGCCGTTCCTCGGGGACGAGGCGTTCTCCGGGCCGGCCGAGGACCTGATGGCGGCGGTCAACGCCGAGCCGGGCACGGAAGGACTGACGACGGCCTACCCCTTCGCCGACGCGTTCGTGGTCGACGAGGGCGACGACGCGACCTTCGACCAGCCGACGGTCAGGACCGACATCCGGATCGACGGCCCGAAGGACGCCAAGCGAGTAGCCCGGGCGATCGACGACGCGATCGGCCGTGTCGGCCGGGACTGACCATCGACCATGTTCGAACCACGCCTGGCGCTCGCGAGCCTGAGCGGGGCCGCGGACGCCGACTGGGCCCGGAACGGGGCCGACTACGCCGGCGCTGCATTCCTCGGCGGCATCGCGATCGATCCGGAGTCGCGGGCCGCGGCGCGAACGCTCGTCCAGCGGGACCGCGAGGAGTTCCTCCCCGAGGACCCCCTCGCGTTCGTCGACCGGGAACTCGCAGCCCTCGAGGACGTGCCCCTCCGGCCCGCGTTCAACGTCCGCAGCGCGACCGTCGACCCGGTCGCCGACGCCGCGCGGATCTGTCGGGAGCACGACGCCTTCCTCGAGATCAACGCTCACTGTCGCCAGGAGGAACTGTGTGCGGTCGGTTGCGGGGAAACGTTGCTGCGGGACGCCGATCGGCTCGCCGAGTACGTCCGGACGGCCGCCGACGCCGGCGCGACCGTCGGCGTGAAGGTCCGGGCGGAGGTGCCGGGCGTCGACCTGCCCGCTGTCGCTCGAGCGATCGACGACGCCGGCGCGTCGTTCGTCCACGTCGATGCGATGGACTCCGAACCCGTCATCGCCGACGTCTCCGACGCCGCGGACCTGTTCGTGATCGCCAACAACGAGGTCCGCGACGACGCGTCGGTCCGGGAGTACGTCGAGTACGGGGCCGACGCCGTCAGCGTCGGTCGACCGAGCGACAATCCGGTCGTGCTCGAGCGGGTCCACGACGCGGTTCGGCGACGACTCGCGGTCGGAACGCCGTAACGGACCGAGACTGTATCGCGGGTCAGCGGCGTCGTCCGGGTCGGGATTCGGGCCTCCCCGACTCGGCCGCGTTCCGCTGGAGGAGCTATTCAGGTACGACGTCGGCCTTCGGTGTCGCTCGAGACGCCGACATGGACTTACACGTGGCACGTTTAGGGGCGGACGGAAACTCGAGCCGGTCCCGTCGGCGCTGTATTTCCCAGTACTCGATCCCTCACTATGACTCGGATTTCGAAACGGTGGATCCAGCACAACCAGGTCGGTATCTACGCTATCGCCGTTCTCCTCGCGATCGGCGTGGGACTGGGCCGACCGGGTGTGGGTTCGACCATCGAACGGTTCATCAACCCCGTGCTCGCGGTCCTGCTGTACGTGACCTTCCTCGAGATCCCGTTCGTCCGGATCCGGCGGGCGTTCCGGAACGGGCGGTTCATGCTGGCCGCACTGGGGATGAACTTCCTGATCGTTCCCGTCGTCGTCTTCGGTCTCAGCCGATTCTTGCCCCGGGAGCCGGTCATCCTCGTGGGGGCGTTCATGGTACTGTTGACGCCCTGTATCGACTACGTCATCACGTTCACGGAGCTCGCGGACGGGGACGCCGAACAGATCACCGCGGCGACACCGGCGCTGATGATCGTCCAGTTGCTGTTGTTGCCGATCTATCTCTGGCTGTTCATGGGGGCACAGGTCGCCGAATTTATCGAGGCCGGGCCGTTCGTCGAGGCGTTCGTCGTCATCATCGCGCTCCCGCTGGTGTTCGCGTGGCTCACGGAGCTCTGGGCGGAGCGGTCCACGACGGGTTCTCGGTGGCAGGGTACGATGGGGTGGCTGCCGGTTCCGATGATGGGGACCACCCTGTTCGTGGTGATCGCGTCACAGCTCCCTCGCGTCCGGGACTCGATCGAGCAGATCGCTGCAGTGGTCCCGGTGTACGTCACGTTCCTGATCGTCATGCCGCTGCTCGGACGGCTCGCGGCGGGACTGCTCCGGATGGACGTCGGCGAGAGTCGCGCGCTCGTGTTTACGTCCGTGACGCGGAATTCGCTCGTCGTCCTTCCACTGGCGCTCGCACTGCCGCCGGAATACGCCCTCGCGCCGGCGGTGGTCGTGACCCAGACGCTCGTCGAACTGACGGGGATGGTCGTTCTCACCCGAGTCGTCCCCGGGTGGCTCGTGCCCGACTCGCCGGACCCGCTTCCCTTCCCGGGCGTCGCCCGGGGTGATTGAATCCCGATCCCGTTCGGTTGAAATCGACCCCTTCGAACCTTGCAGGCGTCACGAACCGACCGGGCGATAGCGCCCTCGAGCGAGACAAGTACCGGACAGGGTTCTCGGGTCCGATCCCCGGTCGAGACGACCACGAAAAGCCTATCCAGCCGGCTCGCTTGCTCTCTCGCATGAGCCTCGAGGATCTCAACGAGGACGTCCAGGAATCGTACTCCGCGTTCGGCGACGAACTCTCGATCTCGCTCGACCGCGAGACGCGCAACGAACTCGCCCTGCTCGAAACCGCGCTCGAGCCCGACGAGACCGACGAACTCGTCCGGCGGGCGATCCACATGCTCTTCCAGACCAGCGTCGACACCGGCAAACTCGACTTCCACCTCCGGTCGGGGTTCGACGTCACATACGACGAGTTCCTCTCGGGGATGACCTTCGACGAGATGACCGGCGCGGACCAGTACCCCTCGATGGACGACGAGCGGCGATACCAGTTCTGACTTCTCGAGCGTCGTTTCGATCGGCCCGGCGTCTCCCGCATTGTCGCCGGTTCGGACGGTCAGCGTCGAGAGAGTATGTGTATAATGCTCAATCAAGTGTTCGAGTTGTATAATAGGCGAGCTTATTAGTCTCCGCTGCCCCGCCTCGAACATGGCAATCAGTCAATCCCCGACCGACGTCGAGTATCGCTGTCCGGACTGTGACGGAACGCTTCTCGTTCGACACCAGTCCCTCGAGTGTACCGACTGCGGCTACACCCCGCGACACGGCGCGGACTGACCCGGAGAGTAGGGAGTATCGACAGTAAAACGCTATTCGGTGACCGGTTTCCGTTTTCTCGCCTTCTTCGTCGGAACGAGCGGCGAACCGCGTGAGGAACGTCCTGCTAGCCGTCAGTCGTCGTCGATCGGCGCCGCGCTCGAGAGTTCCTCGTCGATCTCGGCGTCCTCCATCTTGTCGACCAGGGCCTCGATCACTTCCTCGCGTTTGCCCTTGACGAACTTGATCGAGCCGACGACGAGGTGGCCCCCGCCGGAGACGCCGCCGCCCGGTACCTCCGCCTCGAGTTCCGAGACCATCTGCGGGATGTCCAGGCGGACGCCGTCGGAGCGCAGGACGGCGAAGTCCGGGCCGTAGCCCACGGTGATCACGGGGTCGCCGGTCTCCTCGATCTTGCGGTCGTGGATCTCGCCGGTCGTCTTCCCCGGCGCGGGGTAGGTAAAGCGGTGGGCGTGGTTCTCGACGTCGATCCGGTAGAGGTGCGCGCCGTTGTCCAGTTCCTCGTGCTCGAGGTGGGGAGTCGCGGCCGCGAGCTGTTCGTCGACTTCCTCGCGGGCGCGCTCGGCGAAGAAGTCCACGAGCTTGCGGTGGCGGTCCTCGTCGTCCGAGTCGATCTGGAGCAGGTCCTGGATCAGCTGATCGCCGGAGTTGTAGCGCAGCCAGAAGGCGGCGTAGTCCAGCGCCTCGCTGACGTCCTGCAGACGCTCTTCGTCGTAGCCTTCCTCGGCGGCCAGCGCGAGGTAGTCGTCCATCGCGTCGGCCTTCGAGCGGTCAGAGATGCCGGCGACGGCGGGGACGTGGCGCAGTTCCTCGGTGAGGTCGGGGTAGATCATCCGCGCGAGTTCGACACAGAGCATCCCCGTGGTGATTCGGTAGTCTTCGTCGTGGAGGTAGGGGTTGACGTGGGCGTCGAGCAGGTCGCCGACCGCGTCGGGGTCGGGGTGGTGGTGGTCGACGGCGATGATCGGGATGTCGTAGTGGGCCAGCGTCTCGTAGGCCGGGACGTCCTCGGCCGTCGAGCCGTTGTCGAGCATCAGCAGGAGCGGGAGCTGCTGGCCGTGTTTCTCGCGGTCCTCCAGCGCGAAGTTCAGGTCACGCGTCGCGTCCTCCATCTCGTAGAACGGGGCCTTCGCGGGCAGGCGCTTGATGAGGTGTCGCGGCGCGTCGTCATCCTCGTGGACGTCGGCGATGAACTTCTCAAGGGCGACCTGGACCGGGACCGCGGCACACATCCCGTCGCCGTCGGCGTGGTGACGCACGCGGACGGGCCGGCCCTCGAGGACCGCCCGGCGGAGTCGCTTCGCGACCTCGCGGAGGTTCGGTCGGAGCTTTTCGAAGGCGGGCCAGTCGATCAGCGGCTCGACGTCGTGGGGCTCGGAGCGGGACTCGAGGGCGGTTTCGATCCGTTCGCGGGCGGCCTCGGCGTCGTCGCCATCGAGTTTCGAGAGCCCGTCGACTTCGATCTGGACCGATCCCTCGCGGTGTTCGGGGGTACCGGTGACGCGGACGACGTCGCCGACCTCGACCGAGGGGTAGGCGCGGACGCCGGCCTCCTCGAAGGCAGCACAGGGAACGACGCCGTACTCGTCGGCGATGTGGAAGATCGTCGGCCCGGCGGTCTGTTTGACCTGGACGACCTCGCCCTCGAGGTGGATCTGGTCGCCGACGTTGGCCTCGAGGCGGTCGGTGCCGGTCAGCGCGTAGTCGTGAGAGACGTTCCGGAGGGTGAGGTCGTCGACGTCGACCTCGGTGTCGACCGGCTCGAAGGCCATGTCGCCGTTGTCGCGGATGCTCTCGAGTTCGACGACGAGTTCGTCGCCGACGGCGAAGGTGCCCTCGAGGACGGATTCGTGAACGAGACCGGAGACCGATTCGGAGAGATCGACGAAGACGCCGTAGTCGACGATGCCGTTGATTTCCGCGAGATATGACTGGTCTTTTTCGACGTCTTCTGCGGTACAATCCGAGTCGAGATCGTAGACGACGGAATCCCCGTCATCCGTGCCGGGTTCCCCGGCAGAGGCTCGTGTCATCTTGATTCATCGTTTGGGGGTGGCCGCGTATAACCCTTATCAAGCAGTGACGGGTGGGGTCCGGTCCGAATCCGGTCCGAGTTCAGTCCGGATCCGGATCCGGGTCCGGGTCCGGGTCCCCTTTCGGAACGTTTAGCAACCGCAAGCCCACAGGTACGGGCATGGGGCTGCTCGACGCCTTGTTTCGCTCGAACGAGATCCTCGGCATCGCCGAGGAGACCCTCGAGTTCGCGATCGAATCCTCGGAGGCGGCCCACCCCCGCGAGTACATGGGGTTCCTTCGGGGCACCGAGGCCGATCGGCTCGGACTCGAGCGGGACGGCCTCGTCATCACCGACGTCCTGGTGGTGCCGGGGACCGAGACGAACAGCGTCAGCGCCACGGTCAAGACGAACCAGATCCCGAACGACGTGAAGGCGTTGGGCAGCGTCCACTCGCACCCGAACGGGGTCATCCAGCCGAGCAACGCGGACCTGGATACGTTCGGCCGGGGGAGCGTACACATCATCATCGGCGCGCCCTACCGCCGGACCGACTGGCAAGCGTTCGACTCCCAGGGGAAGCCGACGAACCTGAACGTGATCGACGTCGAACTCCCCGAGACGGAGGAGTTCTTCGATTTCACGCAAGCGGATATCGACGAGGATTTGCGAGGATGAGAACGACGACGACGAGGACGAAGACGACGAAGACGACGAAGACGACGAAGACGAGGACGAGGATGAGGATGAGGACGAGAACGCCGAAACCACCAATACAACCGACAGAGGCAAGCGACGCATGAGTTCGACCCGCACCGTCATCGCACAGGGAACGTTCGACATCCTCCACCCGGGGCACGTCCACTACCTCGAGGAGGCGGCCGCGATGGGCGACGAACTGTACGTGATCGTCGCCCGGAAGGCGAACGTCGACCACAAGGCGAAGCCGATCTGTCCCGCCACCCAGCGCCGGGACGTCGTCGACGCCCTCGAGGCCGTCGACGAGGCGATCCTCGGCCACGAGGAGGACATCTTCGTCCCGATCGAGGAGATCGAGCCGGACGTGATCGCGCTGGGACACGACCAGCACCACGACGACGAGGCCATCGAGGCCGAACTCGAGCGTCGGGGGATCGATTGCGTCGTCGAACGGGCCAGCGCCCGAGAGCCGAAACGCGACGACGAACTCCTCTCGACGCGGCTGATCGTCGAGCGCATTCTCGAGCGACGGGGCTGACGCCGACGGTTCTCGGCCGCCAGTTCCTCCCGGCCCCTCAGTTCTCGATCACGATCGGCGGCGGCAGTCGCAGTGAATCGACGGTGTGGCCGGTTTCGACGAAGTGGTCGATAGCCGCCTTGGAGACCTCCCGTTCCGTTAACCCCTCGTCGGTCCCGGCGTGCCAATCGCAGTCGAGACAGTATTTATACATTCGTACCGACTTCCGTGGTAAGCGGGGGAAAGAACCGTGCAAGAAATAGAAGGGAGCAGGCCGGTCGAGAGCCGACTGGGAACCGTATCAATCCTCGTTTCGAATTGACACGTGTCGAAGTTACGGATGAGGGCACGAACGGGGCTCTCGCCGCGCCGGCGATCCGAGGTCGGGTTCGCAGGGGACGGGACGATCGACTCGGATCGTGAGAGCGCCCTCGTTCACTCCCGCTTGACGCCCGGGTTCGTCACGGCGCCGTCGGCCGCAGAGCCGAAGTCGCGGCCGAACTTCGCGAGCACGCCGCCCTCGTAGGCTGGCTCCGGCCGGTCCCACTCCTCACGGCGGGCCTCGAGTTCGTCCTCGTCGACGTCGACCTCGAGGGTGCGGTCCGGAATGTCGACCGTGATCTCGTCCCCGTCCTCGAGCAGGCCGATGGGGCCGCCGACGAACGCCTCGGGGGCGACGTGGCCGATCATCGGGCCGCGCGTGCCGCCGGAGAACCGCCCGTCGGTGATCAGGGCGACGTCGTCCTCGTGGCCCGCGCCGACGACCGCCGCGGTCACGCCCAGCATCTCGCGCATGCCGGGACCGCCCTTCGGCCCTTCGTTACGGATGACGATCACGTCCCCGGACTCGATGTGGCCCTCCTGGACGTAGGCCATCGCGTCCTCCTCGTTCTCGAAGATCCGGGCCGGCCCCTGGTGGTAAAACTCGTCGTCGCCGGTCACTTTCAGCACCGCGCCGTCGGGGGCGAGGTTGCCGGTGAGGATCTTGATCGCGCCCTCCTCTTCCTTGGGGTCGTCGACCGGGTAGAGGAAGTCGGCCTCGATTTCGTCGTCGCTCGGCAGTTCGTGTTCCTCCTCGAGGAATTCGAGTTCCTCTTCGATCGTCCGCCCAGTGACGGTCATCGCATCGCCGTGGAACAGGTCGGCCTCGAGCAGTCGCCGGATGACGACCGGGACGCCGCCGAGTTCGTGGAGGTCGTTCATCACGCTGTCGCCGCCGGGTTGCATGTCGGCGATCTTCGGCGTCCGCCGCGAGATTTCGTCGAAGTCCTCGATCTCGAGGTCCACGTCCGCCTCGCGGGCGAGCGCGAGCAGGTGGAGCACGCCGTTGGTCGAGCCGCCGATGGCGGTCTGGAGCGCGATGGCGTTCTCGAAGGACTTTCGCGAGAGGATGTCCGACGGCCGACGGTCCTCCTCGACGACCTCGACGGCGAGTTCGCCGGCCCGGCGGGCGACGGCGTACCGTTCGTGGTGTTCGGCCGGCGGCGAGGCGCTGCCCAGGGGTGCCATCCCGAGCGCCTCCGAAATGGAGGCCATCGTGTTCGCGGTGAACATCCCGCCACAGGAGCCCGCGCCGGGACAGGCGTTGCGCTCGAGGTCGTCGAGTTCGTCGGCGTCCATCTCGCCGGTCCCGTAGGTCCCGACGCCCTCGAACACCTGGACGATGGTAACGTCCCGGCCCTCGTGCTCGCCGGGCATGATCGAACCGCCGTAGAGGAAGACGGAGGGGAGATCCGTGCGGATCGCGGCCATCATCATCCCGGGCAGGTTCTTGTCACAGCCCGCGACGGTGACCAGCCCGTCCATCCGTTCGCCGAAGGAGACGAGTTCGACGCTGTCCGCGATGACCTCCCGCGAGATCAGCGAGGCCTTCATCCCCTCGGTCCCCATCGAGATGGCGTCGGAGATGGTGATCGTGCCGAACTCGATGGGCATCCCGCCGGCCTCGTCCGCGCCCTCGAGCGCCGACTCGGCGACCTCGTCCAAGTGAACGTTACACGGCGTGATGTCGGCCGCGGGGTTCGGAACGCCGATCATCGGGGAGGAGAAGTCCTCGTCGTCGAACCCCATCGCGCGGAACATCGCCCGGTGTGGGGCTTTCTCCGCGCCCTCTGTCACGTCGCGGCTCCGCAGCCGCTCGTCCTTGCCGAAATCGAACTCGTCGCTGCTCATGCACGGATCTTGGGACGCGTCGCCATAAGTCACCCTTTCCCGGCGTATCGTGCGACACTGGCCGGATCGGCCGAACGGCTTCGGTTATTCCAGTCGGTCGGCCGCGTCCTCGAGTTCGGCTTGCGTGTCGACGCTTTCGAAGGTCGCGTCGTCGACACCGGCGGCCTCGAGGTCGGACTCGGCGACGGTAACGCAGTCGATCCGATCGATCGCCGCGAGGATTCGCCCGTCGTCGCCCTCGAGCGCGGCCGCGCACGCCCGGGCCATCGCGTCGGTCCGGTATACCGCCTGCGTCGTCTGGTACCAGCCGTCCTCGAGGCGGACGACGGCACCGTCGCTCTCCTGTGCGCGCTCGAGCAGGAATTCCAGCAGCGTCGGGTCGACGAACGGCATGTCGCAGGCGACCACCGCGGCGTACTCCCGGGTCGCGGCCTCGAGGCCGACACGGATGCCGGCCAGCGGGCCCCGATCCTCGACGGGGTCGGTCGCGAACCGGACCGAGGCGTCACAACCCGCGAGGGCCGCGTCGATCGCCTCGAGCTGGTCCTCGCGGCAGTTGACCACGATCTCGTCGGTCACCGCCGCGAGCCGGTCGACGACGCGCCGGATCATCGGCGTCCCCACGACGTCGGCGACGGCCTTGTCCGCGTCCCCGAAGCGGGTCGAGTAGCCACCCGCGATGACGACCCCCGCAAGCGTTTGGTTCGTCGGCACGGTCGTCGGTACGCACGAGGCCGGATTATACCTGTTGGACCATCCCACGTGGCGGCAATCGACCGGACCCTGTCGATCCGGCCCCGACTCCGACCAGTCCATCCCCCGACGGCGCTTCGATCGGCCCCTCGAGCGGGATCGAACGATCACGGAATTTTATACGCTAACTGGGCTAATTCGTCCGATCCGACCGTTCCCTGAGGAAAAAAGCTTATACCTCACCGTTCGACTCATCGAAACATGGCACGCGACGATCCGGTACGCAGCCAGACAGCATCGAACACGAACGCGAATGCGAACGGGAACGAAGCCGACACCGATTCCCTCCCCAACCTCGTGACGATCGTCGGACGGGGCGTCCCCTCCCGGTTCGAAATCTCCGTCGACGGCGAGATCGAGATGGTCGGGGGCGACCCCGAACGGGAAGCGACGGTCGTCACCGAGAAAGTGGCGGAGGGCTCGATCGACGTCGGCGTCCAGCGGTTCCGGTTCTCCGGCGAGATGGCGAACGTTCGCGTCGTCGACTGGAACGGCGTCCCGGCGCCCGAATCCGCCAGTACGCCGAACGTCCACGTCGACTACGGCGTTCCCGGCCGGTAGGCGCGACAACTGCGCCCGGGGACTCGTTTCTTCTCACCCCGACGGCGTCAGTCGTTGCCACCGTCGAAACCCCCTTCCGGAGGGGTTTCCTACCCCCGGCAGAGCGGCATGTCAGGAGGATATGCGGAGGCGACGGCGACCGTCAGCGCGGGCGCCCGCCTCCACGTCGGGTTCCAGAACCTCTCCCTGGCCCGGGACCGTCTCTACGGCGGAATCGGCGTCGGCCTCGAGGAGCCGCGAGTGACCGTCACCGCCGAACCCGCCGAAGGAGTCGAGACCGACGACCCGCTGGTCGCCGACTACGCGCGCCGCGCCGTCGCGATCCTCGACGTTCCCGGTGTCGCGGTCGACCTCGAGTCGGCCCTGCCCCGTCACGTCGGCCTCGGCAGCGGAACCCAACTCGCGCTGTCGGTCCTCGCCGCGACCGCACACGCCTACGGCCTCGAGCCGCGGGTCCGCGAGCGCGCGCCGGCGCTTGGCCGTGGCGGCCGCAGCGGCGTCGGCGTCGCCACCTTCGAAGCCGGCGGCTTCGTCGTCGACGCCGGCCACCCGACAAACCGGTTCACGACGGACCCCCCTGCCGAGGGGGACTGGGCGGTGCCGCCAGTCGTCGCCCGCCACGACCTGCCCGATCGCTGGCGATTCCTCGTCGCCGTGCCCGAGGCCGACCCCGGCCGCAACGGGGACGACGAGGACGCGAGCATGCGCGAAGTCGTCGAACGAGCCGACCCGACCGTCTCCGACGAGATCGCGGGCGTCGTCACCCGGAAGCTGTTGCCGGCGGCCGCGGAGGGTCGACTCGAGGCATTCGGCGACGCGGTCGCCGAGATCGGGCGCAAGAACGGCTCCTGGTACGCGGACGCCCAGGGCGGTGTCTTTCGGCCGCCGGCCGGCGCGCTCGTCGAGGCGCTCGAGGAGTGTCCGGTGCTGACGGGGATCGGGCAGTCCTCCTGGGGGCCGGTCGTCTACGGCGTCACGGACCGCAGGCACGCCGCCGAGGCGAAAGCGGCGGCC
Organism: Halobiforma lacisalsi AJ5; assembly: GCF_000226975.2. Taxonomy (NCBI): domain Archaea; kingdom Methanobacteriati; phylum Methanobacteriota; class Halobacteria; order Halobacteriales; family Natrialbaceae; genus Natronobacterium; species Natronobacterium lacisalsi. The sequence goes on along the minus strand of NZ_CP019285.1, from coordinate 2,641,957 downwards.
GAGGATGCGCTCGCCGACCTGGACTGTGACGGGCAGGTGTTGCTGTCGGTGCCGGCGGGGGCCGGGACGAACGCGAGTACGAGCGCAAACGCGAGCGCAAGCTCGGACCGGAACCCGGACCCGGAACCACGAACGACCGGCGGCGCTCGCGTCACCCTCGAGGACGACACGTAGCGCAGGACTCGAGGACGACGCCCGCGCCACAACAGGTAAACCGGTCGACTCCAACGATCAGCCATGGAACGGCTGCCGCTCGGAATCTCGCGACTCGATCGCATCATCGGCGGCGGCGCGCCTGCCGGCAGCGTCGTGTTACTCGCGGGGGAGTCGGGTGCCGGGGCGCGGGAGTTTTGCTATACTAGCGCGCTGATGAACGGCCTCGCCAGGGTCGGCTCCGACCGGTTCGACCTCCACTACGGCGCGCTCGAGGATGGGACGAGACTCCCCGAAGAGATCCACTACGTCTCGTTCACCGACGAGCGCGACGCCGTCGAGAACGAGATGTCGTTCGTCGTCGAGGAGCCACTCGTCGAGGACGGAATGGAGGCCATCGAGTTCGTCGAGTTGGCCGAGGAGTACTTCCAGCTGACCCCCGTGCCGACCGACTGGTACGCGGAGCGGACCACCGACATCACGAACCTCGGCAACAAGACCGATCGGGGTGACGTCCTCGAGGCGTTCGGCGACTACCTGACCGAACACGCCGCGGGGAACCTCGTCGTCGTCGACTCGATCACCGACCTGGCGGCGGCGGCCGACGACCGGCTCGACTGGGCGGACCTGACGGTCCTGCTGAAGGGGCTTGCTCGTGCCTCCCACCGCTGGGGCGGCGTGATCCTCCTGCTCGTCAATTCCGAGCCGCTCACGTCGACCGAGCTCGGCCGGCTGAAGGAGTCGACCGACGGTACCTTGCTCTTCGAGTGGGAGAGCGGCGGCTCCGAGCGCGCCCGGACGCTCGTCGTCGAACAGTTCCGCGGCGTCCTCTCGCGGCTCGAGGACGAGGACGTCGTCCGCTTCGAGACCGAGATCGGCGACGCCGGCTTCGATATCAGCAACGTTCGGAAGATTCGCTGACGGTTTCTGGTCCCCGTTTCTCCGTTTCCCTGGGAGGTGGAAAATGGGCAATAATCCTTATGCGGCGCTCGCCGCTATGTGGGGTAGATGGCGGGTGAGGACAACGAGAACGGGGGGGTTTCGTTCGCGTTACCGGCCGACGTCGACGACTGGATCGCCGACGCCGCCGAGCGGCGCGACGAGTCGCGCGACGAGTTCTGTCGCCGCCTGCTTACCGCTGCCCGGGCCGTCGCGGCCGCCGAGGACGGGGTGCTCGAGGCCGAGGCCGAGGGCGAAGGCGGGCACGGAGACGGGGACGGGAACGGGGATGCCGAAAGCGGGAACGAGTACGCGTTCGACCCCGTCGTCCGCGACGACCTCGAGGCCCTGCAGGGCGAACTCGAGGCCAGCCGCGAGGAATTTCGGGAACTGCTGGAAGACGTCCGCTCGCGGGTCGTCCAGGTCAAACGCGAGACCGACGCGAAGGCACCGGCGGACCACGGCCACCCGGAGTACGCCGAGGCCGAGGCCCTCGAGCGCCTCCAGGTGGACCTCGAGGCCCTCGAAGAGACCGTCGACGGCGGCTTCGACAACTTCGAGGAGGTGCTCGATTACCTCCTCGAGCGGACGGATCGCCTCGAGGAGCGGTCGACGGTCCTCGCGACGGCCGTCGTCGATCTGCGGGATCGGTGGGACGACCTCGTCGAGCGCGAACGGCAACGCGCCCAGGTCGAAGACCTCAAACTGGCCGCGAACCGGCTTGGGATCCGGTCCGCGGCCTGCGAGGAGTGCGACGCGTCTGTCGATCTCGCCCTGTTGACCGCGCCGGAGTGTCCCCACTGTGCCAGTCCCTTCGCCGACGTCCGGGAGCGGACGTCTTTCTTCGGCTCTCACACGCTCGAGACCGGTAGCCCGCCCGCGCTCGAGGGGCGAGGGAGCGAAGTCGAGACGACACCGGAGGGCGTGTTCGAGGCCGTCGAGGCCGACGCGGACGGGACCGACGAGGACGACGAGCGCCGCGGGCTCGGACTCGGTGGTGGGAACGAGTGAGCGACCGAAACTCCGAGGATGGCGGAGAACCAGGTGTCGAACGAGAACCAATGGCCGACCGCGACGCGAACGACGGGATCGAGCGTTCCTCGAGCGACGAACGCGAGGGCCGAGACGGGAACGAGAACGAGAACGAGAACGCCAACTCGAGAACCGTCCGCCCGACCCTTCGGGACGATTCCGGGACGGAACCGGGCCGATCGCCGGCGGACCGCGACGGGAGCGTGTGGACCGAACACGACACAGTCTCCGACTCGCGGCCGGAAGGCAGCAGCGCTACCGGCCCGCTCGGTGATCTCGCCGCGACCGTCGAACGGCGCCGCGCCGAGTCCGTGGAGTTCGCGGCCGGCGCCTCGAGCGACGAGTTCGACGACCTGTTCGACCGCGAGGACGTCGCCGAACTCGACCCCGATCGGCTCTGGGAGCGACTCGAGGACGACGCGCCGCCGGCGGACCTCTTCGAGGACGAACGCGAGATCCGCACGGTCGACAAGCGGGAGTACTGCCACCAGTGTGAGCACTTCGCGACGCCGCCGAACGTCGGCTGTACGCTCGAGGGAACCGACATCCTCGACATGCCCGCACTCGACCAGTTCCGGGTCGCCGACTGTCCCGTGGTTCTCGAGGACGAAGAACTCGAGCGTCGCTACTAGACGGGAACCGAGGACCTAGGTGTTTTTGCGCTCGATCCCGTACCGCCCGACATGCAGTTTTGCGACGAATGCGGTTCGATGATGAAAGCCGACGGCGACCGCATGGTCTGTACGAACGAGGACTGCGGTGCCTCGAGCGAGCGGGACAGCGACCTGGAAGACGAGTTCGTTACGACGGAGTCCCAGTCCGAGGACGACGTCATCGAGTCCAGCGAGGACGCGAACTTCGAGGGCAAACCGAAGGCCACCGACGTGATCTGTGACGAGTGTGGCAACCAGGAGGCGTGGTACACGCTCAAACAGACCGCGTCGGCCGACGAGCCGCCGACGCGCTTTTTCAAGTGTACCGAGTGCGGCCACCGCTGGCGCGGCTATAATTGACTCGACCATCCCGCGTCTCGTCTCGAGCGATATATCCCCTTCGGGTCTTCCGCTTTTCGAGTAACGAACGACGACGTTTACCACCCTCGCGACGGAACTCGAGGATGCGGTTCCAGTATTCACCTCTTCGATACACGAGACCGTCACGAGCCGACGCGTCCGTCTCGGGCGTCTCCGCTCTACCAGGGACGCGTCGGTACACTTCGTCGTTCCGTCCCGGCGGACGGACGCAACGTTCACAACCGTCCGCGCGAATCGATCCGTAGGCACAGGTATGTCCGACGGGCCGCGCCTTCCCGGCGTCCAACGCGAGGACGACGAGGACCGGATCGTCCTCCACGTCGACGCGGATTGCTTCTACGCCTCCTGTGAGCGACTGCGCGAGCCCGAACTCGAGGGCGAACCCGTGGTCGTCGGCATGGGGTACGAACCCGGCGAGTCCGTCGGCGCGGTCGCCACCGCCAGCTACGAGGCGCGCGAGTTCGGCGTCGAGAGCGCGCAGGCCATCTCCACGGCCCTGGAACGACTGCCCCGCCGTGCGGCCCTCGACCCCGAGGCCCCCGACCACGACCCCGACCTGACCCGCGAGGAGACTGGCCACTACCGGCCCGTCGACATGGACTACTACGAGTCGATCGCCGAGGAAGTACAGTCGATCCTCCACGACTGCGCCGACGTCGTCCGGGAGGTCAGCATCGACGAGGCCTACCTCGACGTCACCGACCGCACCGCCTGGGAAGTCGCCGACGGGTTCGCCCGCCATGTCAAGGACCGAATCCGCCGCGAGGTCGGCGTCGTCGTCAGCGTCGGCGTCGCGCCCACGATGAGCGCTGCCAAGATCGCCAGCGACTACGACAAACCCGACGGGCTGACCGTCGTCCGCCCCGACGAACTCCGGGAGTTCCTCGCGCCGCTCGAGGTGAACCTGCTCCACGGCGTCGGCCCCGTGACGGCCCGGGAACTCCGCGAGATGGGCCTCGAGACGGCGGGCGACGTCGCCGCCGCCGATCCCGAGCCCCTGGTCGAACGGTTCGGCGAGCGCGGCCGGGAACTGTACGACCGCGCGCGCGGCGAGGACGACCGCCGCGTCGAGCCGAAGGGAGATCCAAAGAGCTTCTCGCGGGAGTCGGCGTTCGCCGAACCCGTCGCGGAGCCTGACCCGAAGTACGAACAGATAGAGACGCTCGCGGCCGCGGTCGCCGACCGGGCCCGCCGGGAAGGCGCGCTCTACCGAACCGTCGGCGTCAAGGCCGTCACGCCGCCGTACGATGTCAACACGCGCGAGCGCTCGCTGCCAGGGCCGGTCGACGACCCCGACCTCGTCGACCGGATCGCCCGTGACCTGTTCGCGGAGTTCGAGGACGACCCCGTCCGGAAGGTCGGCGTCCGCGTGGCGAACCTCGAGTTCGCCTCGGCCGACCAGGCGAGCCTCGAGGGGTGGGGCAGCGACGGCGGGTCGTCGACCGACGCGGTGGGGCCCGGGTCCGACGACGGCGGGGACCTCGAGTCCGAGAGCCAGGACGCCGAGGAGGAGAAGGAGGAGAAGAAGGAGAAGAAGGAGGGGAGCGTCGATCGCCCGGCGTCCCGGGACGAACTCCCGCCGGGCCAGACCTCGCTGGCCGATTTCACGTCGCGTTCGCGGTGACCCGGATCCGTCGATCGCAGGACACTGCGGCGGCAACGGGACGGTTTTCGTCTCGTTCCGGATCGATGGGCCGGAACATTGAAATTATAACCCTCCGTTGGTAACGATTCGCCAGACGCATCCGTCCCCGGACTTTCACATGACAGACGACTTCTACGACCTTCTCGAGATTCCCTCCGACGCCTCCCAGGACGAGATCAAGGAGGCCTACCGCGAGAAGGTCCGGGTCTATCACCCCGACGTGAACGACGACGACCGCGCTCGAGCGCAGTTCACGGCGGTCAAGAAGGCCTACGACATCCTCGGCGATCCGGTCGAGCGCCAGGCCTACGACCGGCTGGGTCACGAAAATTACGTCGCCAAACGAACCAGCGGCATCCCGTCGCCCGACGTCTGGAGCAGCGATAGCGGATCGGACGGGGCCTCGAGTTCGACGACGGGTTCGACGACCTCGACGTCCAGTTCCGGATCGACGGCAGAGACCTCGAGAACCGGCACCTCGAGTTCGTCGGGCGGCCGAACGAGAACGAAGTCGCGGACGGGGTCGACCTCCGGAACTGGCTCGACGGGGTCCGCCGGATCGGGTGCTGCGTCGACGTCCGCGTCCTCGCGGTCGCGAACCGACTCGAGTGGTTCCTCGTCGGCCAGCGACAGAGCGTCCGGGACGGCCGGAACGAAGACCGAGAGCGCGGCGGGAACCGGGACCGAAAACACGACCGCCACCAGCGACGGCGGAACGACGGCGAACGCCGCCGCAGGTACTGCCGGTGCAGCGACGAACCGTTCTGGGACTTCAAAAACCACGACCGGCACCGGTACCGGTACCGGCACGGACTCCGACAACGCCGTCCTCTCGTGGTGGCGACGGCGGAACTTCTCGCTTCCCCTGATCTGGGCCTCCCTGCTGGTCTACCTGACCGGGATCGTCCAGTTCGCCCTCGCTAACCGGAGCGCCCTTGAGGCCGTCGTCGCCGACGCGACTGCCGTCGGCGCGGACCCGGGGGCCCTCTGGGCGTACCTCACGACCAGCCGACACGGCGTCGAGACGATGTCCGAGTTCGTCGTCGGCTTCGAACCCGTTTCGCCGCCGCTCGAGCCGCCAGGGTGGTACGCGGCGCTCGCTGGAATCGTCGGCGTCGCCGTCGTAGTCGCCCTGGTCGACCGCGTCGTCAGGCGGGAGGATACCTGGGGAACGATCTCGATCGACGAGACGATCCTGTTCGCGCTCGCGCTCGGCGCGGCGGCGACGCTGGCCGGCGGGCCCGTCCTCGCCGGCGCGGTCCTCATGCCGTTCCTGTTTACCGTGATCGTCCACCGGACCAGGCTGGGACCGGGCTGGAAGCCGTCGTACCTCTACGTCCTGCCGGTGCTCGCGCCGGTGACCGGTATCACCGTCGGCACCGCGGGCGTCGTCGGCGAGGTCACGCTGGTCGTCGACCTGCTCGCGTACGTCGTGTTGCCGCTGGCTGGGGCGCTCGGCCTGCCGTTGCGTGCGACGATCAGGAAACACTTCGACCGCTAATCGGAGGCCGGTTAGCCGACCCGCGTCGCCACGCCCTTCGTCTGTCGGTAATCGCTCTCGAGGATCGACTCGAGCGTCGAAACGATTTCCTCCCGATCGCCGGCCGCCCACTCGTCGGGGTTCCGGATCGGGACGACCATGAAGCCGCGACCGCGGAGTTCGCGGGCGTGGAGGTCGGCCATGTCCAGATCGTGGTCGAACCGCCGGCGCTGTGTCGTGTACGCCCGGAGGACGTGATCGGTCACCGTCTCGCCGACGGGAAGCAGGATGTGCGCGTTGATCGCGCGCAACTCGGCGTCGAAGTACCGCTCGAGGTCGTCGTACTCCCGCCCGGTCGGCTCGTGGCCGTTGGGGAGACAGCACATGTGGAGATAACTGCAGTAGAGGTTCTCGCAGTCGGGGTCGTCCGCCGGGCCGGTCACGAACCCGGCCTCGCGGAAGACGTCCTGAACGGCCCGTCCGGCGTCGGTTCCGGTGAACGGGACGCCGGTACGCTTCCCGCCGTGGACGCCCGGGTGGTCGCCGATGACGTGGAAGTCGCCGTTGGCGTCACCGTACCCGAAGACGGCGTCGCGTCCCTCCTCGGGAGCGCGGTCGCAGGGCGGGCGGAGACCGAACGGATTGCTCGTCCTGTCGGTGACGTTTTTCACGGGTATCGGGAGGAGGCCCCGACAAATAACGGACGCGGTTGGCGCCGACAGGGGCGCCTGCTCGGATCATACGGTTTACTGTCCGTCAGTTCCGGCGCAACCGCCGCGCGGGTCGCGGTTGCGCCGGTTTATCGGGACAGGGATCCGTATCAGCCGTCGTGATCGGAGCGACGCCCGGCGTCGGTTCCGGCAGCGGCCGTTCGATCGGTTCCGTCGGCTCGGTGGGAATCGACGAGCAACGTCGCGTTGATCAGGGCGGCGAGTCCACGACGGAGCCGCTGGGAGACCGCCGAGTCGGAGATCTCGAGTTGCTCCGCGAGTTCGACGAGCGTCGTCTTCCGGGGAACCTCGAAGTACCCCGCCTCGTAGGCGGCGATCACGAGTTCACGCTGGGCGCGGGTGAGACCGAACCGGAACTCGCTGCCCGGGTCGACCGCCTCGTGGAGCTGGACCAACTCGAGCGAGACGTCGCCGTCGACACAGTCCGTGTAGAACTGCGAGAGGTCCTCGTAGGCCGGGAATCGGAGCCGGAGCGTCCACCGGGAGGCGGTCCCGACCGCGCTCGTGACGATCGCGTCGCTCTCCCGGATGGCCGCGAGCACGCCGTTGACCCGCTGGTCCCACTCGATCTTTACGAGCACGCTGTCGTCGACCTCGTCGATCGGTGTCGCGTCGTCGACGTCGGCCGAGGCCTCGAGGGCCGCGAGTATCTCGGCGGCGGCCTCGTCGGGGACCCAGAGGTAGGGGACGACGCCGTCGCTCGTGGGGACCGTCGTCTCGACGGTTACCGTCGCCTCCGGTGCGGGATCGAGCAACGATCCCAGCGGAAACTCCGACGCGGGAATCGCGACTGTTGCGATGACGCTCATTTGCTACTCTCGGTATCGGTCGCGTGGCTACCGACAATGTCCTTTGTGATCGTTCGTTCTCGAGACGATACGGATCGTCGCCGTTCGCGCTCGCGCCGATACATGTCGAACCTGTCCAGTAAGATATCGGTGGAATCTGTAAGAAGCGACCGGTTAGATGTCGAAGGTGTTTAAGTGGCCTCCGGGAGCGTCAGTACTCCTCGGAGCGCAACAGCGTCACCGATACCCGTCCGACGGCGTCGAAGTCCTTCAGGCGGTAGACCAGCGACCTGATCTGCTCGGCCGCGCCGTGACAGAACACCGCCTCGAGACACCACTCGCCGTGGTGGACGTGGCAGGTCGTGTCGATCGCTGCCTGGAACTCGTGTTGGATCTCGTGGAGGTCGTCGATGATCTCGTCGTGGACGTAGTCGAAGACGACCGTCGCGGCGACGGTACCCCGCGCCAGCTCGAGGGTGTGGTGGGATTCGACGTACTCCTGGATGGCCTCCCGGAGCGCCCGGGATCGGGAGTCCAGTCCCTCCGCTTTCCAGGTCCGGTCGAACTCGGCCAACATCTCTTCGGGAACGTTGAGGCTCGTTCGCATATTCGCCCGTTCGCTCGCGGGCGAAAAAGGTTCGGCGGTCGAACGGCTCCGTCACGGTGGATTTATGGGTCGGAACGGGGTCACTCGTACCGAGAGCGATGTACCAGGCTGGTCACTACGGCGTTGCCCTCCTCGCGTACGCCCCGCTCGGGATCGTCGTCGCGCTGGCCGGCTACCCCGGCGGCGCGCTCGTCGGTGGACTCCTCTGTGTGGGGCTGTCGACGCTGCCCGACGTCGATCACCGGCTCCCACTGGTCGATCACCGTGGCCCGACCCACACCGTCGCCTTCGCCTTTCTCGTCGGGGCGGCGCTCGCCGCCGCCGCGGCGATCCTCGTCGAGTCGTCGTCCCCGCTCGTCGACGTCGGGTTCGTCGGGTTCGCCTTCGTCGTCGGCACGGTCTCGATCGGTTCGCACCTGCTCGCCGACGCGCTGACGCCGATGGGAGTCCGCCCGTTCTGGCCGTTCTCGAGGCGTCACTACTCGATCGAGGCGACTCGAGCCGCGAATCCGATCGCGAACTACGCGCTGCTGGGAGTCGGCGTTGCGGCGACGGCTGTGGCTTTCGGGGTCGTATTGCTCGTCGCCTGACGCGAACGATCGCGACGCGGGTCGTCATCCTACCGGACAGAAGTCGATACGAAGTCGCTCGCGAATTCGCGGCCGTTCCGGTTCGACGTGGAACGGCCACACGTATGCGACCGGCGTTACAGAGTTCTATCCGGCAGTATCAGGCGCTCGAGGCGGAGCGAGTCAGGCCCAGTCCCGCGGCGAACGCGATGGCCAGAAGGGCTACGGTCGCGAGGTAGACCACGTCGAGGGTCGAACTGAAGTTCATCACCGCCTGCCGTCCGAGGTAGGCGACGGCGAACGCCAGGACGACCGAGGCGGACAAAAGCGGGACGATTCTCCGGTCCTCGAGTCGCCAGCGACCGACCATCGTGGCGACGATGGGGGACGCGAGCAGAGCGAGGGTCACGCCGTACTGGAGCAACTGAATCGTCGGGGTGTACTCCGTCACGACCCCGAGGTCCGTCGGGCTGAGTGCGACGTGCAGCGGCAACGCGACGAATCCGAGGCCGAGGGCGCCGGTGACGTGGCTCGCGGTCAGCGTCGACTGCCAGACGAGTACCGTCGCGACGACGAACAGGCTGAAGATGAGCACGGCCGTCCAGAAGTGCAGCGACAGGATGTCCATCGTGTACTGGGTGACGGTCTCGCGGCCGAGCGTGACCTGAACCGGAGTCAGGAGCATCCCGAGGACGACCAGGGCGGTAACGCGCCTGTCGACGCTCGAGGACCGCCAGGCGGCGAGCGCGGAGCCGATGATCGCGAAGCCGGCGAACATGGCGACGAAGCGGTGGAACCACTCGTAGAAACTCGGCAGGTTCGCGGGCAGGAGATTGAACGGTCCCGCGTCACACTGGGGCCAGTTGGCCTGACAGGCCAACCCCGAACCGGTCGCCTTCGCGGCGACGCCGAGCAGGATCGTTGCGGTGACGAGCGCCAGCGTGCCCGCGAGCAGGTGGGGGTACCCGAACCGATCGATCACCGAGCGAGAGGTCCGACGCCGGAAGTGACTGTTGGACGGCACGGTCGTTCAGCCGGGGGTTAGGAGCGGGCATATTTAGGTTTCCCGTGTCATGTTCGGGCGGTGGGAGTCGTCCCCGCCAGAGAGGCCCGGTTCGGAAACTCGCAACTGCCCCACCGACCGGTGTTTCGACCGGCGACGGCGACGGAACCGGCGTGGGCGAGAACGTGCCGGAACGGCGTTCGCCGCATTCAAGACAACCCCTGCCCCAGCACCCGCCATGGAGAAACGCGAGCGACTCGAGGCCTACCTCGAGGCGGAGGGGCTCGACGCCGTCTGGTTCGCCCGGCCGAACAGTTTCGCCTGGCTGACCGGCGGCTCGAACGTGGTCGACCGCGAGGGCGACACCGGCATCGCGGCGATCGGATACGAACGGGACGGGTCGGCGCTGCGGCTCGTGACCAACAACGTCGAAGCCGACCGGCTCGTCGCCGAGGAGCTGCCGGACGTAGCGCCCGACGAGGTCGTCGTCGAGCGCGATCCCTGGTACGAGTCGTCGCTACCCGAGCAGATCGCCGCCCGCGTCGACGAGGACGAAGGCGTCGCCGCGGACGTCGAGTTGCCCGGCCGCGAGACCGTGACCGTCGACGCGAGTCGGCTTCGACAGCCGCTGACCGAGAGCGACCTCGAGCGGTATCGGGCGCTCGGACGGGAGACCGCGAGGGCCGTCGAGTCGGTCTGTCGGGAGCTCCAGTCCGGCGATACCGAACACGAGGTCGCGTCGGCGCTGCGGGTGGCGCTTTCGGCCCGCGGGATCGAGGCGCCGGTCGTACTGGTCGGCGGCGGGGAACGCGCCCGCCAGTATCGCCACTACACCCCGACGGAGGCGGAACTCGGCGACTACGCGCTCGTCTCGGTGACGGCCGAGCGGGCCGGTCTCCACGCGAGTTGTACCCGAACCGTGGCCTTCGACCCGCCGGCGTGGCTCGATGAGCGCCACGAGGCCGCCGCTCGGGTCGAGGCGACGGCGCTGGCGGCGACGCAAGTGGCTGCGACTTCCGGCGGGAACGAGGCCGCCGACACAGACATCGACGCCGACGCCAGCGCGGGCACCGCCGGCGACGTGTTCGCGGCGATCCAGGCCGCCTACGACGCCGTCGGCTACGACGGCGAGTGGGAACACCATCACCAGGGCGGGGCCGCCGGATTCGACGGCCGCGAGTGGGTCGCCACGCCCGACCACGAGGGGCCCGTCACGGCGCCGATGGCGTACGCCTGGAACCCGACAGTACAGGGCGCAAAAAGCGAAGATACCGTGCTCGTGACCGACGAGCGTGTCGAGGCGCTGACCGCGACCGGGGACTGGCCGACGACGACCGTCGAGGCGGTCGAACTCGAGCGCGTGGGCGGGATCGACGCCAGCGACGACGGCGAGGGTGCGCTCGATCTTGACCTCGAGATCGAGCGGCCAGGGATCCTGGAACTCGGGAACTGAGCTACCGGTCGCCAGCGGTGTCGTCGTCTTCTTCCGTTTCGTCTCGCGTTTCGGCGTCGTCGCCGTCGCCGTCGCCGTCGTCCTCGTCCGCCAGCGGATCGGTCTCTTCGACGGTGATCGTGACGGGTTCGACGTCGTCCGCGAAGGCGGGTTCACCCGCGTGCGCGCTCTCGTCATGGCGCTCGCGGTCGAGGACTCTGTCCAGCGTGAAAATCGCGTTCAGTTCCTGTTGGACCTGATCGACGACGCCGCCGACCAGTTCGCTCGGCTGGATCGCCGTGTACTCGTAGGGGTTGTTGCCAGCCCCCTGGCTCTCGCGTTTCTCGCGTGTGACGCGTTCCTCGTCGTGGAGTTCGGCGAGCGCCTCGCGGACGGTACTCGGATAGAGACCGGTGCCTTTCGCGACTTCCTCGGAGGTGCTGCCCGGGTTCGCAAGCAGGAAGACGTAGATCTTCGCCCGCGTCTCGGTGTCGAGGATCCACGAGAGCAGGTCGACGATCCGCTGGTCGACCTCGTCCGTCGTAGTACGGATCCCGTCCTCGAAGTCGTCCTCGTCGAACCCGTCGTCGAACCCGTCGTCGAACCCGTCGCCGTCCTCGAGCGGGTCGCGGTTCGAGTCGTCGGTCGGGTCGACGTCGCCCTCGCCTTCGCTTTCGCCCTCGTCGTCGTCCACCCGGCGCTCGTCGGTGTCGTCCGGATTCATGTGTCCTCTCGTATAGGACGAAGTTTCGCGCGAGGTTAAACCTTTGTGAGGGGTGTCCCCGAGGGGGTTCGCCGTCGTTCGATCGGCGTCTACTTTCACTCCGGTAGCACACACCTTTTAGCCTCCCCGTTAGTACAGGGAGAGTGATGACGTCGTTCCAGTCGACACTCGGTGAGGAACCGGGGATCGCCGAGGAGCTGGCGGAGAGCCAGCAGGCGATCTCTATCGCCGAGTTCTTCGAGAAGAACAAGCACATGCTCGGCTTCGACAGTGGCGCTCGGGGCCTCGTCACGGCCGTCAAGGAGGCCGTCGACAACGCCCTGGACGCCGCCGAGGAAGCCGGTATTCTCCCCGATATCTACGTCGAAATCCAGGAGGAGGGTGACTACTACCGGCTGATCGTCGAGGACAACGGCCCCGGGCTGACGAAGGAATCGCTGCCCAAGGTCTTCGGGAAACTGCTCTACGGTTCTCGTTTCCACGCGCGCGAACAGTCCCGCGGTCAGCAGGGGATCGGGATCTCCGCCGCCGTGCTCTACTCACAGCTGACCAGCGGTAAACCCGCGAAGATCACAAGCCGCACCGAGGGCTCGAGCGAGGCACAGTACTTCGAGCTGATCGTCGACACCGACGACAACGAGCCCGAGATCAGCGTCGAGGAGACGACCACGTGGGACCGCCCGCACGGCACGCGCATCGAACTCGAGATGGAGGCGAACATGCGCGCCCGCCAGCAGCTTCACGACTACATCAAGCACACGGCGGTCGTCAACCCCCACGCGCGCCTCGAGCTGCGCGAGCCACAGGCCCACTTCAAGTTCGAGCGCGCGACCGACCAGCTCCCGGAGGAGACCGAGGAGATCCGTCCCCACCCCCACGGGGTCGAACTCGGGACCGTGATGAAGATGCTGACGGCGACCGACTCCCAGACGGTCTCGGGGTTCCTCCAGGAGGAGTTCACCCGCGTCGGGAAGAAGACCGCCGACTCGATCATCGACGCCTTCCGGGACCGCCACTACGGCCGGGAGATGCGCTGGCGGCCGCCCGCGGTCCACGAGGACGTCGACCTCCACGCAGCCGTCGAGGACGCGACGGCGAATAAGGGCGCGGACGCGACCGCCGCCTTCGCCGAGGCCATCGCCGAGGAGGTCGACGGCTACGACCGGATCGCCCACCACGAACTGCTCGAGGTCGTCGACGAGGCGGCCGAAGCGGTGGAGGGCGATCACGGCACCACCTTCGGCGACACGGTCCGCGAGAACGCGGTGACGGCGGTCTGGCGCGACCTCGTCGGTGCCGCGCCGGAGGACGAAGCTGCCGAGACCGAGGCCGAGGCCGAGGCGGAGGAGGTCGGGTCCGGGGAATCCCGGCTCGTCGCCGACCTCTACGACCTCGCCGACGAGGCGACGAGTACGCGCAAGGACGACGAGGTCGTCCGCGCGTTCGCCGAACGGCTCGCAGGCAAGTTCGACGACGCCACCGAGGACGACGTTCGCCACCGGCTCACTCGAGACGACCTCGTGGCGTACGTCGACCGCGCCGCGGACCTCACCGAGGAGTACGACGACGTTGCCTTCGGCGACACGGCCCGCGAGAACGTCGTCGAGGCGATCTGGGACGTGATGGCGACCGTGCCCGACGACCCGCCGCTCGTGCGCGAACTCGACGGCGACCGCGACGCGACCAGCGACCTCGTCGACGGGATGCGCGCGACCGACATCATGGCGCCGCCGACCCGGTGTCTCTCGCCCATCTCCGCGGACCTGATCGAGGCCGGCCTCGAGAAGGAGTTCGACGCCGACTTCTACGCCTCCGCGACCCGGGACGCCGAGGTTTCGGGCGGCGACCCGTTCATCGTCGAGGCCGGCATCGCCTACGGCGGCGAACTCGAGTCGGAGGGCAGCGCGGACGTGATGCGGTTCGCGAACCGCGTCCCGCTGGTCTACCAGCGCGGCGCGTGTGCGACCACGGACGTGGTCAAGTCGATCGGCTGGCGCAACTACGGGCTCGACCAGCCCGGTGGCTCCGGCCTGCCGAAGGGGCCGGCCGTCATCATGGTCCACGTCGCCTCGACGAACGTTCCCTTCACCAGCGAATCGAAGGATGCCGTCGCGAACGTCCCCGAGATCGAGGACGAGATCGAACTCGCGATCCGGGAGGCGGCCCGCGAACTCAAGAGCTACCTCAACAAGCGCCGGTCGATGCAGAAACGCCGGAAGAAGCAGAACGTCCTCGGGAAGATCCTGCCCGAGATGGCCGAGAAAGTCGCCGAAGTGACCGGCCGCGAGGAGCCGGACATCGACGACGCAATCGCACGCATCATGAACAACGTGCTCGTCGAGCGCCAGGTCGAGGAGAACGGCGACTCGAAGGCCGTCTCCGTCGTCGTCGAGAACAACTCCGGAACGAACGAGAGCCTCGAGATCACGGACATCGTCTCGGCCGAGCCCACCGACCTCTCGGACGGCGCGACGGTCGTCGAGATGGACGGCGAGTGGTTCGTCAAGTGGGAGCCCGAGGTGAAAAGCGACGACGAGGCGACCCTCGAGTACGAGGTGTCCGACGACGCGAGCTGTGATCTCGACGTGAAGGGTGTCGAAAGCGAGAAACTCACGGTGAACGAACAATGAGCGCGGACAACGAGCGAGAAGCCAGAGAACAGTTGATCGATCTCGCGGCGCAGTTCTACGACCAGTTCGAACTGGGCGAGATCCCTCACATGTCCGTGCCGACGCGGACGAAGAACAACATCGAGTACGACGAGGAGAAGGACGTCTGGGTCTACGGTGACCGGGAGTCGACCCGTTCGGCGAACTCCGTCCGCGGTGCACGGAAGCTGCTGAAGGCCGTGTACACGATCGAGTTCCTCGCCGACCAGCTCGACGAAGGCCGGTCGTCGACCCTGCGTGAACTCTACTATCTCTCGGAGAGTTGGGACAACGAGGAGGCCCAGTTCTCGGATCAGGACGAATCGAACCAGCTCGTCGAGGACTTAGAGATCGTGTCGGGCGCGACCCGCGAAGACTTCCACATGCGCCCCGAGGAGTCGGGTGCGACGATCATGGGCCCGCTGCACCTGCGCGAGCAGACTCGCCGGGGAGAACGCGAGATCCACTGCCAGAAGGACGTCGGCGAGGGCGGCTACCAGATCCCGAACAACCCGGACACGATCGAATTCTTGGACTGTGACGCCGACTTCATCCTCGCCGTCGAGACCGGTGGTATGCGCGACCGGCTCGTCGAGAACGGGTTCGACGACGAGTACAACGCCCTGATCGTCCACCTCAAGGGCCAGCCCGCACGGGCGACCCGCCGGATCACAAAGCGCCTGCACGACGAACTCGATCTCCCCGTCACGGTCTTTACGGACGGTGACCCGTGGTCGTACCGCATCTACGGCTCCGTCGCCTACGGGTCGATCAAGTCGGCGCACCTCTCCGAGTACCTGGCGACGCCCGAGGCCCAGTTCATCGGCATCCAGCCGGCCGACATCGTCGAGTACGAACTGCCGACCGACCCGCTCAGCGACTCCGACGTCAACGCCTTAGAGAGCGAACTCGAGGACCCGCGGTTCCAGACCGACTACTGGGAGGAACAGATCGAACTCCAACTCGAGATCGAGAAGAAGTCCGAACAGCAGTCGCTGGCGTCCCACGGCCTGGACTTCGTGACGGAGACGTACCTGCCGGAGCGGCTCGACGAGATGGGCGTCCTGTGAACCGCCTCGGGGTCAAGTGGTTCGAGACGCCTTTGGCGTCTCGTCATCACGACAATCGAAGCTTTTCGAACGACCCCGAGGCACTCGGCCTGTTCCGCCTGTAGACGGGAACGGAACGTCACCGGTTTTCGACGGAATCGCAAGTGGGGAATCGGGTTTCGGACCCGCTACAGGTAGCCGAATTCGTGTGCCGCGCCCATGAGGCCGAACAAAAGCACCAGGGCCAGGCTGACCGTGTAGTAGGCGATCCACTTGCGGGAGGGCTGGAACGGTTCGGGCAGATGCTCCCTGACGACGTACCAGTTCGCGGGGTAGAACAGGATTTCGGTGACCGCAAGCAGTGCGGAGATCCAGATCAGGAACGTCACCGGGACGGTTCCGACAGTGAGGACGACGCCACAACTGACTGCCACGATACCGACGACGACGAGCTTCCGGATCGGTTCGCTATCCAGGTCCTCGCGCTCGAGCGCCATCGGGAGGACGTCGGCAGTCGCGCGCGACGCGCCGTCGAGCAGCGTGATGACCGTCGAGTAGAGCGCGGCGAACGCACCGAGGACCATCGCGTAGTAGGACCACTCGCCGAAGGACTCGCTTAGAATGTCACCGATTGCGACCGCGAGGTTCGCGTCTTCGGGTGGATTGGGGTAGAGGACGTTCGACGCCAGGAGCACCATCGCGACGATGAGTACGAAACTGAATACGTAGCCGATGTTGAAGTCACGCCGTCCGGTCCGAATCCAGGCACGGATGTAGTCGTGATGTCGCTCGTCGTCCGGATCGAGGCCCCGTTCCCGGAGTTCGCCCGCGCCCTCTCCCTTGGCCATGCTCCAGCTGCCGATGAGGACGCTCGTGCTGAATCCGGTCGGGGCGAACCCGGCTGCGGCGGCGAAGAGGCCGACGAACAGCGGCCCGGTGAGGTCCGGGGCGGTAAACGTCGTCTCGACGACGACCTCGCCCGAGGGCGGGCCGACGAGGACGCCCACCAGGACGAGCACGCCGAGCGCGATCGTAAACCCCATTAAGAGCTTCTCGAGGAGGCTGTACCGTGCGAATAACACGAGCGCGCCCGCGAGGCCGACGCAGGCGACGAACGCCTGCGGGAACGAAAGCGGGGTCAGGGCTTCGACGAAGGCTGCAGTGCTCATCCCGACGGCGGCCGTAATCCCGGTGTAGGCGATCGTAAAGACTGCGACGGTGAACCATTGCATCCAGTTTTTGGGGCCAGGGATGTCGCCGTACGCCTCGACGGGGTTCCCGCCGACCCCGTAGTTGTAGCGGATTCCGAGCTCCCAGCCCCCGTACTTCGCGAGGTAGATGATGGCGAACACCCAGATCGCGAAGAGGCCGAACGTTCCCCCGAGCGTCGGTGCGAGGACGATGTGACTCCCGCCGATGCCGATCAGCGCCCAGAGCATCGACGGCCCGAAATGGTTCTTGAAGAAACCGGCCCACTCCGAGGACGGGTAGGTGAGATCCGGTTCGTCGGTCGTCTCAGTAGACACGCCGATCACCCGTCTCGGCGCTCGTGTCCGTGGTGAACGTTCCGACGGCCAACGGTAGCCTTGTGTTCTGTGACAACACTTTACACTTTGAACGAATGTTGGAATACCGCATGGGTTCTATGCGGTAATTTGTGACACGTTACTTATATCCGCGGATTTGTCCTCGAGTGTACAGGTGTGTTCATTGCTCCCTGCTCAGGGGGTGTCGAGAACGACCGGCACGCCGCGCTTGGCGAGGTCGAGGACGAACGCCTCCTCGTCGGCCTCGATCTCGGCGTCGGTGTCGTAGTGGACCGGTAGCACGAGGTCCGGTTCGACGCGCTCGGCGAAGTCGGCCGCTTCGTGGCGATCCATCGTGACCGTGCCGCCGATCGGCGGGAGCAGGAGGTCGGCGGTTACCTCCTCGTGAAACGGCAGAACGTCGGTGTCGCCTGGCCAGAACGCCGTAACGCCGTCGACGGTGACGCCGAAGCCACACCCTTCACCCTCCGGGTGGTACGGCATCCCCTCGTCGTCGGTGTGTGGACCTGCCGGATCGTTGTACGCCGGCGTCGTGTACAGGTCGAGCGGGCCCAGGACGAACGATTCGTCCGCGCGGACGCGTTCGACGTCGTACGGGAGGCGTTCGGGTTGGGTCTCGACCCCGTCGATCACTGCCGCGTCGACGGACTCGTGGACGACGACGATCGCGTCTTCGTGTGCGACTCGACGGATCGAGTCGGGATCGTAGTGGTGCCCGTGCGAGACCAGGATCAGGTCGCCGTCCCGGGGCTCTTGCCCCTCGAGCACGCCGTACCGTTCCGGACCGGGATCGATGTAGATAACCGCGCCGGTTCGTCCCTCGAGACGGACGGTCGCGTGGCCGAACCAGTCGACTGTTACTGCGCCGAAGCGGACGCTCATGGGGATCGGTTCTACCGAGGTTCCGAAAAGCGTTGGCTTCCCTACGATCCGGACTCGTGGCCCAGAGATCGTCAATGATTAATTGACATATAACCGGAACATATATAATAGCAATCCCGGTTGTTTTATAAAGAAGGCGAAAACTTTATATGCGTTACGGCCTTACCCTATGTTAGCCGAGGCGACCGGGTTTCTTCTGGTTACCCCACCCGGGAGCCCCGAGTAACCGACCCCATACACCATGACCAACATCCGAACCTATACCAACGAACGAAAGACGGAGGAGGAAGAGGCGGAACGAGAGGAGCGTGCCGAGGAGCAAGAGCACTGCCCCGAGTGTGGCGGTCGCCTCGTCTCGGACGCCGAGCACGCCGAAACTGTCTGTGAGGACTGCGGGCTCGTCGTCGAAGAGGACGAAATCGACCGCGGCCCCGAATGGCGAGCGTTCGACGCCGCCGAGAAGGACGAGAAGAGCCGCGTCGGTGCCCCGACGACGAACATGATGCACGACCAGGGCCTGTCGACGAACATCGGCTGGCAGGACAAAGACGCCTACGGAAAGGCCCTCTCGAGCCGCCAGCGCCAGAAGATGCAGCGGCTGCGCACCTGGAACGAGCGGTTCCGAACCCGCGACTCGAAGGAGCGCAACCTCAAGCAGGCGCTCGGCGAGATCGACCGCATGGCTTCGGCGCTCGGTCTGCCGGAGAACGTCCGCGAGACCGCATCGGTGATCTATCGCCGTGCACTCGAGGAGGATCTCCTCCCGGGTCGCTCGATCGAAGGCGTCGCGACCGCGCCGCGTCACGCCCCCCCCCGCCAGGCCGGCACCCCCCGTTCACTCGACGAGATCTCGGCGGTCAGCCGCGTCGACAAGATGGAACTGACCCGGACGTACCGCTACGTTATCCGGGAACTCGGCCTCGAGGTCCAGCCGGCCGACCCCGAGAGCTACGTCCCGCGGTTCGTCAGCGATCTCGACCTCTCGGACGAGACCGAGCGTATGGCCCGCGAACTCCTCGACTCGGCCCGCAAGGAGGGCGTCCACAGCGGCAAGTCGCCCGTCGGCCTCGCGGCCGCCGGCGTCTACGCTGCCGCCCTGCTGACCAACGAGAAGGTCACACAGAACGAGGTCAGCGAAGTCGCCAGCATCTCGGAAGTGACCATCCGCAACCGATACAAGGAGCTTCTCGAGGCCTCGGACACGGCCGCCCCGGCCTGAGGGGAGACGTCGGTTCGGTGCCGTGGTAGTCGGGTCGATGCGGTGACGTCGGAGTTGTAGGAGACGATTTTCCCTGCGTACGAGTGCGACAAAGTTTTTCCCGCCTGGTGTGTAACCCCATAACATGGATGAAACGACAGTGCAACTGTTGTGTCCGGAATGTGCGAAAGATTGGCAGACCGCGCCCGGCGAACTTCCGGAGTCCACGGCGATGTTTCACTGCCCGAACTGTCACGCATCTCGGCGGATGGCCGAGTTCATGCGGACCGATCGCGACCTCCAGACGCTGAAGCAACTCGGCTGAGTTCTTTTCCAGTGCGGTTTTCGGAGCCTGGCATCGCGCTCCGGGCATTCTCGAACGGCGATCGAAAGGCGCGGCCAACGAGTGCCGGCAAAATAACCGCTTCGATTCGACCGCCTCGAGGGGCGGCCCGATTTCGCTCGTCCGGACCCAGGGAAACACTGGACTTCCGACCGGAAGGGAACGATAAATCGATCCTTACCCCACCGTTGGTCGAGTATAGCCGTTTCTTCCACGAGTTTCGATTCGTTAGAGGCCCTCTTCGAAGGGTTAGCGAAAACGATAGTCTCGAGCGCTCATACGGGTCGTATGGTAACGCGACTCAAGATAATAATATAACCCTGCAGTGGATAGGAGAGCATGGTTATGAAGAAGCAGGAACTCATCCACCTTCACGGTCTTCTCGCCGAAGTATCCAACCAGTGTGCAGAGTGGGAGGACTGTGAGATCGACCTCGACGAGTACGAATCGCTCGGTATTCGACCGACATCGATTCACAAATCGAAGACTGACCACAAAGCTGCTGTTTTCGCCCTCGCCAGCGGAATCACGACCAACATGCGCGAGGACGAACAGGAAGCCGTCGCCGCTACTGCCGACTGAGTATCCCGACGTATCCTGCGGTCCTAACAGATTCATAACTGGCGAGACTGTCACCGCTGTTCCGCGCTCTACCACTGGTTGAAAACGAAACGTCCGATAGTGCACCCGGTAACCAGTTGTTATTTCCTCGGGCCTCGATGGCGGAGACACCACTGAACTATCAACGGGGAAAGCATCCGACACGAATCCGTCGGCGAGACGGGGAGTCCGCTGCAGGAGAAAGCGGTCCGAAGGTCGCGGGTAGCGGTCGTCGCTCTCGTATCGACGAGTCGATGATCGAGTCCCTGAGGCGGTCGGTTATTCGACCAGGTCTTCGAACTCCGGGAGGACTTCGTCGTCTTCCTCGTCCGCTTTACCGGCGTCGGCATCGGCCTCGTCGGACCCACCGGATTCCGACTCCTCGTCCTCGGTTTCGGACTCCGGTTCCGCTTCGGTTTCCGTTTCGTCTTCGATTTCTTCCTCTTCCAGTACCTCGACTTCCATGACCTCGAGTGGAATGTTCTCGAGCCGTTGGCCGATCTCCTTGCGTGCGATACGCGAGGCGTGTTCCTCGCGCTCGACGTTGAAGACGGTCATCTCGAGCTCGAGTGCGACCAGTGCCTCGTCGGCCGCGATGAACGCGGGCGGCAGTTCCTCCCCGGATGGGGAGGTCCGTTCGCCCATGTTGATCTCGACGTAGTTCAGATCAGGGTTCAACATCTCTCCCGTCTTCGAGATGGCGATGCGAATCGCCTCGTCTTCCGTCTCAACGTCGAATACCGGCACGGCAGCTTCGACGACAACCCTGCAGTTCATACCTAGACATTGTGTCGCCTACAGTATCAAGGTTCGCCTCGACCCCCCATTTTCGTGGCCGAGGTGGGTCTCAGCCGCGAGCGTGTCTCCGAATCCCCATCTCCGTCTCCGATTTTCACCCGCTATGAGCGGGCGGTACTGCGCTCGATCCCGTTCTGATCGGCTTCGAAAGGTCCAAGCCGCCGCCCTCGAAGCACCCCACGAATGGAAACCGGAACGATCCCGCTTGCGGACCTCCCCGGCGGCCTCGATCTCTACCTGACGCTCGAGAGCGGACAGAGCTACCTCTGGCGGCGCGAAGACGGCAAAATGTACACCGGCGAGCGGCCCGGCGACGCCTGGTACTACACCGTCGTCGACGACGCCTCGAGCGGGCCGGAGCCGGACGTGGTCCGCGTCCGAACCCGTGACGGCCGCCTCGAGTGGGAGTCGACGGCCGACGACGCCGAGGCGACCGTCCGCCGACTGCTGCGGCTCGACGACGACCTCGAGGCGATCGTCGCCGCTGCGCCCGACGATCCGCTGCTGACGGCGGCCTACGAGGCCCACCGCGGGATGCGGCTGGTGTCCGACCCAGCCTTCGGCTGTCTGATTTCGTTTATTTGCTCGGCCCAGATGCGCGTGAGCCGGATCCACTCGATGGTGTCGGCTCTGTCCCGAGAGTACGGCGATCCGATCGAGTTCGACGGGCGGACCTACCACGCGTTCCCGACGCCCGAACGGCTCGCGGCCGCGACCGAGGACGAACTCCGCGAGTTAGGCCTCGGCTACCGTGCGCCGTACGTCGTCCGTACGGCGGAGATGGTCGCCGATGGCGAGGCCCATCCGGAGGACGCCCGCGACCTCGAGTACGAGGCGGCGCGGGACTACCTCGGCCGGTTCGTCGGCGTCGGCGACAAGGTGGCCGACTGCGTGCTCCTATTCTCGCTCGGCTTCGACGAGGCCGTGCCGCTCGACACCTGGATCAGGTCGGCGATCGAGGACTACTACCCGGACTGCGATCGGGACTCCTACGCCGCCACGTCGCGGGCGATCCGCGAACGGTTCGGCGGCGAGTACGCGGGATACGCCCAGACGTACGTCTTCCATCACCTGCGAACTGGGGAGTAACGCCGGTTCCGGTCCCCGGGTCCCTGTTTTCGGGCGATTAGTCCTCGTAGTCCGCGCGGCCGGTCAGCGCCCAGTAGGCCTGCGAGGCGACCGTGATCGTGAACACGACGGCAAGGACCGCGACGACGGCCAGCGCGACGGTGCGCCCGAGGAGGTAGTACGCGAGTCCGCCGGCGAGGAGGACGAACAGGACCGATCCGAACGCGAGTTCGAACAACTCGCGGACGGTCGCCCGGCTCATCGAGACATCGACGAACTCGTCCTCGAGTCGGTCGAGAACGCCCATCGCGATCAGCGGAACTCCCCCAGCGTTCGCTGATCGCGTTTCAGCGGCCACGCCCGGTAGCCGTACTCGGTGGCGAGCGCGTCCGCGAACTCCTCGGCGAAGCCGTGGTGGGTGTAGACGACCTCGGGATCGATCGCCCGCACCGTCTCGAGCAGTTCGTCGTAGTCACAGTGGTCGGTCAGTGGGAAGGTCGCGTCGTAGCCGCCCCGATACCGAAAGGAGTCGTCAACCGCCCTACCGGAGAACCCGGCCTTCAGGGCGCCCTCGCGGTCGGCCGCGGTCTCGACCCAGTCCGCTCGCGCCTGGTTCGACGGGAGGACGACGATTTCGTCCTCCAGATCTCGCAACGAGTCGTACGCCCGCCCCGGGAACGAGAGATCGGTCGCGGACTCGATGGCGCGGTTGACCTCGCGGATCGACGCCGAGACGAGGATCTCACGGTCGCCGCCCCGTCCCTCGAGCGCCTCGCGGGTGAGCCACTGGAGCTTCTGGGCGCGACCCAGCGAGTAGCCGAACAGAAAGAGCGGCCGGTCGTCGTTGTCAACGAGCCAGTCCAGGATCTCGGCCTCGAGAGCGTCCTGGGGCGGGAACCGGTAGGTCGGCCGCCCGTACGTCGTCTCCATCACGAGGGCGTCGACATCGATCGCGTCGGGGTCGAACCCCTCGAGATAGCACCGGTCGCGGATCGAGAAATCACCCGTGTAGCAGTACCGCCGCGGTCCGTTCGCGGACTCGCGGTCGGACTCGACGTCGACGAGCGCCGCCCGCGAGCCGACGACGTGGCCCGCCGGGACGAGTTCGACCCCCGGTGCGGTCTCGGCGAACTCGAAGCCGGTGCCGGTTCGTGCTTCCGCGATCGCCGCCGTTTCGGCCGAGCAGACGACGGTCTCGGGCGCCGATCGAAAGGTGTGATCGGCGTGGGCGTGGCTGACGACGTTGACCGCGCCGACGGCGCTTCCGGCGTCGGCGACGATGCGACCTCGCTCCCCACGGTCGAAGTGGATGCCGTCCCGGCGGCGGACGGTCCCAGTTCCGGTTCCGGTTCCGGTTCCGGTTCCGGTTTCGGTTCCGGTCACGGGTAGCGATAGGGGCTCGAGGCACCTTGCGTTGTCGCCGGGCCCTGGTTCTGGTTCTGGTTCTGATTCCGGTTCCGGTTCCGGCTCTGATCCATAACGGACGGGATTTTTGACACTCGCGGTCGATTCATCCAACAATGTCCGAACGCACACGAGCACACGTCTTCGTTTCGGGGACCGTACAGGGCGTCTTCTACCGGGCAAACACCCGCGACACCGCCCGCGAGAAGGGCGTCGACGGCTGGGTGAAGAACCTCGCCGACGGCCGGGTCGAGGCCGTCTTCGAGGGGCCCGAGGACGCCGTCGAGGGGATGGTCCAGTGGTGTCACACGGGCAGCCCCGCGGCGGAGGTCGAGGACGTCGAGGTAGAGTACGAGGAGCCACAGGGCGAGGACGGGTTCGAGATCCGGTACTAACCCTGGTGGCGGTTGGCGTCGGCGACTGACTCCCGATACACCTCGAGCCACGGCGGCTCCTCGGTGTAGTTCCACTCGGCCCACTCGGCCTTTTCGCCGGCGTAGTAGGCCCGGTAGGCCGCCACCGGATCGCCGGGCCGCTTGTACTCGTCGGGCATCGCCTGCGGCCGTGACGTCGGCTCCTCGGCAGGGAACTCGATCTCGCCGGGCTCGATCCGCTCGATCACCCGCCAACTCGCGTGGTCGTCGTCCTTGTCGTAGCGCTCGACGAACTCCGCGTTGAGCGCCGCGGCGTGCTCGCGCAGGCGGAGCCAGTTGGCCCGGGACTCGGCGGCCCAGCGTGTGACCGGGTGACCGACGTGGGTCGACCCGTAGAGGAACTCGGGATCGTATCCGTTCTCGCGGGCCGCTGTACAGAGGACCTGGGCCGCCTCGAGCAGCATCTTGTTGACGTGCTGATCGCAGTGGTACCGCGCGGCGAGCCGGGGGTCCTCGTCGAGCCAGAAGACGTTCACGCCGTCTCTAGCCGGTCCCGGGCCATGAGCGTGTCGTCCGCAATCTTGAACGGCCGGCCGGTCGAACCCCTGTACATGATCACAGGCAGGCGGATGGCCGCCGTCGACGAGAACGCCGCGGCGCTTGGCGTGGCGCGCAAGCAGCTCATGGAGTCGAGCGGGAACGCCGTCGCTCGCGCGGTCCGGGACGTCGCCGAACCTGACTCGAGCGTGGCGATCGTCGCGGGACGCGGGAATAACGGCGGTGACGCGTTCGTCGCCGTCCGCTTCTTGGACGGGTACGCCGTCTCCACCCTCCTACTCGGGCGCCCCGAGAACATCGGGACCGAGATCTCCCGGGAGAACTGGGCGGCCCTCGAGCAGGCCGACTACGACGTCCGGGAGGTCCGGGACTCGAGCGGGTTCGACCTGCCCGAGGCCGACGTGATCGTCGACGCGATGCTCGGGACGGGGATCAGCGGCGACCTCCGGGAGCCCGTCGCGACCGCCGCCGAGGCGATCAACGACGCCGACGCGACCGTCGTCGCGGTCGACGTCCCCACCGGGTTCGACGCCGACGGGGGCGACCACGCCGGGAACCGGGTCGAGGCGGACCGCGTGGTCACCTTCCACGACGCGAAGCCCGGCCTCGAGGACCTCGCTGCCGAGATAACGGTCGCGGACATCGGCATCCCTGCCGCGGCGGAGCGGTTCGTCGGCCCCGGCGATCTCTCGCTGGCTCGGCCGGTCGGCCGCGACGGTCGCCCCTACGTCATCGGCGGCGGGCCGTACACGGGCGCGCCCGCGCTCGCCGCCCAGGCCGCCCTGCGGGCCGGCGCCGAACTCTCCTTCGTCGCCGCGCCCGAGTCGGTCGCCGGCGAGATCCAGGGCTACGCCGAGGATCTCATCGTCCAGCCCTACGAGGAGGACGTGCTCACGCCCGAGCGGGCCGATGAGTTGCTCGAGACGGCCCGGCGGTACGACAACCCCGTCGTGCTCGGCCCCGGGCTCGGCACCGCCGACGAGACGCTCGAGGCCGCCCGCCGGTTCCTCGAGTCTTACGACGGCCGTGTGGTCGTCGACGCCGACGCGCTCGCGGTCGTTCCCGACGTCGAGACCGACGCGACGCTCGTCTGTACGCCCAACCGGGCCGAACTCGCACGGATGGGCGGACCGGACGCCGACGATCTCCGGGCGGTCGCCGACGAGATCGAGTCGTTCGCCGCGGACCTCGGCCACGTCGTCCTCGCAAAAGGGGCCGACGACGTGATCACGGACGGCGAGCGGACCCGGATCAGCCGCTCGGGGACGGTCGGCATGAAGGTCGGCGGCACCGGCGACACGCTCGCCGGGATCGTCGCCGCGCTGCTCGAGGGGGCAGAACCGCTCGAGGCGGCCGCGGCGGGCGCCCACGTCAACGGCCTCGCGGGAGAACGGCTCGCCGACGGGAACGGACACGGGTTCCTCGCCTCCGAACTGCTCGGGGAGATCCCCGGGGTCCTGTGGGGTGATGCGGATGTCTGAGGAGACCGACGCCGACGGCGACGCGGAGGCGGAGGCGGAGGACCTCACCCACACCACCGACGACGGCGACGTTCAGATGGTCGACGTCGGGGACAAACCCGACAGCGAGCGCCGTGCCGTCGCGGCGGGCGAGATCCGCCTGCAGCCGTCGACGGTCGAGGCCATCCGCGCGGACGAGATCGGCAAGGGAGACGTGCTCGCGACCGCCCGGATCGGCGCCGTCCAGGCCGTCAAGCACACCTGGGAGACGATCCCGATGTGTCACCAGATCCCGATTACGAACGTCGACACCGACTTTTCACTGGGCGAGGACCGCGTCGAGTGCGAGGTCGCCGTCGAGACGACCGGCAAGACGGGCTGCGAGATGGAGGCCCTCGAGGGAGTCACGACCGGACTGAACGTCGTCTGGGACATGGTCAAAGCCGTCGAGAAGGACGAGGACGGGCAGTACCCCGAGACGGGTATCGAGAACGTCCGGGTACTCGAGAAGCGGAAACGGACGCCGTAGCCGCCGGCCTCAGCCCACGACGACCGCGGATTACGATTGTCAGTTTGAGAACTTACTTCTCCGTCCGTGACAAAGCGTCTCTATGGACGAGGTCGACGAGCCGTCGATCGGATCACGGGACCGCGGGCCGGACTCGAGCCCCTCGATCGCTTCGCCGACCGCGGAACCGGCGCGGGCGGAACGCGTGTCCGACCCGAGCGACGCGTTCCAGGCCCTCGGCAACGAGATCAGGATGGGTATCCTGGATACGATGCTCGAGCGGACCGACGGCGAGGGGCCGTCTCGAGTCTCGTTCTCGGCGCTGTTCGAGGCATCGGACGTCGATACCTCCGCCGGGTTCGCCTACCACCTCGAGCAACTCGTCGGCCCGTACCTCCACCAGTACGACGACGGCTACGAACTAACCTACGCCGGCGAACGGATCGGCAGGACCATTGCGACCGGGACGTACACTCACCGGGTCGATCGGCCGCCGGTCGAACTCGAGGAGTCCTGTCCCTTCTGTGGTCGGCAGGACCTCGAGGCCAGGTCGGCCGACAACGTCGTGACGATCTCCTGTGACGACTGCGGCCGATCGCTGTTGCGACTCGGCGTCCCGCCTGTGGGGATCGGGGGCCACGGCGACGAGTTCCCCGCGGCGTTCGACCGGTATCATCGACACCGACTCGGACTCGCCGCCGACGGGGTCTGTCCCGACTGTAGCGGCGACGTCTCCGGACGGCTCGTGACGCCGAGTACGACCGTCGCGGACGAACTTCCGTCGGAGTACGACGACCACGTTCAGGCGGAGTTCTCGTGTCACGGTTGCGGTATCGAGTTGCGGTGTCCGGTGACGCTCGCCGTTCTCGATCATCCGTCCGTCGTCTCCTTCTACCACGAACACGGCGAAGACGTCTCGGAGCGGCCGATCTGGAACGTCGGCCACGAGTGGACCGAGACGACTCTCTCGGAGGAGCCACTCGCCGTTCGCGTCGTCACCGAACTCGAGGGGGACGTGCTCGCGCTCTACGTCGACGAGCACGCATCGGTCGTCGACGTACAGCGTTCGTCGGCCGACGAGTGAGAGTGAGTCGCTACGAGCCGACTTCGGCGAGGGCGTCCCCGATGCGGGCCGAGGAAAGCGCCTCGACGCCGTCGCGGGAGTCGATCGTTCGAACCTCGACCCTTTCGGGCTCGAGGTCGTCGCCGGTCGTCGCGTCGAGTCCCTCGAGTGCGGTCTCGATGGCCCACTGGCGTCCGCCGCCGGAACCCCCGTCCTCGAACTCCGCTTCGAAGAACCCCCTGACGTCGTTTGCCCCGTCGCCGACCGCAGTCGCGTTCCAGCCGTACGGCGTTCCGCTCGGGTCGACCTCGAACAGCCGCGGTCGAGTTGCCTCACCAGCGGGATCGGCTCCGCCGACCAGCAGCGCAGCCCCGTACGGCCGCGATCCGCCGTTCTGTGTGCGTTCCTGGACGTGATCGGCCAGCCGCTTCGCCAGCGTTTCGACGCCGATCTGCTCGTCGTATCGCAGCCGGTGGCGCTGGCTCGCCCGACGGGCGACGTCGACGAGCTGTCTGGCGTCGGCCGCGTGTCCCGCGGACGCGATTGCGAGATGGTCGTCGACGGCGTGCACTTTCTCGACCGATGTCGGCTCGAGCAGCGGCGACCGGACGCGTTTTCGCGCCGCGAGGACGGTGCAGTCGTCGGCGACGACGCCGACGCTCGGCGCACCCCGGTCGACGGCCTCCCGTGCGTACTCGACCTGGTAGAGCCGGCCGTCCGGCGAGAAGATCGTGCTCCCGCGATCGTAGGCCTGCTGGTGGGCACCCGAGTCCATCTCAGGCCACCTCCTCGGTCGTCGCGGCGACCGCTGCGTTCGGGGTGTCGAACGTCTCGAGGTCGATGCCGTCTTCTGTAATCGTCGCGAGGGTCGTACCGTCGCCGCTCGCAGTGTCTCGCTCGCTCGCGCTGTGGACCGCAACGGCCGCAGCTTCCCGGAGCGCCGACACCGGGAGATCGGGCTCGTAGGCATCCTCGAGGTTGCCATAGGCCAGTTGCATCCCGCTTCCGCTCGCCGCGTAGTCCGCACGCATGACCCCGCCACCGCGACCGATCTGGTACAGCGACGGCTCGTCGTCGACGCCTGCGAGCACGAGCTCGAGCGCGCGGTATGGCCCCTGCTGAATCAGGTCGCCGGCGACCGTCGCTATCGTCTCGACAGAGGCGCCCCCCTCGCCGCGCAGTTCGTACAGTCGTCGCTCGGACCGAAGCTGTCGGACGAACGTCTGGGCCTCGCCGACGTTGCCCGAGAACGTGAGGGCCGTCCGGTCGGCGACAGGCTCGATCTTTCGAGCCCGTTTGCTGGTCACGAAGCGACCGCCCAGGCTCGCTCGCCTGTCGGCCGCGAGAACGACGCCGTTCGTTCCGACGACGCCGACTGTCGTCGTGCCAGTTTCGACGATTCTACTCGAGTCGTCCGCCGTTCCTTCCCCGAGAGGGGCCTGAAACCCGTCAGTCGCAGGACTGATCGGTTCCAACTCGTGTCCGGGGCGGGACCGACCGTCAGTTGTTCGTCGCATACACCGTACGAGCGGCTCCGACGGATTAACTGTTAGCTAAAATATATTTTAGCTGCGGGTGCGTACGAACCCGGCTCGGCGCTGTTGCGGGATCCGCTCCGCGACGAGCGACCTTAGAGGTCCATCCCGCCGTTGACGTCGATCACTTCGCCCGTCACGTACGACGACTCCTCGCTCGCGAGGAACCGGACGACCGAGGCGATGTCCTCGACCTCCGCCAGCCGCTCGAGCGGAATCCCCGAGACGATCCGGTCGAGGACTTCGTCGGGGACGCTCTCGACCATGTCCGTCCGCGTGAACCCGGGTGCGACGCAGTTCGCCGTCGACCCGCCCTGGGCGAACTCGAGCGCGATCGTTCGCGTGAACCCGAACATGCCGCTCTTTGCGGTGGCGTAGTTCGCCTGCCCGAAGTTCCCCTGTTTGCCGACGACGCTCGAGATGTTGATCAACCGGCCCTCCTCGGCGTTCCAGATGTCGTCGTAGAACTCCTGAGTGCAGTTGAACATCCCGCCGAGGTTGACGTCCATGACGCGATCCCACTCCTCGCGGCTCATCTCGGTAAACTGCTTGTCGGCCGTGATGCCCGCGTTGTTCACCAGCACGTCCGCCGGGCCGAACGCCTCGTGACAGATCTCGCGCAGCCGCTCGACGTCCTCGCGGTCCGAGACGTCGGCCTGGGCGGCGACCGCCGACCCTCCGGCGGACTCGACGGCGTCGACCGCCTCCCCGGCCGCTTCCTCGGAGGACCGGTAGTTGATGACCACGTTCGCACCTTCGTTGCCGAGACGTTCCGCGATCCCCCGACCGATACCGCGTGCCGAGCCCGTGATGACGCAGGTTCGTCCCTCCATAGACATGTTCGGGGACAGGTTCTACCTCCACTGATAAATAATGACATGTTGAATGAACTAACAGGAATGGTGTCGACCGGTACGGCGGGGAGCGCCGCGGATCGATTGGTGGCTATCGCTCGGCGGCCTGGTCGATCCAGCTCTCGATCCGACTCGGCGAGATTCCGGTCTCGGCGGCGAGGTTCGCAACATCAGCGGCGGCCAGGTCGTCGAACGTCTCGATGCCGGCAGCCGAGAGGTCCTCGGCGTAGGCCTGTCCAACGCCGTTCAACTCCGTGAGGTCGTCGGGTTCGGCCTCGAGGGCGGTTTCCCCGCCGTCGCCCTCGGTGACCTCGTCGACGACCTCCTCGTCGACCGTCATCTCGCCCGGCTCCGCTGGCGTTTCCTGAACGTCGTCTTCGCCGCGGGCCTCGATCTCCTCGTCCGATCGGGTTGCGGTCTCGGCCTCCACCTCGAGGTCTTCGTCGACCCGGGATCGCTCCTCGAACCACTCGCAGACGTCCGGCCAGAGTTCGTCGTGGCTCCGCGAGGAGACCGACATGCCGATGTGACCCGTCGCGAACTCCATGATCTCCGTGTCCTCGGAGGGAATGGCCTCGTTGAACGGCTTCGAGGCCCCCGGCGGAATGAGGTGGTCGTACTCCGCGACGATCTGGAGGACCGGCACGTCGATGTTCTCGATGTCGACGTGTTTCCCGTCCAGGTGGAGTTCGTTGTCGATCAGCTTGTTCTCCTGGTAGATATCCTCGATGAACTGCTCGTAGGCCCGGCCCGCGACGTCGATCCCCTCCGAGAGCCATCGCTCCATCCGGGCGAAGTTCTCGACGAAGTCCTCGTCCTCGACGTTGTCGTAGAACCGGACGTACTTCGTCACGTTGTTCGCGACGGGGTCCATCAGCGCGAACCCGACGTCCAGGAACTCCGCGGGGACGTTGTCGAACGTCTCCGTGACCTCCTCGGGGTCGTAGTACTCCTCGGCACCCCACAACTCGAGGACGCCGCCGTCGCCGGCGAAACAGAGCCCGGCGGCCATCAGCCCGAGGTTGCGGACCTTCTCGGGGTGGAGGGCGGTGTACATCGCGGACATCGTCCCGCCCATACAGTAGCCGAGGACGTTGATCGCGTCCTGGCCGGAGCGTTCGCGGACAACGTCGACGCAGTTGTCGATGTACCGGTCGACGTAGTCCTCGAGTCCGAGGGCGCGATCGAGCTTCGAGGGCTCGCCCCAGTCGATCAGGTAGACGTCGAAGCCGGCCTCGAGCAGCGTCTGGACGACCGAGCGGTCCGGCTGCAGGTCGAGGATGTACGGCTTGTTGATCAGCGCGTAGACGATGAGGATCGGGACGTCGTACTGCTCGTCAGTTTGGGACTCGTAGTGGAGCAGTTCGAGCTTGTTCTCCTCGTAGACGACCTCGCTCGGCGTCTTCCCGACGTCGACGTTCTCGAGGGTCTCGGTCCGCTCGGGTGCGACCTGACTTTTCTCGGCCAGGTCGGCCGTCGCTTCCCAGGCTTTCCGCTGGAAGTCCAGTGCGGTTGCGTACGGGTTGTTCATTGCTCGCTATCGCCCTCCGTCTCGCTTCCCTCGAGGTGCTCGAGGTGCTCGAGTACGCGGTCGAGTTTCCGCTCGACGTCGTGCTGGCGGCGCTCGAGTTCGACGAGTCGGTCGCCGACCTCGACGACGTCCTCCTCGGTCGCGAAACCGAGCGACCGCAGCGTCTCCTGGGAGGCCTCGTCGGCCTGCTGCTGGAGTTCGAGGACGTCGCCGACGGTCTCGCCGGTCATCTTCGCGAAGGCCGTCGTCGACATGACCTCCTTGAACGCCTCGTTGGCGGTGTTGAGCCAGATGTCGCGGAACTCCTCGACGTCGACGTCCTCGCCCTCGAGCACGTCGTTCATCCGCTCGACCATCTGCTCGGAGGCCCCCATCCAGGACTCGTAGGCCCGCGCGTACCCCTCGACGCCGTCCGAGATCTCCTCTTCCTCGCTCATCTCGCCGACCGCGTCCGACCAGCTCTCGACGAACTGGGCCTGGGCCTCCATGTTGTCCTCGAGCGCCTCGAGGAACTGTTCGTTCCACTGTTCGACGAACGCGTTCCAGTTCCCCGCCTGGGGAGGTTGTGAGTCCGACATTGGCGAAAATTGTGTAAGTAGTGTAAAAAGTCTGGTCCCGGCGTCAGGCCGACACGTCGAACTCGTCGGCGGTCTCCTCGACGTTCTCGGCGACGGCCGAGACGTTGCGCTCCATCTGCTCGTGGGCCTCGAGCGCGGTGTCGAAGGACGTGTCGATCATCTCGGCGTAATTGTCGGCGAACTCGTCGTAGGCGTCCTCGGACTCGTGGACCGCCTCGATCATGGCCTCCATCGACTGCATCTGGGCTTCCGTCGCGGAGTCGACGCCCTCGTCGACGAGGTCGCGCATGTCGTCGAACTCGGCGGCGTCCTCGGGCATCGTGGACTCGAGGGCGTCGAAGTAGGCGTGGAGCGCGCCGCGCGTGAACTCGGCGTTGGACTCGGCTAGCGATTCGGAGGTCTCGAGGGCGTCGGCCATCGCGCTCATCGAGGTCTTCTGGGCCTCGAGGGCGTCGTGGGCGAAGCGCTGGGATTGTTCGAGGGCGGTGCGCTGTGCGTCGAAAACGGCGGTGAGTGGGTTCTGGGTCATGGTTGGTGTGGTGTCGTGGTGTGTCGGGTGTGATCTGATTCGGGGCGTGCCGTGCGTCGGGTCGGGTAGCGGGATCGCGACGTTACTCGTCGTCATCGTCCCGGTCGCGTTTGACCGGTACGACGATCGTCTGGACGATGTCGCCCTCTTCGATGTCGAGGGCTTCCCGTTCGGGGCCGGGAATGCTGATCCGACCGCCGCTCTGGACGCGAGCCTTGAACGTCGCCGTCCCCATGTTCATCGGCCCGAACGCTGACAGCTCTTCGAAGGGGTTCGACGACGCGGAGGTCGCCTCCAGCAACTGCTTCATCATCTCCTGCTGGGACTGAGCAACCTGCTCGCCGGCTTCCTGCATTCCCTGGGTGAACATCGCGGGCGGAAACCACGGCGAGCGGTCGGAGTCGTCCGTCATCACCCGTACCAACGACGGCGTCGCTAATAAGAGTTTCCACTAGATACCATTTGATGCCATCAGATGGAGCAGCCGGGACGATACCGGCGGGGACCGACGCTCTCGACCCACCGTGCCTCCAATTCCCATACATCGAAACCGGGTGTAACCAGATCTTACGGCATCCGAGGGATAGTAAAAACCGATTGGATGAGCCAAAGAAGTGATAACCTCCCCCACCCTAGTTCGGTCGTAGATGTCTCACCAGAACTCCGGGACACCCGATTTCGCCGCCGTGACGGACGCCTGGACGACGATGACTCAGAGCTTCTTCCAGAGTGCGACCGCCGCAAACCGGGCAGCAGTATCGGCGATGATGCCCACGACCGACGACCAGAGTTCGTCGGCGTCCGCATCGCCCTCGAGCGGCCGTTCGGGTGACGAGACCGTCCCCGCGTCGATCCCCTCGGTCGATCACTCCGACCTCGACTGGGAGTTCGACCGCAGCGTCGACGACCGCGACGAGATCACCGTCGGCGACGCCGTCACGTTCGAGAAAACCCTGACCGACGAGGACGTTCGCGCGTTCGCGACGATCAGCGGCGACACCAACCGACTCCACCTCGACGACGAGTTCGCCGCCCGCACCCGGTTCGGCGAGCGAATCGTTCACGGGACGCTCGTCTCCGGGCTCATCAGCGCCGCGCTCGCACGCCTTCCCGGGCTGACGATCTACCTCTCGCAGGACCTCGAGTTCAGCG
Organism: Halobiforma lacisalsi AJ5; assembly: GCF_000226975.2. Lineage (NCBI taxonomy): Archaea > Methanobacteriati > Methanobacteriota > Halobacteria > Halobacteriales > Natrialbaceae > Natronobacterium > Natronobacterium lacisalsi. Next base: position 2,608,141 of record NZ_CP019285.1, on the reverse strand, counting down.
GTCCGGTCGGGATCGGCGACCGCGTCTCCGCACGCGTCGAAATCGTCGAAGCGCTTGGCAACGACCAGTACCGCCTCGAGACGGTCATCCGCGACGAGGACGACGATGCGACCGTCATCGACGGCGAAGCGGTCGTCCTGATCGACGAAATGCCCGACGAATCGTAACGCCCGTTCCGTCGTCCGTCCGGTTCGAAACGCGGTGTCCGTTCGCGGCCCCTGGCCCCGACCGGATCCCAGTCCCGTCTCTCTTTCTCGTCGACCCCGCCGAGGACTGCCCGGCGAGTCCGTCTCAGATAGTATAAGTGCGTCCTCCGGAAAGGGACGGCCATGTCACTGTTCGGGACAGCCGGGATCCGCGGCCCGGTCGAAGAGATCACACCCGCGCTCGCGCTCGAGGTCGGCCAGGCCGCGGGCCGGCCGGGAGAAACGTTCGTCGTCGGCCGTGACGGCCGCGAAACCGGGGCGGCGCTGGCCGCTGCGATGGAGGCCGGCCTCGAGAGCGCCGGCGCCGACGTCTACCGCCTCGGCCAGGTGCCGACGCCCGCGCTGGCGTTCGCCTCGCAGGGCCGCCGCGGCGCGATGATTACCGCGAGTCACAACCCGCCGACGGACAACGGGATCAAACTGTTCGCCGACGGCGTCGAGTACGACCGCGAGGCCGAACGCGGGATCGAAGATGGGGTCACCGAGGGTGTCCCGCTCGCCTCCTGGGAGCAGTGGGGCGATTCCGAACGGCTCGAGGTCCTCGACGACTACCGCGACGCCGTCGCTGACTACGTCGACGCGCAGTTTTCGGACGGCGAGGGCGCGCCCCTCGCGGGACTCTCGATCGCCGTCGACTGCGGCAACGGCATGGCCTCGGTGGCGACCCCACAGGTGCTCGAGCGACTGGGCGCGGAAGTCGTCGCGGTCAACGCCAGCGTGGACGGCCACTTCCCGGCCCGCGAGAGCAAGCCGACGCCGGAGACGCTCTCGGACTTCTCGACCTTTCTTTCGGCCGCGCGCGAGGACGGCTCGGCGTTCGACCTGGGGCTCGCCCACGACGGCGACGCCGACCGCCTCGTGGTCCTCGGCCCCGACGGCGACGTGATCCACGAGGACACCGTCCTCGCGGTCGTCGCGGCACACTACGCGGCCGAGAGCGATGCCGACGATCCGGTCGTGGTCACGACGCCGAACGCCTCCGCGCGGATCGACGAGCAGGTCCGGGAAGCCGGCGGTCGCGTCGAACGCGTCCGACTGGGCGCGCTCCACGAGGGAATCGCCCGGGAACGCCGCGCCGGCGACGCGGACACCGAAGTCGTCTTCGCGGCCGAACCCTGGAAGCACATCCACACCGCCTTCGGCGGCTGGATCGACGGCGTCACAAGCGCCGCGGCCGTCTCCGCACTCGTCGCCGAGGCCGGGGACACCGGGACGCTGCGGGAGCCGGTCACCGAACGCCCCTATCGCAAGGTTAGCGTCGACTGTCCGGACGACGCCAAACCCGACGTCATGGCCGACCTCGAGTCCGAGTTGCCGGCCGCGTTCCCCGAGGCTGCCGTCGACACCGATTACGGAGTCCGCCTCGAGTTCGAGGACGCGTCCTGGGTGCTCGTCCGGCCCAGCGGAACGGAGCCATACGTACGCATCTACGCCGAGAGCGACAACGTCGACGCCCTGATCGGCGACGCCCGCGAGGTCGTCGAGGCGACCGTCGCCGACCGGAGCTAAACGTACGCACGTCCGCGCTAGCGGGAAATGAGAGTACTACTTTCGTAGTAAACTGTTGCGTGCACCGCTGACGCGTCGGTTCGCGTAAACGGGTCCGTCGATTCCGACGGCTATAAACCCTGTCTCCTCACTAGCCGTGTCTAATGCCACGAAACAGGCGGACGTTCTTGACAGGTGCCGGCGCTGCTGGGCTCGCGGGGCTGGCTGGCTGCGTCGGTGGGTTCGGCGACGGCGGCGGCGATTCCGAAGCACGGATCGGCATGGTGTACGCAACCGGCGGCCTCGGCGACAACTCGTTCAACGACATGGCCCAGCAAGGGCTGTTGGACGCCGAGGACGAGTTCGACATCGCGTTCGACGAACGTGAGCCGGAGACGGAAGGCGAGTTCACCAGTGCACAGCGGGACTTCGCCGAGTCCGGCGACTACGACCTCGTCTCCTGTATCGGCTTCGCACAGCTCGACGCGCTCGAGGAGAACGCGGATGCCTACCCCGACCAGGACTTCATCATCATCGACGAGGTCCTCGAGGTGGACAACGTCCGAAGCTACATCTTCGGCGAGCCGGAGGGATCGTTCCAGGTCGGTCACCTCGCAGGCCTGCTGACGGACATGGAGTTCGCCGCGGCCGAAAGCGAGACGAATCCCGACGCGAACACGGTCGGGTTCGTCGGTGGCGTCGAATCGCCGCTGATCGAGTCGTTCGAGGCCGGATTCAAAGCCGGCGTCGAGTACGCGAACGAGGACGCGGAGGTCGTTACCTCCTACGTCGGCGACTTCAACGACACCGCCGGCGGCCAGGAGGCCGCGCTGTCGATGTACCAGGACCAGGACGCCGACATCGTCTTCCACGCGGCGGGTCGAACCGGCGTCGGCGTGCTCCAGGCCGCACAGTCCGAGGGTCGGTTCGCGATCGGCGTCGACGCCGACCAGTCGCTGACCGAACCCGACTACGCGGACGTCATCCTCGCGAGCATGGTCAAGCAGGTCGACACCGCGGTCTACTCCGCCGTCGAGTCGGTCGTCAACGATGCGTTCGAGGGCGGCGAAACCGAACGCCTCGGCCTCGAGGAAGAGGGCGTCAGGGCAGTCTACGGTGACACGATCGGAGACGAGATCCCCGACGACGTCACGGGCGCACTCGACGAGTCCAGACAGGCGATCATCGACGGCGAGATCGACGTCCCACAGGAACTGTAATCGCATGACCGACTCCGGCACAGGCACCACTACCGAGGAAGGGGAAACCGCTCGAGGGGGCACCGGTCCCGACTCGAGGCGGGCGGCCGACCTGGCCGTCCACCTCGACGGGATCACAAAGCGGTTCCCGGGCGTCGTCGCCAACGACGACGTCGACCTCCGCGTCGAACGGGGGTCCGTCCACGCGTTGCTCGGGGAGAACGGTGCGGGGAAGACGACGCTGATGAACGTCCTCTACGGGCTCTACCAGCCCGAAGGGGGCCGGGTCGTCGTCGACGGCGAGGAACGCTCGTTCGACTCCCCACGGGACGCCATCGACGCGGGAATCGGGATGATCCACCAGCACTTCATGCTGGTCGACACGATGACCGTCGCGGAGAACATCGCGCTCGGCAACGAACCCCGGAAGTGGTTCGGGCTCGCGGTCGACCGCGAACGGATCGACCGCGAGATCCGCGACCTCTGTGACCGATACGGGTTCGACGTCGATCCGGGAGCGACGGTCGCCGACCTCAGCGTCGGCGCACAGCAGCGCGTCGAGATCCTCAAGGCGCTGTATCGCGGCGCAGACGTGCTCATCCTCGACGAGCCGACGGCCGTCCTCACGCCCCAGGAAGTCGAGGGGCTGTACGAAGTCCTCGAGGAGCTTACGGCCCAGGGGAAGACGATCATTTTCATCACGCACAAACTCGGCGAGGCGACCCACGCGGCCGACGAGATCACGGTCCTCCGGGACGGGAAATCCGTCGGCACGGTCGACCCCGAGGGGACGACCCAGGACGAACTCGCCGAGTACATGGTCGGCCGCGAGGTGCTGCTGGAAGCCGAGGCCGACCCCTGCGAGACGGGCGACGTGGTCCTGTCCGCGGACGACGTCGTCGTCGAAGACGAACGCGACGTCGAGGTCGTCTCCGGGATCGATCTCGAGATCCGGAGCGGCGAGATCTTCGGTATCGCGGGCGTCGACGGCAACGGCCAGGGGGAACTGATCGAAGCCGTCACCGGACTCCGGACCCCCGACGAGGGGCGGATCACCTTCGACGGCGAGGACGTGACCGACTGGTCCCGCCGGGAACGGATCGACGCCGGCATGGCGTACGTTCCGGAGGATCGCCACGAGCAGGGGCTGGTCATGCCGTTCGACTTGGTCGAGAACGGCGTGCTCGGCAGCCAGCGTTCCGAGGAGTTCTCTCAGTCCGGACGGATCGACTGGGAGTCGGTCCGGACCCATACCGAAGACATCATCGAAACCTACGACGTACGGCCGCCCGACCCCGACGCCGACGCGGTGTCGCTGTCGGGCGGCAACCAGCAGAAGTTCATCGTCGGCCGCGAGTTCGAGCGCGACCCCGACCTCGTGGTCGCGACCCACCCCACTCGGGGCGTCGACATCGGTTCGACGGAGTTCATCCACGACCGACTGCTCGAACTCCGCCAGGAGGGGGTCGCCATCCTGCTCGTCTCCTCCAAACTCGACGAAGTGCGGAGCCTCTCGGACCGACTGGGAGTCATCTACGAGGGCGAGTTCATGGACGTGACCGATCCCGACGATCTCACCGAGGAGGAACTGGGACTGCTGATGGCGGGCCAGCGCCCGTCCGAGAACGCCGACGCGGATGCGAGCTTCCGCGGCGACGGGTCCGGTGTCTCCGCGGACGGTGGGGGCGACGGACGCGACGAACCGGCGGGTGATTCGGCATGAGGGACCGGGTCGAACGACTGATCGAGCGACTCGTTCGCGCCTCGGCCGTCGAACGGATCGCGGTCAGCGTCGCCGCGCTGTTCGCCTCGATCCTCGTCGGTGCCGTCCTCGTGTTCGTCTCCGGCGGGTTCGCCTCCTGTCGTACGGGGCTCGACCTGGCCGGCTGGACGTTCTGTTACAACCCGATCCAGGTCTACTACGAGCTGTTCCTCGGCGCGATGGGCCACCCACTCCAGGGCGGCTGGTCGCCGATGAACTACAGCCTGGCGACGACGCTCCAGCAGACGACGCTGTTGATCTTCACGGGGCTGTCGGTCGCCGTGGCCTTCCGTGCGGGGCTGTTCAACATCGGGACGCAGGGACAGTTAGTCGTCGGTGGGCTCGCGACGGCGGTCAGCGTCGTGTACGCGGCGGCGATCGTTCCCGGCGGACTCGTCGGGACGATCGTCCTCATCCCGATTGGCGTCCTCGTCGGCGCGATCTTCGGCGGCCTGTTCGGGGCGATCCCCGGGGCGCTGAAGGCCTACGCCGACGCGAACGAGGTGATCACGACGATCATGCTCAACTTCGTCGCGGTCGGGGTCGCCTCGACGCTGCTGTCCTGGCAGTTCCAGGACCCCAACAGCAGCAATCCCCAGACTCAGCCCGTGCCGGAGTACGCCGAGATTCCGACGATTCCGTACGTCGGCTTCGGCGGCCGGATGGACTTCTCGCTGCTGGCGTTTGCCTTCGCCGTCGCGCTCATGCTCGGGGTCGCCTGGCTGCTCGCCCGCACGTCGTTCGGATACGAACTCCGAACCAGCGGCGTCCAGCCCGAGGCGGCCGCCTACGGCGGCGTCGACGACAAGCGCATGGTCGTCTCGAGCATGACGCTCTCGGGCGCGCTCGGCGGGATCGGCGGCGCCTTCTGGGTGCTGATGGTCCACGGGCGCTGGCTCGAGAACGTGCCGGAACTCGGGTTCGACGGGATCGCCGTCTCGATCCTGGCGGGGAACAACCCGCTCGGGGTCGGCGCCGCGGCGTTCCTGTTCGGCATCCTCCAGAGCGGGAGCCGGTCTATCGGTACCGCGACGGACGTGCCGCCGGAACTGGTCGGCGTGCTCAGCGGGCTCATCATCCTCTTCGTGGCGATGCCGGAGTTCTTCCGGATGATCGGCTCGCGGTACGTCCACGTCGAGCGGGAGCGGCCCGCTCGAGCGGACGGCGGGGACGCCGAGAGCGAGACCGGAGGTGATGCCGATGCGTGATCGACTGCCCATTCCCGAGTCGAGCTACATGCAGGCAGTCGTCGGCGGAGGACTGGTCGCGACCGTCCTCTTCCTCGCGCTCGCCAGTCCGAGTACGCACACGGCGACGCTGCGGCTGGCCGTCCCGATCGCGCTGGCGGCCATCGGCGGCATCTTCGCCGAAAAAAGCGGCGTCATCAACATCGGTATCGAAGGTCTGCTGATCGTCTCGGCGTTTACCGGCGTCGTGGTCACGTTCCGGCTCGGCTCCGGCGAGTCGACGCTACTGATCTCCCACCACTGGTGGGGGCTGCTCGCGGGCGTGCTCGTGAGCACGCTGTTCGCGCTCGTGTTCGCGGTCGTCTGCATCGAGTTCAAGGCCGACCAGATCATCGCTGGCCTGGCGGTCTGGCTCATCGCGCTCGGGCTCGCGCCGTTCGTCTCGCGGATCGTCTTCGAGAGCCCCAACACGGCCACCGTCGGAACGTTCGACAACGTGACGGTACCGGTGCTCTCCGAGTTCCCGCTCGTGGGCTACTTGCTGTTCGACACCCCGCCGCAGGTCTGGATCATGCTTATCTCGGCCGTCCTCGGCTGGTATCTGCTCTCGCGGACGAGCTTCGGCCGCTGGGTCGTCGCGAGCGGCGAGAACCCGAAGGCGCTCGACACCGCCGGCGTCGACGTCCGGAAGGTCCGCTACGCGGCGGTCATCCTCTCGGGCGTGTTCGCCGGGCTCGGCGGGGCCGGCTTCGCGCTCGGCCAGCTGGGCACCTTCGCCGGTGGCGGCGAGACCGACATCGGCGGCCGCGGGTTCATCGCCATCGCGACCTACCTGTTCGCGAACTACCACCCGATCGGCGCGCTTGCCGGCTCGTTCCTCTTTGCCGGTCTCGACGCGATCCAGGTCCGGCTCCAGGCCGCCGGATACGCCGTCCCGACGGAGCTGATCCGGACGATCCCGTACGTGACGGTGATCGTCGTCCTGGTCTTCGTCGGCAAGACCCGACTGCCGGAAGCGGCCGGCGAGAACTACGAATCCGGCGAGGACTGACTGCCTTCCGGCGAGGCGATCGCCGGTCGATGCCTTCTTACCCCTCCTCGAGGCAGTACAGATCACCATGAGTGCCGAGAAGTCGAACGACGCTGGCGACCGCGACGACGGGGACCTCATCGAGCGCGCCCGGGAGATCCAGTCGCAGGCTCACGTTCCCTACTCCGAGTACGCGGTCGGCGCGGCGATCGAGACCGGAGACGGCGAGGTGTTCGTCGGCTGCAACCTCGAGAACGCGAACTTCAGCAACAGCCTCCACGCCGAGGAGGTGGCGATCGCCGAGGCGGTCAAGAACGGCCACGGCGAGTTCACGCGGCTCGCGGTCAGTTCGGACCGCCGGGACGGCGTCACCCCCTGCGGGATGTGTCGCCAGACGCTCGCGGAGTTCTGCGACGACGACCTGCGGGTCATCTGTGACGAGGGCGAGGGAGTGGAACCGACGGAGTACGCGCTGGGAGAGCTCCTCCCGAACACGATCAGCGAGGAGACGCTCGAGTAGCGCGTTTCGGCCCTATTCCGCCTCGATCCGTTCCTCGAGCCGTTCCCGGAGGATCGTCCGGTGACACCGCTTCTTGTCGGTGTTCTCGTAACAGACCAGCGCGAGCGACTCGCCGGACTCGATGCGTGCCTCGAGGTCCGCCAGGGCCGCCCGTGCCTTCGGGTCCGTCTCGATGTGATCGCGGTACGCGTCGGCGAAGTCGACCCGATCCCAGGCCGCGTCGTGGGCTCCTTCCTCGCACAGTCCTTGCATCTTGAACTCCTCCTCGGCCGCCTTGGCGGCCTCGAGGAGGTCGGCGGGCGGCCCCAGCGCGGGGCGGTTCTCGTCGACCGCGGCGTGAAACCACGGCGCGGGCTTTCGGACGACCCCGACGAGCGTCGTCTCCGGCGGCAGGTCGGCCCGGTCGTGCTGGAGGGCGGCGACGTAGGTGTCAGCGAGCGATCCGGATTCGGTACCGCGTGCCATACCGGCGGTACGCGTGCCCCGCATTTATATACGGTGCCGGCCCGAACCCCCGCGTCGAATGCCAGCCGACAGCGAAGATCCGAACGCGGACGTACAGTACCACCTCGAGGTCGCCCCCGAGGACGTCGCGGACACCGTCCTCCTGCCCGGGAACCCGGAGCGCCTCGAGAAGATCGTCGCTCACTGGGACGACCACGAGATCCGCGCCCACCACCGCGAGTACCGGACCGCGACGGGCAGCTACGAAGGGACGCCGATCTCGGTCACCTCGACGGGGATCGGCAGCCCCTCGGCCGCCATCGCGGTCGAGGAACTGGCCCGCGTGGGCACGGACACGTTCATCCGGGTCGGGTCCTGTGGCGCGCTCCAGCCCGAGATGGACGTCGGCGACCTCGTCATCACGACCGGCGGGGTCCGCCAGGAGGGCACCAGCGACGAGTACGTCCGTGAGGACTACCCGGCCGTCGCCGACCACGAGGTCGTCAGCGCGCTCGTCGCCGCAGCCGAGCGACTGGGCTACGACTACCACACCGGCGTCACCATGAGCGCCGACTCCTTCTACGCGGGCCAGGGCCGGTCCGGCTACGACGGCTTCGAGGCAGCCGGCTCCGAAGACCTCGTCGACCAGCTCGTGGAGGCAAACGTCAAGAACATCGAGATGGAGGCAAGCGCCATCCTCACGCTCGCGAACCTCTACGGGCTGCGCGGCGGCGCGGTCTGTACGGTCTACGCCGACCGCGACGGCGGCGAGTTCCGCACCGAAGGCGAGTCCCGGGCCGCCGAGACGGCGACGCTCGCGACGCACCTGCTGGCGAAGATGGACGAGGCCAAGCGCGAGGCCGGCGTCGACCGCTGGCACGCGGGACTCTCGCTGGATCTCGAGGACGTCTGAACCGGACGGTCGAAATCGACCCCGACGCCGGGAAGGAAGCGGCCCCGCGGCCGCCACTACGTGAAACACGTCGAGCGGGCGGCCTGAGAACGACGCCGTCCCTACTCTCGATTTCGAACGACGCCTTCGTCCAGGACCTTCCGGTTCGGCACGATGTACTCCTCGGAGTCGTTCTCGATCTTCGTGACGAACAGATCGACCTCCTGGACGATCCCCGACTGGTCGCCGATCCGGACCTCGTCGCCGATCCCGTAGGGCTGGTTCAACAGGAGGTAGATCCCTGCAGCACTCGAGACGAGGAAGTCCTTGAACGCGACCGTGAAGACGATTACGACGCCGACGGCGTACACCGTCAGCAGGATCAACAGCGCGAGAACGTGGACGCCGATCTGTCCCAGTGCGATGATGAACGTGACGTAGAGAACGGAGTACTTGATCAGTCGCGGAAGCAGTGAAATTTCGGGGAGCTTGACCCCCCGTAGATACTCGCTGACCGCGAGTTCGGACTTGTCCGCGATGATGAACCCGAGGATGAGCACCAGGACGGCGACGAAGACCTGCGGGATGAACTCCGTCACCCGGAACCAGAACGCGTCGGTGTTCAGCAACTGGGCGATGTGGATCGCTGTCAGGATCGCGATCCCGTAGATGAACCACGAACTCAGTCGGGCGACGATCTCGACGGTGGACGTACCGAGCGACTGTGCCGTCCGCTCGAACGGCGTCCCCTCGACCGCGTCGGGCACTCCCGCCGCCGTGAGCAACTCCTTGTTGAGCCGCCCGACGAGGTAGCCGACGACGAGGCCGAGCGCGAGGACCGCGGCGGCGATGACCGCCGGCTCCTCGATAAACGTCTGCCAGTCCATGTCAGTAGGCCTCCGGGTCGACCTCCAGGATCATCTCGCCGCCCTTGAACGCCCGGACGAGCCCGTCGCTCTCCGAGAGTACGATCGCGATCGCGTTCGTGTCCCTGGTGATCGCGCCGCCGGCCATGTGCCGCGCGCCCAGCCCCTTCGGAATGTCGACCCCCTCCGCCGACGGCTCGAGGTAGCGATACGCCGAGACGATCTTGCCCGCGTCGGAGATGACGAACGCGCCGTCGAGTCGGGAGAACTCCTTCAACATTACGTTGACGATCGGATCGCCCACGTGGACGTGGGACTTCTCGAAGGGGTTGTACGACAGCGGCCGGGACTTGTTCATCACCTTGCCCGCGTCGCCGACGATGAACAGCGCGCCGACGGGCTTGCCCTTCTGGCCCTTCTTGCCGAGTTCGATCGCCAACTCGAGCACGGACTTGATGACGTCGGGTTCGGCCCGCGACTTGGCGAAGAGATCGTAGATGCCCGTGTGGTCGTCGGCACTCGCCCGCACGCGTGAAACGGTATCGATCTCGTTGTCGAAAAGCCGCGTCGCGCAGGCGAGTTCGTCGCCGTCCTCGATCACTCCCTCTTCGAACGCACCCTCGAGGCCGAACTTGATCCGGTCGGAGACGTCGTCGAACGCGAGCGGGAGTTCGACGAACGTGTCCGCACCGACGTCGTTGTCGGTGCCGACGACGATGACGTCGACGTCGTCCATCGTCGCGAACCGCTCGTAGTAGGATCCGCTCGGCGAGAACAACAACACGCCGTCGACACTCGAGAAGAGATCCCCGAACACGTCGTCTAACCCGTCCATTGCTTTTACAAGTTGGTTCCGCGCGAATAAGCGTTTTGGGACGTCTGACGTTCGTCTGTCGCTTTTCTCTCCCGTAGGCTGCGTTTATTGATCCCTCTCCGGTCGTGATCCGTTGTTGACAATGTGCTCCCGCTGGTTCGGACTCGAGTAGTCGAGACGGATTGTGGCCCGGGTGGTGAGGGTGCTGGCACGCTCGAGGCTATCGTCTTCGATTGAAAAAGGCGCGGGACCGGATTCGAACAACGCGAAGACGTGCTCACTCCGTTGTGCGCGTCTTCTCTCGTTCGAATCCGCTGACTGCATTCTCCGCTCACGGTGTTGTTCGCGGAGAATGCGCGGGACCGGATTCGAACCGGCGGACCCCTACGGGACAGCGTCCTAAGCGCTGCGCCGTTGGCCTAGCTTGGCTACCCGCGCGCACTCCCGCCTTTTCACGAATCGAGTAAGAACCTGTCGATCCGACGCGTCGTCACTGATGCTTGACCGGCTCCTCCGGGGACCAGTCCGGCGGGACGATAAAGGTCACGTGCTCCGGATCGCGTAGCTGGTGGAGCTCCGCCGCTTGCTCGGCCAGCGATCGGTCCCGGTACGGCATCTCGAGGCCGCAACCGGTACAGACGAGTTTGCAGGTTGGTTCCTTCATGTAGTAGTCCCGATGAGACCGCCGGTCGGGAAGCGTCACGTCGACTTCTCGTTTGTCGTCCCCCCGCTTTAGTAGTTGTCTCCTAGTGAAACCGCGGGAGAACGGCCGGTTCGCATAGTCGTTCGTAGCTGTACGTTGGATCGAGTAGCACCGTATTGGCGATTCGCCCCACGATCGTTGCGATCGTTTCCGATTCGTGACCGCGGGTTTATTTCCGATGAGGCGATAGTCCCGGTATGCACAGCGCTCGAGACCGGATCGAGTACCGATCGTGGCTCGAGGACCTCGAGCGGATCGCCGATCGGCTCGACCTCTCGACGGAAGCACGATCCACGGCGACGGACCTCTTTCTGACCGACGTCCCGGACGACGATCGTTCGAAGCGGGCAGTGCTTGCCGCGAGCGTCTACGCGGGATCGCTCGTCGCCGGCGAGGGACGCACGCAGGGCGAGGTCGCCGAGGCCGCGGAGGTCTCTCGGCTCTCGATACAGTCGCGCTGGAAGGACGTCCTCGAGCGGGCCGGCCTCGAGCCGCCGGGCTGGTAGTTCGAGCCACGCTCGATTACTGTCGCCGGTAACAACCGATTAGGGCGGTGTTATGCCGTGCTGACGGTCGGGTAGCGGTCGAAAGACGATATTAGGCGGTGAAAACGATGCGAAAGCGGGACCGACCGTCACTCGGCGTCGTCCAGCACGTTGCCGTGCTCGTCGATCTCGCCCTGGACGATACGTGTACTCGAGATGATGTCCCCGTCATCCGCGCGAACGTGTGGGACGACGACGACCTCGAGCGGATCGTATCCGTGTTCGCGGCGAATCTCGTTGATCCGTTCTCCGCCCTCCCGGGTCTCCGGCGAGACGACCAGATAGTCGAACTGTGGCTCGGTCGCGATCCCGGTCGGTTTCTCGAGGGTACGGATCTCGAACTCGCGGTCGTACTCGTCGGCGAACGTCTCGAGGGCCGCCTCGAGATCGGTCTCGCGTTCTTCGTAGCTCCGAACCGGTCGATCCACCTGCCGCGTTTTCGGCGCGAGCTCGTCGCTCGTCAGTCCGACAGTCACGTCCCCGAGTTCGAACGCCCGTTCGAACAGCTTGCGGTGGCCGTCGTGAACGGGGTCGAACGTCCCACCAAGCGCGACGTCCATACCCGACCACACTTGCGCGCCCCGTATAAAACGGTCGAATCGGGGGGCCGCTTGAACGACAGGCTCCCGCAGAACGGTTCGACGTCCGTCGAAACAACCCTTCGCATTGTTTTTAGTGGTGGCCCGCACTGTCCTCCATATGGGACTCGACGAGGATTCACTGGACTACCACCGGACCGATCCACCCGGAAAGATCGAGATTTCGACGACGAAACCGACGAATACGCAGCGTGACCTCTCGCTCGCGTATTCGCCCGGCGTCGCCGCGCCGTGTATGGAAATCGACGAGGACGCCGACGAAGCCTATACGTACACTTCGAAAGGGAACCTCGTCGGCGTCGTCTCGAACGGCTCCGCCGTACTGGGGCTCGGTGACATCGGCGCACAGGCGTCCAAGCCCGTCATGGAGGGGAAAGGCGTCCTCTTCAAGCGGTTCGCGGACATCGACGTCTTCGACCTCGAACTCGACGAGTCCGATCCCCACAAGTTCGTCGAGGCCGTCAAGATGATGGAACCGACCTTCGGCGGGATCAACTTGGAGGACATCAAGGCCCCCGAGTGTTTCACGATCGAGGAACGGCTCCGCGAGGAGATCGACATCCCGGTCTTCCACGACGACCAGCACGGGACCGCGATCATCTCCGGCGCGGCGCTGCTCAACGCCGCAGATATCGCCGACAAGGACCTCGAGGACCTCGAGATCGTCTTCTCCGGTGCGGGCGCGAGCGCGATCGCGACAGCGAAGTTTTACGTTTCGCTCGGCTGCAAGCGGGAGAACATCACGATGTGTGACTCCTCGGGGATCATCACCGAGCCCCGCGCCGAACGGGGCGACGTCAACGAATACAAACAACAGTTCGCTCGCGACGTCCCCGAGGGCGACCTCGCGGACGCGATGGAGGGTGCCGACGTCTTCGTCGGCCTGTCGATCGGCGGGATCGTCGACGAGGAGATGGTCCGGTCGATGGCCGAGGATCCGATCATCTTCGCGATGGCCAATCCCGACCCCGAGATCGGCTACGAGGAGGCCAAAGAGGCCCGGGACGACACCGTCATCATGGCGACGGGGCGGTCGGACTATCCGAATCAGGTCAACAACGTCCTCGGGTTCCCGTTCATCTTCCGTGGGGCGCTCGACGTCCGCGCGACCGAGATCAACGAGGCGATGAAGGTCGCCTGTGCCGAGGCGCTTGCGGACCTCGCCCGCCAGGACGTTCCCGACGCGGTCGTCAAGGCCTACGGCGACGAACCGCTCCAGTACGGCCCCGACTACATCATCCCCAAGCCGGTCGACCCGCGCGTGCTGTTTCGCGTTGCCCCGGCCGTCGCCGAGGCCGCGGTGGAGTCCGGTGCCGCCCGGACCGAGATCGACCCCGACGCGTACGAGGAGGAACTCGAGGCCCGCCTCGGCAAGTCCCGCGAAATGATGCGGGTCGTCCTCAACAAGGCCAAGAGCGACCCCAAGACGGTCGCCCTGGCGGAGGGCGAAAACGAGAAGATGATTCGGGCGGCCTACCAGATCCAGGAGCAGGGGATCGCCGCTCCGATCCTCATCGGGGACGAAAGCGAGATCCGACAGACTGCGGCGAACCTCGGACTGGACTTCGATCCGCAGGTCGCGGACCCCTCCGTCGGCGACTACGAGGAGTACGCCGCACGCCTTCACGACCTCCGCCAGCGCAAGGGGATCACCCGGACCGAGGCTACCGATCTCATCGAAAACGACACGAACTATTTCGGGAGCGTGATGGTCGAACAGGGCGACGCCGACGCCCTCCTGACCGGCCTCTCGCATCACTACCCCTCGGCGCTGCGGCCGCCCCTGCAGGTCATCGGCACCGCAGACGACGTCGACTACGCCGCGGGTGTCTACATGCTGACGTTCAAGAACCGCGTCGTGTTCGTCGCCGACGCGACGGTCAACCAGGACCCCGACGAGGAAGTGCTCGCGGAGGTCACCAAACTGACCGGCGACCTCGCCCGGCGGTTCAACGTCGAACCCCGCGCAGCACTGCTGTCGTACTCGAACTTCGGTAGCGTCGACAACGAAGGCACCCGCAAACCGCGCCGCGCCGCGAACATGCTGCAGGACGACCCCGAAGTCGACTTCCCGGTCGACGGCGAAATGCAGGCCGACACCGCCGTCGTCGAGGACATTCTCGAGGGGACCTACGGCTTCTCGGAACTCGACCAGCCCGCGAACGTGCTGGTCTTCCCGAACCTCGAGTCGGGTAACATCGGCTACAAACTGCTCCAGCGGCTCGGCGGCGCGGACGCCATCGGGCCGATGCTGGTCGGCATGGACAAGCCGGTTCACGTCCTCCAGCGGGGCGACGAGGTCAAGGACATCGTGAACCTGGCCAGCGTAGCGGTCGTCGACGCCCAGCAGGACTAACGACGTCGGGGCCCGGCACCTCCGACCGCCGTCGAACATCGGGACCGTTTTGAAGAATCGCTACGCGAGTTCCAGCAGACCCCCGTATGTCCGATCGATCTCCGATCCCGCGAATCGAAGACGAAACCGACCGTAGCCGGCGGCAGTTCCTCCGTGCGGCCGGCGTTGCGTCGGCCGCCGGACTGGCCGGCTGTGCGACCCCGTGGACGTCGGCCGACGGAGACGGATCGCCGTCCACGTCCATGTCCGACCGCGACGCGGCCGATACCGTCTCGGCGTACGCGAGCCACCCCGACGACGACGTGAGGATGTTCCAGCGCGGGCTTCGCCGACTCGGCTACTATCCCGACGAGGTCGTCCCGGACGAGGTCAGCGTCAACTGGTCGTTCCCGATCAACAACGTCGGTCACACCGCGGCCAAGTCCAGCCCCGTTCCGACGCCCGACGGCGACACGATGGTGATGGCGGGCGATACGGGCTGGGTTCACGGCGTCGAGCCGTCCGGTGAACCCCAATGGCTCACGGAGACCGGCGCGACCAAGCTCGGTTTCCACGGTTCTCCGGCTATCGTCGACGGAACCGCCTACATCGGGGGGTACGACGGCGACCTGTACGCGATCGACGTCGAGACGGGAGAACTCGTCTGGCGGACCCGCTCGAGCGAACTCGACGGCACGCTCGCGATCGGCTCGAGCCCCGCCTACTACGAGGGTACTCTCTACGTGATCGTCGAGTACGGGAGCCCGTCCTCCGGTGCACTCTGGACGTTCGACGCCGAAACCGGCGAACCGACCTGGAGCGACGATCGGATCTGGGGGCAGTCCCACCCGTCGCCGACGATCGACCTCGAGACCGGGCGGATCTGCGCCGGGTCGAACGACGGCGCCGTCTACTGCTGGGAGTTCCCCTCCCTCGAGTTCGCCTGGAAGTTCCAGACCGGCGGCGAGGACGGACCCGACGGCGAATCGAAGGCGGACGGCGAGTTCAACCTCGGCGCGGAGATCAAAGGGACCATCGCGGCTCACGACGGCTACGGCTACTTCGGATCCTGGGACGAGCACTTCTACTGTCTGGACCTCGAGGACGGAACCGAGCAGTGGTCGTTCGAGACCGACGGCCGGATCATGGCGAACCCGGCGCTCGATCCGGAGGCGGACGTCGTCTACACCGGCAGCAACGACGGATACGTCTACGCCCTCGACTGCGACACCGGCGAGGAACTGTGGGCGACGGACGTCAACGGATCGATCATCGGAGCACTGACGGTCACCGCGGGATCGGTGCTGGTCGGCTCGTACGACTCGTATCTGTACGCGCTCGACGCCGAGACGGGAACCCGGCGGTGGCGCGTCGAGAACCGCGGCCACGTCACGAGCGCCCCGGTCCCCCACGACGGGCGGATCTACTACGCCGAACGCGGCGTCTTCTCGAACTACTGGGACGACGAGGAGGAGACGATCCTCGAGGAACCCGGCCACGCGTACTGTCTGGTTCCGGACGAGTGAGGGGCCGGGGATCGCGACGACCGAAGCCGAAGCCGGAACCGGACCGGACCGGACCGCAACCGCCACGGCGGACCCCGAACGGGCCGTCGATCCGCCGGCGTGAAAGCGTGCATTCAAGTAGGCGCCGGGCTTTCTCCCGGATATGCAAGATCAGGGACGCTCTACGCGCAAGCGTACCGGCGGTCGACTGAAGAACGTTCGAAAGCGCCGAAAGAACGAACTCGGCCGACTCCCGACCGAGACGCAGGTCGGCGAGCCCCGGTTCCGGACCGTCGACGTTCGCGGGAACGATACCAAGACCCGCGCGCTGGCGACCAACGTCGCGAGCGTCAACAAAGGCGAGGAAACCGTCACGGCCGAGATCGAGGACGTCGTCGAGAACGAAGCCAACCCGAACTACGTCCGCCGAAACATCATCACGAAGGGCGCGGTCATCGAGACGTCCGAAGGCACGGCGCGCGTGACGTCCCGTCCCGGCCAGACCGGACAGGTCAACGCCGTCCTCGAAGCGGACAAGTAACGCCTCCCTTCCCCTTTTCCGACGTTCAGGGCCGCCCAGCCGACGGCTCGCTTCTCGAGGGGTCGTTCGATTTCGCGGCGGTTCCGGCGTCGAACCGACGAACAAAACCCGATCCGCTCAGGTCGGAATGCGCGTCCGACGCTCGAACGCCGACGTCTTCCGGATCTCGTACTCCTCCAGCAGTGTCCGCTCGTCGTCTTCGAGGAACTCGGCGAGATCGGCCCGTTCGTACGCCGCCTCGTCGTCGAACTCGTTTTTCGCCTCGAGCTTGTTCCGGGCGGCTTTGGCATGGAGCCGGGCCAGTTCCCGGGCCTCGTAGCTGAACGTCTTCGCCTGTTCAGTCTCCGAGGCCTCGTAGGCGGCGTCGAATCGCTCGGCGGCTCGTTCGTACTCCTCCAGTGCACCCTCGAGGTCGCCGTTCGCTCTGGCCTCTTCGGCAGCCTCGTACGCGTCGTCGCCCTTGATGTAGTAGTCGACCGCCTCCATATTCGCCGTCACACACCCGGCAAGCGAGAGAACTGTGGTGCCGGTCCACGCGAGAAATTGCCGCTTCGAGAGCATGCGGACCACTTTCTACTACCTGTAAATCTACTTTCCGGCCCGGCGATTCACAGGTCAAATCGCCGACAGCGCTGTACGATCCGATCGAGTCGGGCTCAGGATCGCGGTCGAGGCGCTGCCTTCTGGAGAGCGGTTTCGGCGATGTTACCGCCGTAGTCGGCGCTCCGGGACAGCGAGTCGACGATCAGCCCGAGCGACTGGGCCTGGACCGGCTCCTGCTCGCGGAGCATATCGTCAATGTGACGTGTGTGCTCGTCGATCTCGAGGACTGCCTCGCGTGCGGCATGACCCAGGGCGTTTGCCTCGTCGGTTTCCTCGACGAACAACGCGTCCATCGCTTTCTCGAGGACGTCGGCGGCGTCGTCTTGCAACGCGACGAGCGCCTCGGCGACGCTTTCGGGAATCTCCTCGAGTTTGAGCGCGAGCTGGCTGATCTTCGCGGCGTGGTCTGCGACGCGTTCCAGTTGGCGGGCGCTAGAGTGGAAGTCGAAACAGTCCTCGCGGGAGACGCCGAGTTCCTCGGCCGCCCGCGGCGATCGGAGGGTGGCACGGAAGATCCGCGAGACCACGAGCCAGAGTCGGTCGACGTCGTCGTCCCGTTCGATGACGTCGTGGGCGATGTCGTCGTCGTTCTCGACCAGCGCCGTCACCGCGTCCTCGAGCATCGAGGTCGCGATCAGGCGCATCCGCCGGACGGCGTTGACGATCGACAGCTCCGAGGAATCGAGCAGATCCTGGATGACGACGCTGTCGGTCGTCTCCTCTAAGACTTCGACGCCGACCAGGCTCTGGGTTGCCGACCGGATCGCCCGTCGCTGGTCGGTCGTGATCCGGCCGGCCTCGAGTCGAATAATGTCGAAGCCGCTGACGTACATCGTCATCACGGCCCGCGTAAGACGTTCTCCCTCGAGATCCGAGACGTCGAGCGTGCCCTCCTGTCGGTCGCTCTCGCTCTGTGGGGTCAACAGCAGGGCGTCGTCCTCTGGGTACAGTTCCACTGTCGTCCCGGAACTGACGTCGTTGTCCGTCGCCCACTCCTTGGGCAGGGAGACGGTGTACGTCGATCCGCCCGTTACCTGGACCTTGCGCGTCTCCATGGTCGCGCGTTGACGGTCCGTACATAAATCGACTCCTATCTATAGACCCGTCATCGGAGGGGGCCATAGCGTATCCGGTCGTTGGCGAGACCGAGTTCGACCGCCTTCGGTCCGATCAGTCCGGTGGAACCGGACCGATGGGTTCCGTTGACACCCTCCTGGACGGAGACAAAATCGAGTGAAACGGAGTACCAGATTTTCACCTGTACTGATCATTAGAGCGGTCAATCGAGATCGCAGACGATGCACCTATGGTCGAATTCACGAAACTGCTCCCAGCAGCGTCGCGACCGGACGAATTCATCGTTCGAATCGTCGATCTATATATCCGTCCAATCCGTGATATCAGTGACCGTCTCAGTCTCGAGGTCCACTGTGATCGAGTAGTACGTCTCATCTTCACCGGGATGGACTACCCTAACGGTCGCTTCGTCCTCGAGATACGTAGGATCACGGTCGATAGTCACACTTTCGTTCTGCCCTCCGGTCGAGATCGAGAACGTCGCTGTCTCCGTACCGTTATCCGTCGACGTTTCGTTGAGCCCGGAGAGCGTCGTTGTCTCCATCGCATCCGCCGAGATCTGTTGAATCGGTTCGACGGTCATCTCGTACTGTTCGACATCCGCGAGTGCTTGTCGAACGGTTTCGTTAGTTCGAGCGATCGCCTGTGCGTCTCGGCGGTCACGTTCGGTCAGGGGTTGCTCTGTAGTCGTGTTGACGTGGAACGTACCGCCGTCTTGGCGATCGATCTCGACCTGGTCGACATGGCTCATATCCTCGACGACGGCCGCCTGCTCGTCACCGTGCTCGAGTGTGACGTTTTCCGCCGAGACGACGAATTCCGAACTCGGTTGAGAGTCGACGAGTGGGGTAGGGACACCCACTGCAGTTCCAGCCACAGCGAGTCCAACGCCGAGGAGGGCCAAACTACCCAGGAACATGATCTTGGACTGTAACTCGGACACCATTCGTGTCTTCTATTCGGTGAAAGACCCAATCAATACTGTGCTGAAAGCAGTTGGAAACGCGTTGAAAACGCATTTCACGGCTGTTTCAGCCCTGTTTCACGGCACAAGAGCGATACGCATTAGAGGGAGGTTTCCACTATCTGACCGTATGGATCTGTCAGCCCTCCATGGGAAGCACCTGGGTGCGGCAGCCGTCTTCGTTGCCGCGATCTTCGTGCTTGCCACGCAGTTGATTACACCATCGCCAGTCATGGTCTCCGTTGGGGAAAACGGTACGGAGACCACCCAATTAGGCCAGTACTTTACCTATACTGACGTCGCGATTATCGCTGTTGCCGCTTCGCTTCTCGGTGCCAGTGGAACCTATCTATTCCTCCTCGAGTCTTTTACTACAGCCGCGACCGCTGGATCCAGCGGACGGTCCGTCGAAAGGACGGAGAACCGATCATCACCGACGGCACAGCCTCGGACAACTGAACGTACTGCGGTTACCCGTGGGGATGCGACCGTACAATTCAGGGACCGTGATCAGCAAGAGCAGTGGGAAGAAACGGTTGCTCGACTGCAAAACCACGAGGAAACCGTCTATTCGACCGTGCTCGATGCGGACGGCACACTCCCTCAACGAGAGATCGTCGCGGACACGGATCTCTCGAAGGCCACGGTTAGCCGAACACTCGACACCCTCGAGGGCAAAGGGTTAGTCGAACGGAAGCGGAGAGGAATGGGCAACGTCGTCGTTTTGAAGTGAGACGACCAGCTACGAGAAACGAGTCTGAAAGGCGTTCCAAAACTAGTTTCCAATCAAACACTTTCCGGTCTTTCAGCGAATGGTGTACTCGGGAGTCTCACTCCCGGCTCGAGCAATCTCGGAGAAGCAGCACCCATACTGCTGACTCGAGGCCGACTCGAGGCTGGGTATGGCACTCCCAACGAGGTGACACACCAATGCGACATACAGTACCCGTGCTTGCGATCGTTGCACTGCTCGTCCTTGGGGCTGGCAGTGTCACTACCGCAGCGATGACCAGTTCGACAGCTGATACCCTATCAGCCGATGGATTGCCCGCGAACTACACGACCGAGATCACTAATTCGGACGCGATGACGGATGCCGAGATCGACCGTGCTCTCACAACGGCCTGGCAGAACGACACCGTCCAGAACTACTTCGATGACGGTGCTGCCGTCCACTTCGACGTCTGGGCATCGGAGTTACACGACGACACGATGTACGTCAAAGTCGCCCCGATCGATGCCCCCGACGAAACGCGGGTTATCGCGGACGTCGACCTCGATCGTCAGGCCGTCACGTCGACGGATGAGCCTGTGAAACTCGACACCACGGATTCCGTCTCGATCGATGCCAGTGATATCGATCTGGACCAGCCGGATCAACAGGACGAACCCAGTGACGTTGAGGACGTAACTCAGTATTCCGCCACTGAGACCGTCGAGTTCGACCTCAACGAGAGTTCGATCGAACATGGTGGCGACGGGACGTTCGATTTCACGCTCGGCAGTGAAAGCGATACAGGAATAACCGTCTCGGCCGGGGATATCCTGCGAATCGATCTATCGCCGGACAACATCCTGGACGGTGATGAGTAAGAGCCGGTTCCTGTAGGTTCACACCGACCTATCACCGCTCCGTTCCCCGTTGTATTTTCAGTAGTCCCCGTACCCGACAGTGGACGAAGATGACTTCCACGAGCTGTCCCGCTCGCACTCCAGTCATTGACCGAAATCGGGTTGGAGGTGGTTCGTGCTCGGAGTCGGTTCACCAATTGCGTCGAGCACGGCCTTCACGTCTCCAGCCCCCATTGCGATAATCGACGCAGCAGAGGAGAAGCTATTGCAGATATCTTCTCCGAGGGTTTCAACAGAGCTGCCCGATATATGGCCCGCTCGAGGTTGTGGGGTACGACTCGCTTCGACTCGACCGTCCAGCCCCCGAATCCGTACGGATACCGCGTGGACCGGTAAGCAGATACGTATCGATATGTAGGTCTCGGGTGAGACACGTACCGCTCATAGCGGGGTACTTGACGACCGAGTTCGTTCCTCGACGTAATGACGGAGCGTCCCCCGTCCCCGTACGGTTTCGAGACCAGCGCGAGCGATCCGTTCGGATCCGCTCGAACGAATCCGGAACAGGTAACTGCCGGAGCCACAACTCCTAGGTACCTCGCATGACCGCGAACGGCGGCGGCCCAGGAACTGTATCGACGTCCGAGACCGGCCGTCCGGAATCCGGGATCGGGTCGGTTACCGACGAAGATTCTCGCCGCGACGCCGAACCGGCCGAGACGATCATCGAGTCGCGGGACCTGGACGTCTACTACGGCGACGACCAGGCGCTACAGAGTATCTCGATGGAGATCCCGGAACAGCAGGTGACGGCGCTGATCGGCCCGTCGGGCTGTGGGAAGTCGACGTTCTTGCGGTCGATCAACCGGATGAACGACCTCATCGACGTCGCTCGCGTCGAGGGCGACCTCTTCTTCCGCGGGAAGAACGTCTACGACGACGACGTCGATCCCGTCGCCCTGCGCCGGAAGATCGGCATGGTCTTCCAGAAGCCGAACCCCTTCCCCAAGTCCATCTACGACAACGTCGCCTACGGCCTCCGCGTCCAGGGCGAAGACGACGGCGACCTCGACGAACAGGTCCACACCGCCCTCGAGCGGGCTGCCCTCCTCGACGAGGTCGAGGACCAACTCGAGACGAGCGGGCTGGACCTCTCCGGCGGCCAGCAGCAGCGCCTGTGCATTGCGCGAGCGATCGCGCCCGACCCGGAAGTGATCCTGATGGACGAGCCGGCGTCGGCGCTCGACCCCGTCGCGACCTCGAAGATCGAGGACCTGGTCGAGGAACTCGCCGAGGAGTACACGGTCATCATCGTCACCCACAACATGCAGCAGGCGGCCCGCATCTCGGACAAGACCGCCGTCTTCCTCACCGGAGGCCGCCTCGTGGAGTTCGACGACACGAACAAGATCTTCGAGAATCCCGAACACGACCGCGTCGAAGACTACATCACCGGCAAGTTCGGGTAGCGCCGTCCTCGGTACGGTTCCGATCCGGCTACGTATCGTCACGTCGACGGGCTGCGGGACCGGCGTTTCATCCGTCGAATACGACTGCAATCTGAGGCTCCCCGTTTTCGTGATCGCTTTCCGAACGCGTTCGGCTTCTACGTACTCGTCACTCGAGCAGGTGGCTGAGCTAACGGTCCCGCCGCCGATCGACCGATTTAGCGTCTTTTCTCTCCGTAACAGGTGTTTCGAGACCCGTACCGAGAGATAACCGTTGGCTCCGTCTCGAGGTCGTGTTTCCCCATGACTACGTACCGCTATATATCCATCATAGTATGGTACTTATCCGGCAGTTGGCCATCCCCTAGTGATGTCGAAAGACTCCACTGGCGAACCGTCGTCCGGGCTCGGACGGCGGCGTTTTTTGGCCGGGTCGGCCGCGGTGGCGTCGACCGGGCTCGCCGGCTGTGCCGGCACGCTCGCGGACAGGGCACGGGAGGTAAACGTCGCCGGGAGTTCGACCGTGTTCCCCATCACCGAGGTGGTCGCGTCCGAGTTCTCGAAAGAGCGGGACGACGTGACCGTCTCGATCAGTCAGACGGGGACCGGCGGCGGCTTCTCGAACTTCTTCTGCCCCGGGATGACGGATATCAACAACGCGAGCCGCGGAATCGCCGACGTCGAACGGGAACAGTGCGGAGAGAACGGAATCGATCCGATCGAGTTCACCGTCGCGACGGACGCGCTGACTGTCGTCGTCAGCCCGGACCTCGAGGAAGTCGACTGCCTCACCGTCGAGGAACTCCGGGAGTTCTGGCGCGAAGGCGGTGCCGATCGCTGGAGCGACGTCCGTGACGAGTGGCCCGACGAGGAGATCGAGTTCTTCGGCGCGGACACGACCTCGGGGACCTTCGACTACTTCGCCGAGACGATCCTCGAGGAGGACGACACCCACCGGACCGACTACCACGCCACCGAACGTGACCGGACGATCGTCCAGGGGATCCAGGGTAACCAGTACGCGATGGGGTACTTCGGGTTCGCCTACTACGACGAGAACCCCGAGCAGGTAAAGGGCCTCGAGATCGACGACGGCGACGGCTGTGTCGGTCCATCGCTCGAGACTGCTCGCGAGGGCGAGTATACGCCGCTCTCCCGGCCGCTGTACATCTACGCCGCACGGGAGTCGCTGGAACGGCCCGAAGTGCGGGACTTCGTTCGGTTCTACCTCGAGCGGAGTTCGACCGATCTCATCAACGAAGTCGGCTACGTCCCGGTCTCCGAGGAGGTGCGCGACGAGAACCTCGAGAAGTTCGAGGAGGTCGTCGAGGAGGTGGTCGACGAATGAGTACTGACGCGCCCGATCTCACGAACGACGGCGCTCGCTCGTTCCGAGGCATCGCGTTCAAGACCTTCTTCGCGGTGTGTGCCTTCCTCTCGATCCTGACGACGCTGGCGATCATCGGCACGCTGCTGTACGACGCCGTCGACTTCTTCGCGGCCGTTCCCCCGCTCGAGTTCCTCACCGGGACCGAGTGGACTCCCTCGAACGAAGTGTACGGTGTCTGGCCGCTGATCTCCGGCACGCTGATCATTACCTTCGGCTCCGCCGCGATCGCCCTGCCGATCGGACTGCTGACGGCGATCTACCTCTCGGAGTATGCCACCGAGCGGAGACGGGCCTACCTCAAGCCCGCGCTCGAGGTGCTCACGGGTGTCCCGACGGTCGTCTACGGCTACTTCGCGCTCGTCTACGTGACGCCAGTACTCGACCGCATCCTTCCGCTGGGAACCTTCAACGCGCTGTCGGCGTCGATCATGGTCGGGATCATGATCATTCCGATGGTCTCCTCGATCAGCGAGGACGCGATGAGTTCGGTTCCGGACTCGCTTCGCCAGGCCAGTTACGGGCTCGGCGCGACGAAGTTCACCGTCTCGACGTCGGTCGTCGTCCCGGCCGCGCTGTCCGGCATCCTCTCGTCGTACATCCTCGCGCTCTCGCGGGCGATCGGTGAGACGATGATCGTCGCCATCGCCGCGGGGATGACCCCCCGGATGATCGACCTGACCGATCCCGGCGGGATGTTCCTCGAGTCGGTCCAGACGATGACCGCCGCGATGGTCCAGATCGGGGCCAGCGACGTCGTCGGACAGTCGACCGAGTACAAGAGCCTGTTCGCGGTCGGGTTGACGCTGTTCGTCATCACGTTCGCGATGAACCTCTTCAGCGAGTGGGTCTCCTCGCGCTACCGGGAGGTGTACCGCTAATGTCTTCGGAAACGGACTCGACAACGGAAACGGATCTCACTGACGCATCGGAATCGCCACGACAACCGTCGTTCGAACAGGTGAGTCGGACGAAAGACGTCGCGTTCCGCTGGCTCACGCTGGCGGCGGCGCTGGTCGGCATCGTCGCGCTCGCCGCGTTGCTCCTCAACGTACTCGTGGACGCGCTGGCGATCTTCGACCCCGCGAACGGGCCGTGGGTCGACTGGGCGTTCCTCACGAACCCGCCGAGCTTCAGCAATCCGTACAACGCTGGCTTCTTCCCGGCGATCGTCGGCTCGATCGCGCTGATGATCCTGATCGCGCTGATCACCTTCCCGCTGGGCGTCGGCGCGGCGATCTACCTCGAGGAGTACGCAAGCGACGGGCCGCTGACCCGGTTCATCCAGCTCAACATCGCGAACCTCGCCGGTGTCCCCTCGGTCGTCTACGGGCTGCTCGGGCTCGGCCTGTTCGTGGGGCTGCTCAATATCGGATTCGGGACGTTGCTGGTGGCCGGCTTCACGGTGTCCCTGCTCATCCTGCCGATCGTCATCATCTCGGCCCAGGAGGCGATCCGCTCGGTGCCCGATTCACAGCGCCAGGCCAGCTATGGCATGGGCGCGACGAAGTGGCAGACGATCCGCAACGTCGTCCTCCCGCGGGCGATGCCCGGCATCCTGACCGGGACGATCCTCGCGCTCGGGCGGGCGATCGGCGAGACCGCGCCGCTTATCATGATCGGCGCTCCCACGGCCGTCTTCGGCGTTCCGAACAGCCTCTTCAGCAAGATCAGTGCGATGCCCATGCAGATCTACACGTGGGCGGACCTCCCCGAGACGGAGTTCCAGTACGGCGTCGTCGCGGCCGGCGTGGTGACGCTGCTCGTCATCCTGCTGTCGATCAACTCGATCGCGATCGTCATCCGCAACCGATACCAGACCCAGGAGTGATCACCCGATGACCCAACGCACGACCACCCAGACTCCGACCGACCGTACCGACGACCGACCGACGACCGAACCAGCGACGGACGCCGAACCCGCAACC
Source organism: Halobiforma lacisalsi AJ5 (assembly GCF_000226975.2). NCBI lineage: Archaea > Methanobacteriati > Methanobacteriota > Halobacteria > Halobacteriales > Natrialbaceae > Natronobacterium > Natronobacterium lacisalsi. Next base: position 2,582,526 of record NZ_CP019285.1, on the reverse strand, counting down.
GACCGTTCGGGTTCGGTCGCCGATCCAGTGATCGAGTCGCGGGACCTGGACGTCTACTACGGCGACGACCAGGCACTACAGAGTATCTCGATGGAAATCCCGGAACAGCAGGTGACGGCGCTGATCGGCCCGTCGGGCTGTGGGAAGTCGACGTTCTTGCGGTCGATCAACCGAATGAACGACCTCATCGACGTCGCCCGCGTCGAGGGCGACCTCTTCTTCCGCGGGAAGAACGTCTACGACGACGACGTCGACCCCGTCGCCCTCCGCCGGAAGATCGGCATGGTCTTCCAGAAGCCGAACCCCTTCCCCAAGTCCATCTACGACAACGTCGCCTACGGCCTCCGCGTCCAGGGCGAAGACGACGGCGACCTCGACGAGAAAGTTCACACTGCCCTTGAGCGGGCCGCCCTCCTCGACGAGGTCGAAGGCCAGCTGGATACCAGCGGCCTCGAGCTGTCGGGCGGCCAGCAGCAGCGCCTGTGCATTGCGCGAGCGATCGCACCCGACCCGGAGGTCATCCTGATGGACGAGCCGGCGTCGGCGCTCGACCCCGTCGCGACCTCGAAGATCGAGGACCTGGTCGAGGAACTCGCCGAGGAGTACACGGTCGTCATCGTCACCCACAACATGCAGCAGGCGGCCCGCATCTCGGACAAAACGGCCGTCTTCCTCACCGGAGGCCGCCTCGTGGAGTTCGACGACACGAACAAGATCTTCGAGAATCCCGAACACGACCGCGTCGAGGACTACATCACCGGCAAGTTCGGGTAACCCCCAAGATTCGTTTCGATCTACGGGCCGCCGGTCGTCCGTCTCGGGTCCGTAGCTCGAACGGTGAGCACCGCTGTCACCTCGTTGTCACGGTCTACCACAAAGCATTACTGAGAAAAATCACAAGGCGGTGGTATGGCTGACCCGATTCGGGTCCTGCACGTCGACGACGATGCCGAGTTCGCGGAGCTCGCAGCGACGTTTCTCGAGCGAGCGGACGATCGGCTCTCGGTCGTCACCGCGACGAACGTCGAGGCGGGCCTGGATCGACTCGAGGCCGGCGGGATCGACTGCGTCGTCTCCGACTACGAGATGCCCGGTCGAAACGGTCTCGAGTTTCTCGAGGCCGTTCGAGCGGCGTATCCCGACTTGCCGTTCATCCTCTTTACCGCGAAAGGCACCGACGAGGTCGCAAGCGAGGCGATTTCGGCCGGCGCCACCGACTACGTCCGGAAGGAGACCGGGACGGGACAGTACGCAGTCCTCGCCAACCGGATCGAGAACGCCGTGGAGAGGCGGCGAAGCGAGCGGGAAGCCGACCGATTCCGACGGCGATTGGCGGACCTCACCGAGAACATCCCCGACTGTGTCTGGATGTTCGATGCCGAGTGGGAGGAACTGTTGTTCGTCTCCGGATACGAACGGGTCTGGGGACGCTCCCGGGAGGCCCTCGAGGAAGACCCCCTGGATTTCCTGCAGGCCGTTCATCCGGAGGATCGGGACCTAGTCGAAGAGGTGATGGAAGCGGCCTCGAACGGCGAGGCGAACGACTTCGAGTACCGGATTCGGCGGAACGGAGAGACGGGCTGGGTCTGGGTGAAGTGCGAACCCGTCTTCGACGAGGAGGGGACCGTGGCCCGAATCGTCGGCTTCACCCGCGACATCACCGAGCGCAAGACCCAGGAACGGGAACTCGAGCGCGTCACCCGTCGCTACCGGGCCTATATCGAGAACGCGATGGACGTCATCACCGTCCTCGAAAAAGACGGGACGATCTCGTACGAGAGTGCGGCCATCGAACGGGTGCTGGGCTACGAGCCCGACGAACTGGTCGGTGAGAACGCGTTCGAGTACGTGCATCCCGAGGACCGGGACCGCGTTCTGGAGACGTTCCGGTCGATGACCGAGCAACCGGTCGACGCCGAACCCGACAGGAGGCGAGTCGAATACCGGTTCGAACACGCCGACGGCTCGTGGGTCTGGCTCGAGTCGGTCACCAGCGGCGTGATCGATACCGCGCTCGACGGCTACGTCGTCAACTCTCGAAAGATCTCGGAGCGAAAGGACCGCGAACGGACGCTGTCCGCGCTCCACGCTGCGGCCAGACGGATCGGCGGCGCGGACGAACCCACGGCGGTCTACGAGGCACTCACCGAGACGGCCGAACGGATCCTCGAGTTCGATCTCGTGGCGATCGACGTCGAACGGGACGGTTACCTGATCCAGGAAGCCTGGACGCTCGAGGTCGACGACCGGGAGTACCACGATCGGACGTCACTAGAGGAAGACAGCTTCGCCACGAGGGCGTACACCCGCCAGGAGACGATCGTCGTCGACGACCTCCGTGAGAGCGAGATCACCCCGGCGGATCCGGAGTACCGCTCGGCACTGACGATCCCGATCGGGGAGTTCGGCACGTTCCAGACCGTCTCGAGCGACGTCGAGGCGTTCGACCGTCACGACCGCGAGTTCGCCGAACTCCTCGTCGGTCACGCGACGGTCAAACTCGCCCAGTTGCAGGACAAGCGCGCGCTCCACGAGCGAACCGAGCAGCTAGAGCGACAGAACGAGCGGCTGGACGAGTTCGTCAGCGTCGTTTCCCACGACCTCCGTAATCCGGTTTCGGTCGCGAAAGGGAACCTCGAGCTAGCCCGTTCGGACGGACCGGAGACGGTCGACGAACACCTCGAGGAAGTCGAGTGGGCGCTCGACCGTATCGACGGACTGATCGAGGACCTGCTGTCGCTCGCGCGCAACGGGGAGGAGATCGGCGAACGGGAACGTATCAACCTCGCGTCACTGGCCGAGCGCTGCTGGCGGAGCGTCGCCACGGCGGATGCAACGCTCGAGGTCGAGTGCGATCGGGAACTGGAGGCCGACGCCGGGCGGCTCCAGCAACTCTTCGAGAACCTCGTCCGGAACGCGATCGATCACGGCGGCAACGACGTGACGGTCCGGATCGGCAATCTCGAGGACGAGGACGAGGACGACGGGTTCTACGTCGCCGACGACGGACCGGGAATTTCGGAGGCGGACCGCGAGGACGTGTTCGACGTCGGTTACTCGACGTCCAGCGACGGGACAGGGTTCGGCCTGTACATCGTGAAACAGATCGTCGACGCCCACGGCTGGGACGTCCGTGTGAGCGACAGCGTCGACGGGGGCGTCCGGTTCGAAATAACGGGCGTCGAGTTCGTCGAGTAGCCCGCGAGTGGCTCGAGCGGACGGCTCGCCGGGAAGGTCAGTCGTCCGTTTCGGTCGCCCGATCGACCTCGACGCCACCCTCGGCGTTCTCGAGCGTTCCGGTTTCGTACCCCGTCCAGTCGAACCGTTCCTGGAGGCGGATCGCGACGTGGACCAGTGCCAGCAGAACCGGAACCTCGATCAGCGGGCCGACGACGGTCGCGAAGGCGACCCCGGAACCGACGCCGAAGACGGCGACGGCGACCGCGATCGCGAGTTCGAAGTTGTTCGACGCGGCAGTAAAGCCGATCGCCGTCGTCGTCGAGTAGTCCGCACCGATGCCACGGCCCATCGCGAAGCTTACCAGAAACATCACGACGAAGTAGATCGTCAGCGGGACCGCGATCCAGAGGACGTCGGTCGGCTGTGCGAGAATGTTGTCACCCTGTGTGGCGAACATGACGATAACCGTAAACAGCAGTGCGACCAGGGTGAGGGGGCTGATTTTCGGGACGAACTCCTCGTCGTACCACTCTTCGCCCCTGGTATGCACCCCGCCCAGGCGGGTGAGGATGCCCGCGGCGAACGGAACGCCGAGGAAGATCGCGATCGCGCGGAAGACCTGCTCGACGGTGATCTCGAACGCACCGATCCCAGCCACGAGAGCGTCCATTCCCAACAGTGGCGGGAGAAACAGCGCGAAGAACCAGACGTACACCCCGTAGGTAAGGATCTGGAACACGCTGTTGAACGCCACCAGCCCGGCGGCGTACTCGCTCGAACCATCCGCAAGGTCGTTCCAGACGAGTACCATGGCGATACAGCGGGCCATGCCGATGAAGACCAGCCCGAGGAAGTACTCGGGATTGGCCGGAAACGGCGGGACGAGTCCGCTGAAGAAGACCACTGCAAGCAGGAACATCAGCGTCGGTCCGATGAGCCAGTTTTGCAGCAGACTGAGACTGAGCACCCGCCACTTCCTGAACACCGTCGGCAGCCGCCGGTAGTCGACCTTCGCCAGCGGCGGGTACATCATCAGGATCAGTCCGATCTCGACGAGGTGGTACTCCTGGATCGGCGCGACGACGCCGGGTGCGACGTAGCCGAGTCCGACGCCGACCGCCATCGCCGCGAAGATCCAGACGGTCAGGTACTTGTCGAGAACGTCCATCGACCGCGGATCGCCACAGTCCGGACAGCCACAGTCCGGCCCGTGTTCGTGGACGTTGTCTCCATCGTTCATCGATCCCGTCCCTCCGTCCGACCGGCCGTCGATCCCATCCAGTTCCGTCCCGATACGACCTCTCGCGTCGTGGGTTTCGAGTACCTGAGCAGTTTCATCGGTCGCGTCATTCGTCGGCTGCGATCGCCTCGAGCTGGATCCTGGCGTCGCCCGGCAGTTCACAGACACCCTCCACCGTCCGTGGCGGGAATTCGCAGTCGAACCGCTCGGCGTAGGCGTCGTCGACCTGCCGACGACTCTCCGCGTCCAGATCCGTCATCGCGACCCTGACACGCACCAGGTCCTCGAGGCCGAGGCCGTAGCCCGCGAGGACCTCCTCGAGCCGATCGAGGCAGCGTTCGGTCTGGCGCTCGATCGGTTCATCGCCGACGCGCCCGTCCGCAGCAGGGAGGATTCCCTCGAGGAAGACGAGGTCCGACCGCCCGATTCGCTGGCCGAACGCACCGGTCGAGGCCGTCGACTCCCGTTGCCGGCATCCGGCGGAACTCGGTCGGCTTCTGTCGGTGCCAGGGTCCTCCTGTGATTCGCCCGGTTCGTTCCGTCGACTCACATTCGATTCAACCATATCTCAAATGAGCGACTCCAGGTATGTATATCTGATCATTTTAGAGTGCCGAATACGTGCTACTCTGGCCTGTTTGGGGAGTGTATTCGGAACGGGGCCGAAATCGGACGTAGATACGAATGAACAATTCGTGTTCTGTGATGGCCCAGGACGAACCGGAACGGACGAGCGACTACGATCGAGTACTGCTCCGACGGCGCGTCCCGTCCAGCGCGGTCACGAGGGCGATCGCCCGCCGTGTCGGTTCGTACTTGCGCCACTTGCCGTCCTTCCGCCGGGTTACCAGCCCCTCCTCGTGCAGTCGGGAGAGGGCGTGACTGATCGCGCTCTGGCTAACGTCGAGCAGCGGCGACAGCTCGCAGACACAGAGTTCGCCGTCGGCCTCGACCAGCAAGCGGACGATCCGGTACCGAGTTTCGTTCGCCAGCGCGGAGAGGACTCCCACGTCCCGTTCCAGCGTCGACTCCGCGAACTCGCCGTCGAGGGACTCGAGTTCGTCGAGTCGTTTCTCGAGGTCGTCGTCGCGACACTCGCCCAGTTCGTCGGCCAGGTATCGCTCGAGCCGACCTGTAGCGTCGGTCATTAGCTCTCATTTTAGCACCTGATCAATTAACGCTTTCGCCGCCCGATTCGCGTCGATATCGCCGTAGCCGCCGCAAAGACGGGGCGATAGCGACGGCGACGACCGCCCCCGTCAAATACAGTGAGCACAAGCTATATTTCCGCCCGGAAAGGTGGATGGACCATGGCTCGGAAATCTTATCAGGAGAAACTCGCGGAACTCCGCGAAGACATCCTCTACATGAGCGAAGTCGTGATGGAACGGTTGCGGATGGGGCTCGACGCCCTAGAGCAGAAAAACGAGGACCTCGCCCGGGAAGTGATCGAGGGCGACGGCGAGATCAACCGCATGTACCTCGACCTCGAGCAGGAGTGTATCGACCTGCTCGCGCTCCAGCAACCCGTCGCGAGCGACCTCCGCTTTATCGCCGCCTCGTTCAAGATCATCACCGACCTCGAGCGGATCGGCGACCTCGCGGTCAACCTCGGGGAGTACACCCTCGACGCGACGCGGGATCTCTTCCCGGACGTCGACGTTCAGTCGATGGGCGAGATCACCCTCGAGATGGTCGAGGATGCGATGAACGCCTACGACACCGAAAACACCGACAGGTGTCGCGAACTGGCCGATCGAGACGACGATCTCGACGACCTCGCCGAACGGGCCAGCGAGATCGTCGTTCGAGACCTGATCGAGCGCGAACTCGAGGCCGCCGACGAGGTCGAACAGCTCCTCCAGGACGTCTCGCGGCTCCTGTTGACGGTCCGGGACCTGGAACGGGTCGGCGATCACGCGGTCAACATCGCCGCACGGACGCTGTACATGGTCGAGAACGACGACGAACTGATCTACTGACGAACAGACGGCTCCGTTACCCTCGGCTGACGCGGTTCGTTCGGCGCGCTCGAGCGGTCTCGAGCGAGAACTTAGACGCGAGAACGGAGGACGACGCGTCCGGTCGAGTCGACCTCGACGCGGCGGTTCGCATACGTAAAGGAGATACTCCCGCTCCGGTCCGGCGTTCCGGAGGAGTCGAACAGCGAATCCAGCGCACCGGGATCGATCGCGTCGTATAGAGGACCGTACTCCCCGGCGACGGCCATCACGTCGTCGGTCCCGTCGTCCGCCGCGACCGCGGCGACGACCGCCTCGCTGAGCGGCCGGTCGTCGTCCGCTCGATAGACGAATCGCCCGTCGTTCGGCTCCCGCTCCCGCTCCGGCTCCGGCTCCGTCGACAACTGTTCAGTGCTCATGTTCCCAGGAACGGGAACGAACGGGGAAAGGAACCGGGTTGGCTGCTCAACCCTTCTTATCGGGGCCGCTTTCTCGAATGGTGTGCTCCAGGAGGTTCGCCTGGCCCCGACGGAGCCGCGCGGACAGCGCCTGGTCCGAGATGCCGAGTTCGGTCGCGAGTTCCGAGAGGGTCGTTCCCCGGGGAACCTCGAAGTAGCCCGCCTCGAGCGCGGCCTCGAGGGCCTCCCATTGTCGGTTCGTGATGCCGTAGCGGTCGGTCGTCCACGCTTCCTCGCGGTAGATACGTTTGAGCCGGAGCTCGATCCCCCGGTTCGCACACTCCTCGCGGTACGAGAACAGGGCCGTCCGGTTCGGTGCCCTCGCCCGGACGACCGTCGAGTCGGTAACGACGGCCTCGAGCAACACGACGTCGTGCTCGGCGGCGACGGGGTAGGTGAGCCCCGTCGCCGCCTCCTCGGTGAGCACGACGCTGTACAGCCGCCGCTCGCCGGCGTCGTCGAGCAGGGAGACGCTCGCGACGTTCGAGTCGTCCGTCAGGACGGCCCGCAGCGAGTCTAGCCCTTCGCCGGTCGCCCAGAACAGGAGTTTCAGCCGGTCGGCATCGGTACGATAGATCTCCTCGAGTCGAATCCGTGCGGCGGCTGCCTCGACCGTGGCGAGTACCGGCGTCCGGAGTTCGTACTCGACGATCAGCGCCACGTGTTCGGTACGGGACGAGTGAGGATTACTGTTCGGGGCGGTTGCCGTTCGACGGTACCAGCGGTGATCGTCTACGCTCTCGCCGGGACCTGCGTCAACAACTGCGCCGTGTCGATCACGTTTCGCGTCTCGAGTAGCAGTTCCGCCGCTTCCCTAACGGTGAACTCGGCGTCGAGATCGACCCCGTGACACAGCGCGTAACACTCGAACCAGTCGTTCATCGCCGACTCGAGGGCCGCGAGTTCGGCGGGCGAGAACTGGACGAGTCGCCCGCCGGTTCGCCCCTCGACGTAGAGCCAGATCGCCGGGCCGGCACCGTCCCGGAGGTACTCGCTCGGCTCTTCGGGGCGGAGCACGCCGTCGTCTCGCCCCTCGAGTGGAGAATCGGCGCGCTCGAGGTGCCGCCGCTCCCGTTCGGCCCGGCGCTCGAGTGCGGCGATTCGGGGTCCGTACCGGCTCACGCGCGATCACCCCTCGCGATACTCCACACCCTTCCCCCCGCGGGGGTGTTCCCACGTCGTGTCGGCAACGATCGCGCAGGTCCCACACTCGACGCAGGGCTGGGTGTCGAGGCTGACGACCGTCTCCTCAGTGCCGTTGTGCGTGACCTCCTCCGAGCGGTAGCAGCCGCCGCCGAAGTCCTCCGCGCTGACCGGGCAGGCGTAAACCGCCGCCCCGCTCGCGTCGAACGACTCGTCCTCGAGTTCGATGTGCGGGTTGCCGACGTCCGTATCGTAGGTCAACTCGCCGATCCGCTCCTCGAGGTTCGGCGGTTCGATGTCGGTCTCCCACTGGATGGTGCGGCCATGTTCCTCACCGATGATCGACGGGACCGTCACGTAGCCCGTCCGCGTGTCCGGTAGCATCGAGACCAGGAACGGCGAGTTGTACGCCCGCTCGAGAAGCCGGTTCGAGATCGGGTTCCCGAGTGCGACGCGGCCGACCGGCGAGTCGAGGACGCGTTCGACGGCGTTCGTCACGGTCTCGCGCTCGCCGACTGCGCGGGCGAGTTCGTACCGTCGGGGCCGGAGTTTGTCCATCGTGCCCGAGTCCTCGAGCAGCTTGGCGTAGCGCCGGCCGGCGGCCTCGGGATCGGCGTTGCCCCGCGTGACGGCGAAGGCGTCGGCTGCCAGCGCCCCGGCCGTGACGGCGTGGTTCATCCCCTTGATGATCGGTCCCTGAGCCTGCATCTGGCCGGCGGCGTCGCCGACGAGGACGAGCCGATCCTGGTAGGGCTCGGGGTGGGCGACCTTCTTCGAGTCGGGGACGAGCTTCGCGCCGTACTCGCGTTCCTCGTACTCGTCGCCGAGCCACCGAGCCATCATCGGGTGTGTTAGCAGGGCGTCGAGCAGTTGATGGGGCTCTGCCTGCTGCTCGACGAGGCTGTCGAGATGGAAGACGGTCCCGATCGACAGCGAGTCCTCGTTCGTATAGAGGAAGCCGCCGCCGCGGACGTCCTCGAACAGGTCCCCCGAGAAGAGGTGAGCGGCCCCTTCGTCCTCCTCGAGGTTGAACCGGTCGTCGATGACGTCGGGGTCCATATCCACGACGGCCTTGACGCCCTGGAACCACTCCTCGGGTTCTTCCCAGTCCATCAGACCCGCGTCGCGGGCGAGTTCGGAGTTGACGCCGTCGGCGGCGACGATCAGGTCTGCCTCGATCGGCTCGAGTTCGTCGCAGGTGACGCCGACGATTTCCCCGTTTTCGCGAAGGAGGCCGTTCACCCGGACGTTCGTCAGCACGCCGCCGCCCGTCTCGCTCGTCTTCTCGTGGACGCGCTGCTCGAGCCACGAGTCCATCCGTCGCCGGAGGACCGCCTCACACCAGTCGGTATCGTGCTCGTGGAGGTCCCTGAGGTCGTAGGTTTTGACGCTGTTGCCCGCGACGTTGTGGATCCGGTAGTCGGTGACCGGCCGCTCGGCGGCTTTCTCGCGGAAGCCGTCGAAGAGGTCGTCGATCGTGTACGGTGCCGAATCTTCGGCGTAGATCAGGCCGCCGGAGACGTTCTTCGAGCCGGCCTCCGTGCCCCGTTCCAGGACGAGCGTCTCGACGCCGTGTTCCGCGAGCCGCGCCGCAGCCGCCGCGCCGCCCGGTCCGCAGCCGACGACGACGGCCTCGTAGTGTTCGCGATCGGCGGTGTCGGCACTCATCGGCCCTCACCCCCGTTTTCGCTTCCGTCGCCGCCCCCGTCCGCGATCGCCTCGAGTTCGGTCCGGCCGGACTCGATCGCCTCGGTCAGTTCCGGGAGCACCTCGAACAGGTCGCCCTCGATGAAGTAGTCCGAGAAGTCCCGGATGCGGGCGTCGGTGTCCGTGTTGATCGCGACGATCGTCTCCGACTCGTCCATCCCGACCTTGTGCTGGACCGCGCCGGAGACGCCGGCGGCGATGTAGAGATCGGGCGCGACGACCTGTCCCGTCTCGCCGATCTGTCGTTCCTCCTTCGAGTACTCCTCGACGTGGCCCTCGAACTGGTAGGAGGAGGTGACGATGCCCCGGGTGATGCCCAGTTCCGCGTCCTCGAACGCGTCGACCAGGTCCAGCCCGAGTTCCATCCCCTCGGTGGGATCGTCCGCGATACCCCGCCCGAGACAGACGATCACCTCGTGACCCGTGAGGTCGATGCCCGCTTCGAGCCGGTCCTGTTCGGTGATCTCGACGCGGAACCAGTCGTCCTCGAGGGGCATCTCGTGTTCGACGACCAGCCCGTCCCGATCGTACTCCGGCTCGATCGGCTCGAAACTCCCCGGAATCACGGACGCGCCCTGCGGGTGGAACTCCCGACCCGGGTTGTCGAGACAGAGGATGGTCGAGTACTCGAAGCCCGAGAAGTCCGGACGCTTCATATGAAGGACCTTCTCGAACGTTTTCTTGACGCCGGGCTCGCCCGTCTTGACGGGGTTCGAGACCTCGTTCTCCTCGATGTACAGGTCCGAACAGTCCGAGGCGAGCCCGGAGTCGAGTTCGGCCTGCACCTTCGCCGAGAGGTCCCGGCCGTTGTTCGTCGCCGGGAACAGGATGTAACGGGGCTGGTCGTAGTCGCGCCACTCCGTGCTCTCGATCGACCCTTCGCCGCGGGCCATGTGTGCCGAGATTTCGGTGTAGGGTTTGTGCAAGAACCGCTCGAGTCGGTCGTCGTCGTGGTAGACCGCGACGTCGGCCCCGTAGGCGATACACTCCTCGGCCAGCCCTTCGCAGTCGTCGCCCATCAGGAAGGCGACGACGTTCTCCTCGTCTCCATACTCCTCCGCGAACTCGTCCATCAGGCGACGGGCCTTCCCCAGCATCTCCTTCGAGACGTCGATGAGTTCCCCCTGCTGGGTCTCGCAGAACACCCACATGTCGGCGTAGTCGCCATCTTCGAGGGCGCGGACGTGTCGTTTGTCGCGAGTGGGGTGAGAGAGTTCGTCGTCTTCCTCCTCTTGCTCTCCTTCTGCGTTGCCGTCACCAGCTTCGGCTTCGTCTTCGTCTTCGTCTTCGGCTACCTCCTCGATCTCTTCGCCTTCCGCCTCCTCACCGACCGTCTCCTCCGTCTCCTCGTACTCGCCTTCCGTCTCGGTGTCGCCCTCGAGACCCTCGCTCTCACTGCCGCTCTCGCTTTCTCCGTCGACCGCACCGACGGCCTCGAGCCGCCGATGGACCGCCTCGCGGGCCGTCTTGCGGTCCCGGCCCGCCTGCTCGGCTTCCAGAATCGACTGGAGTACGTCCTCGTCGTCGATCGATTCCAGTTCATCCTCGAGTTCGTCGACCGTGTGTTCGTTCGGATCCATGGTCATGGTCAATCACCTGTCCCCGTGCCGGCGTCCCCTCCCGCGGCGAACGGGTGCATCTCTTCGAGGACTTCGCCCATGTCGTCCTCGCCCGGATCGATCATCGTCGCCTCCCGCTCGGACGGCGCTTTGGGAATCGGGTCGACCGAGGAGACGATCGTCGGCGAGCCGTCGAGCCCGATGTAGTCGGGGTCGAGGTTCAGGTCGACGTGGTCCCACGTGGTCAGATGCTCCTCGTGGTTGGCCGCCCGCTCCTGGGTCTCCGCGCGGAGTTGCTTGTGGGTCAGCCGGTGGGACGCTTTCCGGTAGGTGGGCTCGAACTCGGGATCGGTGACGACGAAACACGGCAGGGGCGCTTCGACCGTCTCGATCTCGTCGACGTCGCCCTCCACGAGTCGCTTCGCCCGCAGCCGACGCTCCTCGGGATCGACGTCCAGCGCGATCACGTGGGTGACGATCGGCCAGTCCATCCCCCAGCAGGTCTGTGGACCGGTCTGGCCCGTCTCGCCGTCGGCCGTCTTGAACCCCGCGAACACGAGGTCGATCTCCGCGACCTGCTCCTGGTACGTCTCGAGGCCCGCGTTCAGGGTGATCGCCGTCGCCCACGTGTCCGAGGCCGCGAGTTCCCGATCCGAGAGGAGGTAGCTGTCGTCGAGATAGACCGATTCCATCGCCTCCTCGAGTACCTCCGCGTACCCCGGTGGCCCCATGCTCATCCCGCTGACGTGCCCGCCGTGGCGGACCTTCGTCTGGAGCGCCGCCTGGACCGCGAACTCGTCGTTCGGGTTCATCACCGTCGGCGTCTTCCCTCGCTCCAGGTGGCCGTCCTCGTCGAACGACACTGCCCCCTCCGAGAAGTCCGGGACGCCCTTCGTCAGTACGATCGATCGCATGGATACCTCCATCCGCGAAGTGTGTCTTTTATTACCATGCTCGTCTTTCCCTATCGCATTTATCAGTATTAAGAATAGGGGTAAAAATCGCCAGTAGAAACTCGCGCCGATAGCCACGACTCGCCTCGAAAACCTATTTCGGCCAGAGCCGGAGGGCGGGCGTCACCGACGCGGCCACGAGAGCCAGCGGGAGACGCCTTCGTAGAATCCCCCGAGGACCGTCCCCCAGAGAACGTGAGAAACCAGTCCGGCCCGGCTGAGGTTCGGCAGTGGCGCCTCGAGACCGACCAGCGACAGCCAGACCGGCATCACGAAGCCGGCGGCGCTACTCCCGTTCGCGTTCGGTCGTCTCCATCGTGATCTCGCCGGTCGCCCGGATCGTACCGTCGACCTCCGCTCCGGGGGCGAGCCGCAGGTTCTCACAGGAGACGTCGCCGAGCACGCGAGCGTCGTCCTCGAGGACGACGTCCCCGTCGCGGGTCGTCAGGTCGCCGTGAATGCGGGTCCCCTCGCCGACCGAGACGTCGTTTCGAGCCCGTAGACTGCCGAAGACGTTGCACTCACGGCCGACCTCGAGGCGTTCGGCGCGGACGTTGCCGTGGAGCCGGCAGTTCGAACCGATGGTCGCGGGCGTCGAGACGCGCCAGGCGTCGTCGCCCAGCGTCGCGTTCCGCGGGATCACGAGCGGGTCGGCGTCGGGTTCGTCGTCCCCCTCCTCCTCGACGAGTTCCGAAATGAGCCGCTGGGCCGTGTCCTCCTCGCCGATCAGCAGGAGGTGCTTGAGGTAGACGAAAAGCAAGACGATCGTCGGCATGGGGTTCCGGATGACGATCCAGCCGTTGGCCTCGAATCCCTCCTCGATGTCGACGTCGTCGCCGATGTCTAAGTCGCCGGCGACTTTCAGTTCGCCGCCGATGTGGACCCGCTCGCCGATGTAGGCGTCCTCGCCGACCAGGACGTTCTCGGCGACGTCACACCACATGTCCAGCCGGCAGTCGCCCTCGGCTTCGATCTCGCCGTCGACCTCGACGCTCTCGCCCGCGAGTACGTTCCGACCGCGGACGCCGAACTCGATCGTCGCTCTGCTACCGACGAGGACGTCTCCGTCCGTCTCTACGGCGACTTCCTTGACCTCGGTCCCGTCGGGGACGACGAGTTCGTCGAGCGGATCCCTGCTGAAGGCCACACTCGCATCCAATGTGACCCCCCAGTAATAAAGCTCGCGCGTCGTCTGACGCACAGCAGACGGGCACCCGGCGGCCCGTCGCGACTCGCGACGAACCGACTGCCCGACTCGACGTACACCGTCGCCTCGGACGAACGCGCCGGCTACAGTTCGTACACGCGGGCCTCGTAGGGGCGCAACTCGAGTGTCGCTCCCGAGTCCGATCGTCGCCGGCCCCCGTTCTCGTCGCCGTGCCCGTGGGTCCCGAGCAGGAGGTCGGGCGACTCCTCCGCCTCCGCCAGCGCCGGGAGTTCGACCGTCGGCTCGCCGTCGAAGAAGTTACAGGCGACGACCAGCGTCTCGTCCTCGAGCGTCCGCCGGTACGCGAACACCTCGGGGTGGTCCGGCGCCAGCAGTTCGTAGTCGCCGTAAACGAAGACGTCCCGGCGCTCCCGGAGGTCGATCAACTCCCGGTAGTAGTGCCAGATCGAGTCCCCGTCGGCCCGCGCGGCCGCGACGTTGACCGCCTCGGAGTCGTCGTTGACCGGGAGCCAGGGCTCGCCGTCACCCTCCTCGCCGGTGAATCCGGCGTGTGGCTCGTCGGACCACTGCATCGGCGTCCGGGCGTTGTCCCGGCTCCGTGCCTCGACGATCGGGCGGACCTCCTCGTAGGAGTCGTACTCGCCGGACTCGAGGGCCGCCTCGACGAAGTTCGCGGCCTCGACGTCCCGAATCTCGTCTCGCGTCTCGAACGTGGTATTCGTCATCCCGATCTCCTGTCCCTGGTAGACGAAGGGTGTCCCCTGCAGCGTGAACAGGAACGTGGCGAGCAGCTTGCCCGACTCGCGCCGGTACTCGCCGTCGTCGCCGAACCGGGAGACCGCCCGCGGCTGGTCGTGGTTGCTCAGGTAGAGGCAGTTCCACCCCTCGTCGGCCAGCGTTTCCTGCCAGTCGGTGATGACGTCCTTGAACTCGAGCAGGTCCAGCTCCTCGACGTCCCACTTGCCGCCGTCGCCGGTGTCGACGCCCATGTGTTCGAAGTGGATCAGCATCGAGAGGCCGGAGCCGTCCCCGCCGACGTACTCGCGGGCCGTCTCGGCGTCGACGCCGACCATCTCGCCGACGGTCATCTCCTCCTCGGAGAGCACCCGCTCGCACATTTCGTCGATGTACTGCCCTGATCGTGGCCCGTTCGTGAAGTGCTCCGCGCCGGTCAGGCCCTCGTCGGGGTCGCCGTCCGGCAGCCCCTCCGGTTTGGAGATCAGGTTGATGACGTCCATCCGGAAGCCGTCGATGCCCTGCTCGAGCCACCACGTCATCATCTCGTAGACGGACTCGCGGACGGCCTCGTTGCGCCAGTTCAGGTCGGGCTGTTTCTCGTCGAAGAGGTGGAGGTAGTACTCGCCGCGCTCGTCGTCGTAGGTCCAGGCCGGCCCCTCGAAGAACGAGTTCCAGTTGTTCGGCGGCTGGCCTTTTCCGCCGGGGCCGTCGCCCCGCCCTTCCCGCCAGTAATAGTAGTCCGCGTACTCGGGATCGCCCTCCCGGGATCGGACGAACCACTCGTGTTCGTCGGAGGTGTGGTTGACCACCAGGTCCATGATCAGGCGCATGTCCCGGGCGTGGAGCTCCTCGAGCAGCCGCTCCCAGTCGTCCATCGTCCCGAACTCGGGGTGGATCGACCGGTAGTCGGCGATGTCGTACCCGTTGTCGGCCATCGGCGACTCGTAGACGGGGTTGAGCCAGACGACGTCGACGCCCAGCGCTTCTAGGTAGTCGACTTTCTCGAGGATGCCGGGGATGTCGCCGATCCCGTCCCCGTTCGAGTCGTTGAAACTCCGCGGATAGATCTGGTAGACGACGGCCTCCTTCCACCACCGGCGCTCGAGGTCCCGATCGGAGTCGCCCGTCGGTCGCGTCCCCGAATCGCTTCGACTAGCGTCGCTCATACGTACGCTCCGTCACCCTTCGTCAAAATAATGATGAAATATTTTCTCGTACGGGAGGATCGGCGAGATCCGCGTGCCGTCTCGAGTTCGATGACGGTGGGAACGCCGCAGGGAACCGGGGCGGTTGCGTTCCCAGCCGCCCCGTTTTTATTATCCCACCTCGTACGGCCGGTCATGACGACTCTCGCGTTCGACGACGATGGCGTCGACGTCGTGTACGAAGGGACCGAGTTCCGCCTCGAGCGGGACCTCATCGAGGAGGCAACCGAGAAATCCTACCACGACGTCACGGACCACGAAGTGCTGAAGATCGTCGCAGAGCAGCCGAACCTGCAGGGCGAACCGCGGCGAATCGGCGACATTCTGGACTGACGGAGGCTCGCGGCTACCGGTCGGCCTTTCGACCGCAATCGCCCTCAAGCGGTGCGTTCTCCTCACCCTCGGTGACGGCCTTGGAACCGTGCCGCGGTCGACGATAGCCCCGCGTCCGCATCGGTGGACTCCCCGAGCGTGCACTCGCAGCCCCAACCACCATTGGTGAGGTCCCCGAGCGTGCACTCGCAGCCCCAACCACCATTGGTGAGGTTCGCTCGAGTACCTCACACGACCGATGCAACCCAACGTTCGTTCCCGGCACCGACGTCCACATTCCCCCGGACCGGCAGCGTCGACCGTCGCGGCTCCCGGCCACGGCCGGCCTCGCGTCGAACCGCTCCGCGGTCCTCCGAGAGGGCGACAATGACGGCCGACTCGAGCGAAACCGCGTTCGACGAGCGGACCGCTCCTCCGGATCGGCGCTCCCGGGCTACCGACGAACCGAACGTCGGCCGGTGGGAACGCGTCGCGTCGGCGGCGATCGGCGGCGCGCTCGTCGTACGCGGCCTCCGGGATCGGTCCCTCTCCGGCGCGTCGACGGCGGCGGTCGGTGCGGCCCTGGTCACCCGCGGATTGACCGGTCGTAGCCGGCTCTATCGGCTGCTCGACACCGACGGGGACGCCGGCGAGGGACTCGCTCTCGAGGCCGCGTACGACGAGCGAAAGCCGACCGTCGCGCGATCGATCATCGTGGGGCAACCGGCAGCGGAACTCACGGAGTACTGGCGCGATCCCGACCACCTCGACCGGATCGCCGGCCGGTTCGCCGACGTCTCCGGCGATCCGGCGGCCGAGGAACGCCACCACTGGCGCGCGGACGCCCCGCTGGGCCGGTCCCTCGAGTGGGAGGCCCTGCTGGTCGAGGACGAACCGGGCGACCGGCTCCGCTGGCAGTCGCTCGAGGGCGCACCGATCGGCTACGAGTGTACGATCTCGTTCGAGCCGGCACCGGGGGATCGGGGCACGCTGGTCGACCTCGAGATCGAGTACGATCCGCCGGGCGGCCCGATCGGCGACGCGGTGCTCTCGCGGTTCGGCACCCCTGTCGACCTGGTCGCAGGCGAGAGCCTCCGTCGGTTCAAGAGCCTGGCCGAGACGGGCGAGATCCCGTCGGTCGAGGCGAATCCATCGGGTCGCGGACGCGGCGACCTGGTGTAAGCCGACCGCCGCCCTCAGGGCGAGCAAACGTCGACCGGCGGCGTCCCGGATTCGGGCGTCGACTCGTCGAAGAACCCGTCGACGCCCTCGAGTTCGAGGACGAATTCGGGGCCGAACGCACCGCCTGGCGTTCGAAAGCCGGGGTCGACGTCCCCCTCGAGGACGCGTTCGACCGCGGTCACGGCGGCGTCGACGGTCACGACGTAGGCGTCCGGGGTCTGGAGTCGCGAGACCGCACGGGTTTGGGGCTCCTTCTCGTCGGGGTCGCCACCCTCGCCGGCCTCACTATCGACCCGCGCTTCGCCCCAGACGTACACCGACCCGCGCTTTCGGGACCACGAACCGGGTCCCTCTCGGACGTAGCCCGCGAGTTGCTTCAGCGTCTCGCGGACCGGCGTGGCGGCGACGATCGGCGCGAGGTAGCGGTGGGCTTTCAGCGCCGTCGTGACCGGCGGCGGCGCGAGGACGTAGACGGTCACGTCCGGCACGCCAGTCGTGTAGTGGGCCGTCGAGACGTCGCCCGTCGGCATCGTCACCGCCGGTCTGGTTCCCCGGCCGAAGTCGATCCGTCGCGTCCGCCACGCGGCCGGCACGCGTTCGAGCGTCCCGTCCCGGTAGACGGCTCCGCCGTCTTCGGCCCCCTCGAGGACGGTCCGGACGGTGCCGATCGAGGGCGGGCGCAGCGAGTCCGCGCCGAGTGCGAGCGCGTCGGCTTCGGGGAGTCGCCGGTCGAGGTGCGCCGCGAGACAGTCCATTGCGACGACCGAGAAGCCGACGGCCGGGAGCAACGAGACGCCGGCGTCGATCGCCGCCGCGTCGCGGTCGGCGATCCCCTCGATGACGGGGATTTCGCCGGTGATGTCGACGTAGTCGGTGTTCGTCCGCAGACAGCCCTCGACGAGCGGGTCGGCCGTGTTCGAGAAGGGGCCGGCACAGTTCAACACGCAGTCGACGTCCGCGCCGTCGATCGCCTCGGCGACGACGTCGGGGTCCTCGAGCGCGAACCGCCGGCCCGGCCGGTCGAGGTCGTCGACCTGCTGCCGGAGCCGGTCACCGTCACGACCGGCGAGGACGACCTCGAGCCCCCGGTCGATCGCTTCGCGGGCGATCAGGGAGCCGACGAACCCGTACGAGCCGTAGACGAGTACCTGTGACACGTCGGCGGTTCGGGACTCCGGCGGTTAAGGGGTCTCCCGGCGAGCGCCACGGAACGGGCGGGAGCCGCTCACTCGTCGGCCGTCCCGGCGTCGTCGCCCGCACCCGGGTCGTACCGGTCCGCCGCCGACTCGAAGCCCAGTTCGTCCTGCTCGCGGCTCCGCCGGCCCTCGAGTTCCGCGATGGCTTCGGGCTCCGGCGCGGCGTCGTCGGTGATCCGCGCCCACGAGTCGTGGACCTTCGAGTGACACCAGCGACAGAGATAGATCGTGATCTCGTGGGAGAGTTCCTCGCCATCACGGGCGTAGGAGAGGTGGTGTTCCTCGAGCAGCGGCCGCTCGTCGTCGTGGGCCATCCGCTTTTCCTCGAGGCCACAGCGGACGCACTCCCGGTCGCGGTTGCGCGACCGGAAGTGCGGGCAGTCGGCCCACGTCTCCTCGCGCTCGGGGTCGACGACGGGACACTCGTAGTCCTCCTGAGCGCGCTCGCGCGCGAACTCGGGGTCGTGCTCGTAGTGGCCGAACGCATACCGGCACGTCCCCTCGCCGGTCAGGTGATCGCAGACGCCCGCGTACTCGTAGGGGTCGTCGACTCCGACCGGCGTCCCCTGGGGCGTTTTTTCCATCCGGCCCGGGATTGGGGCCGCGAGGAATTGAATCCTCCGTCCGTTCGTCGCCATACCCATCAGTAATCATCAGTGATAGAATCCGGAGAAAGATTTTTGAGGTTATCAGAGACAGGAGAATTATACTTCGAACTCATGATCGGGAAGATGCGAGGTCTGGTTCCGGCGGTCATCAGGCGCAGTTACGCGCTCAAGTTCGGCATCGTTCTGTTACTGTTGGCGCTCTCGGTGGGGGCGATCGGCCTGGTCGCGACGGCGAGCGTCACCGACAGCGTCGAGGCGAACGCCCTCGAGGACCAGGAGGCGTTCGCGAGACAGGAGGCGATCACGATCGACAACTGGAACGAGCAAAACGAGCGGCGAACCGCGAGTACCGCCAACACGCCCGTCGTCGAGGACGGGGAGGTCGGCGAGATCCAGTCGTACCTCAACGACCTGCAACTGGATCTCTCCGGACAGGTCGTCGACGTCCACTACGTCGACCAGGAGACGGGCGATCTCCTCGCGACGACCGCTGACGACGCCCAGACGCTCGAGGACGTCGATTTCCCAGACCGCGATCGGATCGATTCCGAACTGTCCGCGGTCGAGGTCCAGCGCACCGATGCCTACGAAACCGACGGTTCGGCGGCCGTCTCCTACTACGTCAGCACCAGTGGCTCGGACCGGACGGCCATCGTGATGACCTTCGACCTCGAGGACGTGATGACGGACCTCGGCGGGGGCGAGGAGCGAGATTCCGTCACGTTCGCGGTCGATCGCGACGGCCGACTGGTTCTCGACGGCACGTTCACCGGGACCGGACAGGACGCGCTCCAGGGCGATTTCGTCGGGAACCGCTTCCTCGAGGAGTACGAGAACGACCACAGCCTGCTCGACGAGGCTCTCGGGAGTCAGAGCCCCACCCACTCGGACGCCATCGCGTACGAGGGGTCGCCCGGCGGCTCGCTCGCGGACGAACCCTACGAGTTCACACCGGACGGCTACGTCGCGGCCTACCACGGCACGGAGATGGGGTTGATCGTGCTGACCCATACGTCGGCCGGGGACGCCTACGGGTTCGTCGACACGGTCAACCAGTACGGCACGCTGGCCACGGTCGGCGGGGTCCTCCTGATCGGTCTCGTCGGGGCGGTTCTCGGCCGCAATACAGCCGCTTCGATCGACCGTCTCACCCAAAAGGCCGCCCGAATGGAGGAGGGGGACCTCGACGTCGATCTCGAGACGAAGCGCATCGACAATATCGGGCGACTCTACGACGGCTTCGACTCGATGCGGGCCGAACTCAAGGACACGATCCACGAGGCCGAGCGGGCCCGCGCCGAGGCCGAAGCCGAGCGCGAGGAGGTCGAGCGGATCAACGACCACCTCGAGCGGAAGGCCACCGACTACAGCGACGTGATGCAGTCGGCCGCCGACGGCGACCTGACCGTCCGAATGGACGCCGACGGCGAACACGAGGCGATGACCGAGATCGCCGAGGAGTTCAACGAGATGCTCGCCGAGATCGAGACGACGATCGACCGGCTCACTCAGTTCGCGACCGACGTCGCGACGGCCAGCGAGCAGGTCACTGCCTCGAGCGAGGAAGTCCGCTCCGCGAGCCGGGAGGTCAGCAGTTCGATCCAGGAAATCTCCGATGGCGCCGAACGGCAACACCAGTCGCTGCAGTCGGTCGACACCCAGATGAACAACCTGTCGACGACGACCCAGCAGATCGCGGCCTCCTCGAACGACGTCGCCGACATCGCCGAACGAACCGCCCGCACCAGCCGCGACGGGCGCGAGGCCGCCCAGGAGGCGATCGACGCCTGTGACGACCTCGAGGACGAGTACCGCGACGTCGTCGCCGAGTTCGACGAACTGCGCGAGCAGGTCGACCAGATCGACGAACTGGCCGATACGATCGCCGAGATCGCCGAGCAGACGAACATGCTCGCGCTGAACGCCAACATCGAGGCCTCCCGCTCCGCGAGCGGCAGCGACACGGAAGGGTTCAGCACGGTCGCCGCGGAGGTCAAGGAACTCTCCCAGGACGTCAAGGGGGCCGCAAAGCAGATCGGCGACCGCCTCGAGGCGGTCCAGACCCAGACCGAGCGATCGGCTACGGAGGTCGATCAAACCAGCGAGGAGATCGAACGGGTCAACGACCTCGTCTCCGACGTCGTCACGGCGCTCGAGGACATCGCCGACTACGCCGGCCAGACGAACGACGGCGTCCAGGAGATATCGGCGGCGACCGAACAGCAGGCCGCGTCGACCCAGGAGGTCGTCGCGATGGTCGACGAAGTGGCGACGATTTCGGAAGAGACGACCGCCGAAGCCGAAACGGTTGCCGCGGCCGCCGAGGAGCAGACCTCCGCGCTGACCGAGGTGTCGAACTCCGCGGACGAACTGAGCCAGCAGGCGACGGTCCTCTCGGAGGCGCTGGATCGGTTCGACACGGACGCCGACGGCGACCGCGAGGCCGCGTCGCTCGACGACGTCGCGGGACTCGAGGAGATCACTGAAGCGGAATCACGGGACGACGGGAACAGCGGAGAGTCCGAAGCGAGCGACGGGAACTCGAGCACGGACGACACCGATGCCGCGTTCGCCTTCGACGAGGACGGCGACGTCGTCCGGACCGAGGGCGCCGAACCGGATTCGCCGGAGTAGACGCGACGTCCCCGGGGGCGGCCGCCGTCCGGCCGACGGACGTGAGCTTTTTGAGGTCCCGGGATCCACTCGAGGTCGTGCGCGTACGTCACGAACCGGCCGACGGCGAGCCGACGACCCTTGCATCGACGGTCGACCTCGCGGATTCGATCGTCAGCCAGACCCGCGGACTCATGTTCCGCCGATCGCTTCCCGACGACTACGCGCTCGCGTTCCGGTTCGACGCGGCGAAGACCCGGGACGTTCACATGCTGTTCGTCTTCGTTCCGCTCGACGTCGTCTGGCTCGTCGACGGCGTCGTCGAAC